>DASQLH010000001.1:0-5135 GCA_035630155.1 Chthoniobacterales bacterium
AATCCCGCTGAAGACCATCGGATGAATCTCCTGGAAACCGGGCAGCGGTTCCTTCGCGGGATGACGCAAATCGGTCACGGTATCGCCGATTTTGATGTCGGCGGTGCTCTTGATGTTCGCGATGAAATAACCGACATCGCCCGCCTGGAGCCGCTTTTGCGGGAACATCTTGGGGGTGAAAACGCCGACTTCCTTCACCTCGTAGCGAGCGTCGTTATTGATCAGCTTGATGCCCTGGTCCGCCTCCATCGATCCCGAAAAAATGCGGACGTAGGCGACGACGCCGCGGTAAATATCGAAGACACAATCAAAGACGAGCCCGCGTAAAACTTCATCAGGGGGCTTGGGCGGCGGCGGAACGCGATGCACGATCGCTTCGAGAATTTCCTCGATGCCGATTCCCATCTTCGCGCTGGCATCGATCGCTTCCTCGGCGGGAATGGCGAGAATCTCCTCGAGCTGCTTGTGGACCGCCGGGATGTCGGCGTTCGGCAAATCGATCTTGTTGATCACCGGGATGATCGTCAGCCCCTGCTTATGGGCGAGATGGACGTTCGCGACCGTTTGCGCTTCCACACCCTGCGCCGCATCGACGATGAGCAACGCGCCTTCGCAAGCCGCCAACGACCGCGAAACTTCGTAGGCGAAATCGACATGTCCCGGCGTGTCGAGAAGGTTGAGCCGGTATTTTTGCCCATTCCTGGCGGTATAACGCATCGCCACCGGATGGGCCTTGATCGTGATGCCGCGCTCGCGTTCGAGGTCCATCGAATCGAGGAGCTGATCCTGCTTGTCGCGCTCGTGGATTGTGCCCGTGCGGTCGAGCAATCGATCCGAAAGCGTCGTCTTTCCGTGATCGATATGCGCGATGATGCAGAAATTTCGGGTCAGCTCGATCGACATAAAGCGCTGCACTATGCGGGTGCGTCCAGTGTGGGTCAATCGGAGGCGCCGCGGGAGCCCGGCCTGGGGCCGTGGCAATCGAATTCAACGATTGCGGCGCCGTTCGTGCAAAAGAAAAAACCGGTTGTATTCTTCCCCTAATTCTGGATCGGCCGAGCGGTTGCGGATGGAGACTTTCAGCTTCTCCGCCCGAGCGTAGACGGGGCCAAACCAAGGCGCGCCAACCATCAGGTTACGATAGGCGGGCAGGTGCAACAGATTACTAACCGCAATCAACACCAGAGCCACCCTCAAAACCTGGCGCTGCCCGATTCGGAGGCGCGGGATGAGGGCATTGAGCAGGAGCGCCAACCCGAGGAGCACGGTCATGAGAAACGGTAGCGGATAATACCAGTACCGGTGGTCCATCCAATCATAAATATATGGGTGTCGCGCAATCATGAGACCGAACATGACGATTTGCGCAGCGAGGACCATCAAGGCGTAGATTATTCCCAGGCTTTGACCGGACTTGAACTGTTCGCGCCGCTTCTCCGGCATCCATCCTTTATAAAAAAGTATCGCTCTCCACCCAAACCAAGCCGCGACAAGGGATAGGACGAGATATCCAACGACATAGTAACCTCCGACCATGCCAGCGGCATTGGCGAATAATAGCCTGCCGGCCTTGAGACAGTGAACTGGCAACTTTGCCAGTTCTTCCGCTGGAATGCGCTGGAAGCCAAAATCCACCTGCTGGCCGTTCACCGCCCAGATAATAGCCGGTCCAAGAACGACATTGTAAAGGTGTCCGAAGATCGCCGCCGCGGCTGCTGCAATCAACAAGTCTTTCAATCTTCTTGTCATCAGGTAGTGAACCAGAAGAACCACGCAGGCGATTAAAACATAAAAGAATCCCTGACGGTCGAGCAGGGCGGCGACCACGAGAAGGGCGAAGGAGAAGAGACTTTGGCGGTTCACAATCGCCCGACCTTGCTCGAAGGCCGATCCCTGGGGACGCGACTGCGCGATGCGCAGAATGTAAAACATAATTGCGAGAAGCACTGGCGCTAACAGGGGCTTGGCCGAGCGGTAGAAAAGGCCCATGGTCGAAACGAAAACGAAACATGTCAGGAAGGGCAGCAACAACAGCTCGGCCGTGACACGATCAAGACCTGGCAGAATCTGACGAACACCGCGTCGGAAGATCAGGATGATAAATATGGATGAGACGACGGCGCTTAAAGGAATGAAGATGGAAACATCGAAGTGCTTAACGAGAAATAAAAGGAATCTCGCGTCCAGGTAATCAAACAGGTAACTCAGCTCCCTGCCCTGGTACATGTTCCAGTCATTCAAGAAGGGGTTAAAAACCTTCTGCAGGACAGACCGGCTGTCTGAGTAATTGACAATGAATCTAGTCGTCTCGTTCTCAAGCACGCCCCCGCCCCAGAATACCGCTGGAATAAAGACACATAACATTGCGAGAACCCCGCAAGCCCTGCCCAGGATCGCATTTGAGCCGTTGGCTTTCTTTGGGCTGTGGGCCGTCTCTTCCATTCTTGGTTGCTCTACTTCACCGATTTTCGCTGCTGCTCATGGAAGAGGAAAAACCGCGTGTATTCCTCGTCCAGGTCCGGATGGCGCCAGTGGTGCCGAACAGAGGCTTTGAGCATCTCCGATAACGGATACTCCTGGCTGAACCACTGGGAGGTGAGCATCAACTTTCGATTGGCGGGGAGGTGCAGCAGGTTGCTGATCGCAATCAACACCAGGGCCACTCTCAGCACTCGGCGCTGGATCGTGCCCATACGCGGGAGCAGAGCATTGAGCAGGAGCGCAAGACCGAAGAGGACCGTCATCAGGAATGGCAGCGAGTAATACCAGTACCAATGATCTACCCAATCATAAATGAAACGGTGCCGCGCGAGCATCAAAGCGAACATGACGACTTGCAGAGCGAGGACCATCAATGCGTAGATAATTCCCAAGCTTGCGCCGGACGCATAGCGCTCGCGAAACTTTCCCGGCACCCGTTCTTTATAGAGGCCTATGGTCCTCCAGACCAACCAGCCGATAATAACCGAAAGGACGAGATATCCGACGACGTAGTAACCCCCTAACAAGGCAGCCATGTTGGCGATTAAGAGCCAGCCCGCCTTTACCGCATGAGCCGGCAACTTTGCCAGTTCCTCCACGGGAATACGTTGGTAGAAGAAATCCACCCGATAGGCGTTCACCGCCCAGACTATGGCGGGCCCAAGAAGCCAGTTGTATAGGTGCGCCAGAATGGCCGCCGCTCCCGATGCGATCAGCAAGTCCTTCAATCTCCTGGTGATCAGGAAGTGAACAAGAAGGACTGAAAAGGAGATCAAAACGTAGAAAAACCCCTGTCGGTCGAGCAGGGCGGCGACAAGGAAGAGACCGAAGGTGATCAGACTTTGGCGGTTCACCATGGCCCAACCCTTCTCCAAGGTCGATCTGCCGGTGCGCGATCGCGCGGCGCCCAGAAGGTGGAACATGAGCGCGAGAAGAACTGGCGCCAGGAGAGGCTTGCCCGATCGGTAGAAGACGCCCATGGTCGAAACGAAAACGAAACAGGTCAAAAAAGGCAGCAACGACAGCTCCGCCGTCAGACGATCAATGCCGGGCAGGGTGCGACGCAGGCCACGCCTGTAAATCAGAATAATCAGGATGGACGAGACAAGCGCACTCAAAGGAATGAAGAGGGCGACATCGAAGTGTCTCAGGAGAAAAAGATAAAAACTGGCGTCCAGATAATCGAAAAAGAAGCTGAGTTCTCGGGCCTGGAAGGTGTCGAAGTCATTCAACTGCACGGCAAAAACCTTCTGCAGGACCGACCGATCGTCAGCGTAATTAATAATGAATGAGATCGCCTCGCCCTCGAGCACGCCTCCCTTCCAGAAAAGCGCCGGAATAAAAACGCATAACAGCGTGACTACGCCGAGGACGCGGGCCACCCACGGATTTGGGCGTTTGGGTTTGTTAGGGCTGTCGGTCGTCTCTTCCATGAATTTCCGCGAAGCTAGCCTGTGACGTAGGACGTTGCGCGCAAAAAAGGTGGAGTTGCGGTGGTACGCCGGATTTTTAAAGTGGCCTGGTCATCCTGCGCATGAGTTTTGCGCTCGACACTCTCAAGCAGGATTCCCATTCTAGGAACTTCCCTGAGTCGATGTTGTCAGATGAATCTTGCCTCCAGACTCCTGGCCGGCTCGATGGCGAGCCTGGCCGTTCTCGCGCCCCAACCCACCGTGACGGCTGCGTCTTCGGAGGCGCGGGTCACGCAAATCATCCGCGACGTCAAACTTTTGCCCTCCGAAGCCGACGCCCGGCCGGCGGCCGTGGACGACAAAGTTTCCGAAGACACCGCCGTGCGGACCGGCGGCGAGTCCCGCTCGGAACTCACGTTCGCCGACCTGACCATTACTCGCCTGGGCGCGGACACGATCTTCAGTTTCAGCAAGGCAGGGCGGACCGCAAAACTCGATAGCGGTTCGATTCTCCTTCGCGTGCCAAAGGATTCCCGCGGCGGCGCCATTAACACCCACGTCGTCACGGTGGCCATTACCGGCACCACGGTCATCTTCGAATCGGACGCCGCGGGTAACAGCAAATTGATCACTCTGGAAGGGCGCGCGCGTCTTTCTCTCGTGAAAGACCCTCGCCGCGTTCGCAATGTTCGCGCCGGGCAAATGCTCGATGTTCCGCCCGACGCCACGATGCTTCCGGTGCCGGTAGAGGTTGACCTCGATGAGCTGACGAAAACGCACCCACTCATCACGGACTTTGCGCCCTTACCCAGTCAGGACCTCATTGCAGCGGTCGCGCTGCGGCAACGCAAGTCTTCCCCCGGCGAGCCGCCAGGCATTCGACCGCGGCCGTCGCCCAGTCCATCAGCGACTCGGCCTCAACGCAGCCCCAGTCCGACTCCCCGAATTGTAACGCCGACGCCTAGTCCAAAGCCGAGTGTAACGCCGACGTCAACGCCGACCTCAACACCGAAACTGACGCCAACGCCTCGCCCCACTCCGAGTGAGACGCCGACTCCGAAACCTAGTCCTACTGCGAGCCCAACACCGGCTCCTAGTCCAAGTCGGGGCCCTTATGACTATTGGACGCCGACACCGCCGCCGAGACCTAGTCCGACTGCGAGTCCAACACCGCCTCCTAGTCCAACTCGGGGCCGTTATGAGGACGATTCGACGCCGACATCGGGGGGGAGGATCAGCCCG
>DASQLH010000002.1:0-11212 GCA_035630155.1 Chthoniobacterales bacterium
CCGCCAGTATGGCGCTCGTGTTGTTCGCGGGATGTAATCGTCAGAGCAATACGGTTTCCGGCACGATCGAGGTGGACGAAGTCCACGTGGCGTCACGCTCGGCCGGACGCGTGGAGAAAATTTTCGCGTGGGAAGGCGACGTGTTGAAGCTGGGCGCGGTCATCGTCCAGTTAGAAGCGTCCGAACTAAAAGCCCGTCGCGATCTGGCCGCGGCGCAGATCAATACCGCGCAGCATGATGTCGAAGCGCAAAGCGCACAGCTCGAGTTTTTGCGGGCCGACGCGCAACGCCAGCAGGATTTGCTCAAGCGCCACACGGTTTCACCCAGCGAAGCCGAACGCGCCATGAGCGCGGCGAAGGCGCAGGAGATGAACATCGCGGCCGCGCGCGCCCGCGTCGAGCAGGCGAAGGCCCAGCTGGCGGACATGGACGCGCAGATCCAGGAAATGAAAATCATCGCGCCCGCGGATTCGATCCTGGAAATCCTGAGCGTGAAAGTAGGCGACGTGCTCCCGGCCAATCGCGAAGTGGCGACTTTGATTCTGCCCGATCGCCTCTGGGTCCGCGTCTATGTGCCCGAACTTTGGCTCGGCTCGATCATGCTCAACGAGACCGTGCGCGTGCGTGTCGATTCCCATCCCGGCCGCGATTTTTCCGGCGTGGTCGAGCAGGTGAATCGCAAGGCGGAATTTACGCCGCGCAACGTCCAGACGGTCGAGGACCGCATCAAGCAGGTGTTCGGCGTGAAGGTCCGGCTCGACAACAAGGAGGACCAGCTGCGCGCCGGCATGTCCGCCGACATCTACTTTCCGAACGTTAGCAAATGAAAGCGTTTTGTAGGGCGTCCGCCGCGGCGGACGCCGGAAGCTCGATGGCGTTTCACAGAAACGCCCGACAAAAGTTTTTTCAATGACGGACGCGATGATCGAGTGCGAAGGGCTGACCAAGCGCTTCGGCAATTTTACCGCGGTCGATCACGTCAGCTTCTCCGTCGCCCGCGGCTCGATCTTTGGCTTTCTCGGCCCGAACGGCTCCGGCAAATCGACGGTGATCCGGATGCTCTGCGGCATCCTCGAGCCGACGGAAGGCACGGCCAGGATCGCCGGCCACGATATCGGGCGCGAAGGGGAAGCGACCAAGGAGTTGATCGGTTACATGTCGCAGAAATTTTCGCTCTACGACGAGCTGACCGTAAATGAGAACCTCCTTTTTTCCGGCAAGCTTTACAGCCTTCCCGATCGCGAGCTGAAGCAGCGGCGCGATGAGCTGATCGCCATAACGCATCTCGAGCCATATCTCGACCGCCGCGCCGCGCTCCTCTCCGGCGGCTGGCGGCAACGCCTCGCCATGGCCTGCGCGCTCATGCATCATCCGACGGTTCTTTTTCTCGACGAGCCGACGGCCGGGATCGACCCGGTCGCGCGCCGGGAACTGTGGGATTTGCTCTTCGAATTCTCAGGGCAGGGGATGACGCTCTTCGTTACGACCCATTACATGGACGAAGCGGAACGCTGTTCGCACGTCGGTTATATCTACATGGGACGATTGATTGTCTGCGGAGAGCCGGACGACTTGAAAAAAATGCCGGAAGTCAGTCCGTCCGGCACGCGGCGCCTCGATGTGACGTGCGATCACGTGACGGTTGCGTTGCGCGCGATGCGGGAAGTGAAGGGCGTGCTGAACGCGACTGTGTTCGGGCAATCGATGCATCTGCTCGTCGATGAGAGCGTGCGGCGGCAGGAGATCGACGAAAAGCTGCGCAGCGTCGGCATCGCGAGTCCCGAGATTCACGAGATCGGGCCGTCGCTCGAGGATGTTTTTGTTTCCCTCACCGCGAAGCACGCGGAAGAAAATCAACGAGAGCAGGCCGCGTGATCGGGGGACAAGGCAGGGAGTCTCAACAGGAGGTAACAGAGGCAAGAGAGGTCTTGGGCAGTCTCCGTTTCCTCTGTTTACTCCTGTAAAATCGATTCAATGAAGCACGGCCCTTTCCGCGGTCTCGGCGCGATCCTGTTCAAGGAGTTCATCACCGTCCTGCGCGATCCGATGACGCTCTTCTTTATGCTCTTTCCGCCGCTCATTGAGATGATCGCGTTCGGTTACGCGATCGACACCGACGTGAAACACATGCCGATGGTGATCCTGAACGAGGATCGCACGGTCGAGAGCCGCCGCTTTCTCGATCGCTTCGTCAACACCGAGACGTTCCGGATCGTCGGCGAGGTGCAAAGCGTGGAGGAGATGGCGAGCGCGATCCGCAAAGGCCGCGCTAATGTGGGGATGCAGATCCCCCCGCATTTCACGCGCGATCTGCGCAGCGGCCATCCCGCCCAGGTGCAAATGCTGATCGACGGCTCCAACTCCACCACCGCGCTCCAGGCGCTCAACACCGCCCTCGGCGTGGGTCTCACCCAGTCTCTCGAAATGCTGATGCTGGAAGGCGGCCGGCGCACCGTGCCGATCGAGATCAGGCCGCAGATGCTTTACAACCCCACGATGCGGAGCCCGAACTTTTATGTGCCCGCGGTGATCGGCGTTGTCCTCCAGATCGGCACCACCTTTGCCACGGCGATGGCCATGGTGCGGGAGCGGGAGCGTGGGACGCTCGAACAGCTTCTCGTGAGTCCGCTGAGCCGGTGGGGGTTGATGCTCGGAAAACTGATCCCGTATCTCTGCATCGGGATGGTCATGGCCGTTCTGCTTTTCGCGATCATGCGTTTCGTGTTTTTCGTGCCGATAGCCGGGAGCATTGTCGCCCTGATGCTGGCGACGTTCATTTACGTTTTCGCTTTGCTCAGCATTGGCCTGTTCGTCGGCACGAAAGCGGAGAACCAGATGCAGGCGCTGCAGATGTCGATGACCTTCATTCTCCCGAGCGTTTTCTTCTCCGGCTTCATTTTCCCGCGCGAAACGATGCCCTGGATCTTTTACGCCATCGGCGCCGTTCTCCCGACCACTTATTTCATCGACCTGGCGCGTGCGATTATCCTGCGCGGCGCGACCTTCCTCGAGTACTGGCCCTCGCTCGGAATTATGTCGGGCATGGCCCTGTTGCTCTTTTGCGTGTGCGCGCTCCGGTTCCGGAAAAAATTGGGATAGGCTTCGCCCTGAGCAACCGCCACCGAGTTCGGCACTCTGGAATGCGCCGTTATTGGATGCGATAAGCTTCCACGAGGCCTATTCCGGTGGAGCCATCCTTTCCGCGGACAATGGCGGTGTAGCTGCCGGGCAAGAGCCCCTGGACCAAGGCCGATTCCAAATCATTCGAAGGAGGGACGTGGGTAGCTTCGATTTCCGGCTGCTGGTTGCTGCCGTCCGGCCGCCTCTTCCAGTCATCATTGAAGGCGATCGAGGTGCCATTTTCATTGTGCAACTCAACGGTTGGATCGGCCAGGGTGCCGTTCATTGGAATTGACGGGCCAAGGGCGCGCACCACGACTGTAGCCGCGTGCCCCGGAGTACCTCCCCCAACAATAAAACCAGCGATCATGACATTGTCGCCCGTGTCGACAAAGCCGCGGGTGCTGATGTTGGCCAGGCCTGAATCGGAGGTTGGATCGAGGTCGTAAACCTCGACCGAACCCACCCCATTTTCTCCGTCCTTTCCCTCCAAGACGACCGTGTAAGCGCCGGGGTTGATGACTCCCCAGAGCGCTGATTCAGCATCGTTGGTGGGGGCGAGCCCGCTCTCGCTGATTTGCTGGCTGGTGGCAGCGTCCCTCCAGTTGTCATTCGTGGCGACGAGCTGGCCGGCCGGACCGTGAACTTCGATGGTTGGATCGGCCAGCGCCCCAGGCACCGGCAGGGACGGCCCCATTCCGCGCACGATCAGCGTCTTCGGATCTGTTCCATCAATAATAAAGCCACCGATGAGAACCTTGTCCCCAGTCTGGACATGCAATCGCGTTGAAATATTGAGCGGGGAGGGAAACAGTCTCCGGTAAAGTTCAGCGCTGGCGAGGGGCTGGTTGCCGTTCGCGCCTCCCGCGAGGAGGAGAGGCCCGTTATGCAGCAGCGTCGCCGTGTGGTTATGGCGTGGCGTGGCCATAGTGGCAACGGTCGACCATTCGCCGCCAACCGGATTGTACCGGTCGCCACTTGCCACCGTGCCGTTGGGACCACCACTACCGCCCGCAATGAGGACCCTGCCGGAAGGCAGCAGCGTTGCCGTGTGGTCCTGGCGCGGGGCGCCGAAGCTGCCCGTCGAGCTCCACGTTTCGGTGGCCGGATTGTAAAGCTCTGCGCTATTGAGGAAGCCATCGGGGATTCCGCGACCGCTGTGTCCGCCCGCGACTAGCACCATGCCGTTGCCCAATAACGTTGCCGTGTGAGCGCTGCGTGGGGTGGTGAGGCTGCCGGTCGGCGTCCAGGTCCCTGTCGCCGGATCGTACAATTCGGCGCCGGCTAAAGTGTTGAAGCCCTGTCGAAAGCCGCCCGCGACGAGGACCTTTCCGCTGGATAACAGGGTGGTCGTGTGCCCGAAGCGATCGGCTGCGAGGCTGCCAGTCATCGACCACGTTCCAGTTTCCGGATCGTACACCTCGGCTGATGAGAGAGAATATACGGAGCTGAACTCTTCCTGACGGCCACCCACAACCAGCACCTTTCCGTTGGGCAGCAAGGTCGCAGTGTGAGCACGGCGCTTGACGTTCAGGCTGCCGGTCGATGTCCAGATCCCCGTGGCTGGATCGTATAATTCGGCGCTTGCCAGATCGTAGAAAAACGTTCGCCCTCCAGCCACCAGCACCTTCCCGTTGGGCAGCAAGGTCGCGGTGTGATCGGCGCGGTCGGTCGTGAGAGGGCCGGTGGCCGTCCAAGTTCCACTCGCCGGATCGTAGAGTTCCGTGGAGACAAGTGTGTTGCCGGCACCGGTGCTATCTCCCCCGACGACGAGGACCGCGCCGGTATTCAACAATGTCGCCGTATGGCCCGAGCGTGCTTCCGCCAGGCTTCCGGTGTTTTCAAAACTGGCCGTACCAGCGTCGGATCGCGGCCCGAGCGCCAGGCCCAAGCTCAGAAAAAGGAGCGGGAACGTGCTCCGCCGCGGAAAAATTCGGAACAGGAGTTTCAACGGCATAGCGGAGGGATGTGCAGCTCCCCGGCGTTAAGGCAGGTGGTAAGCTTCCACCAGTCCTATTCCGGTCGTGTTGTTCTTCCCGCGGACAACGGCCGTGTAGCTGCCGGGCGGAAGTCTTCGCACAAAGGCAGATTCTAAATCGTTCGCGGGCGGAATTGTGGTGCCTTCGATTTCCGCCTGCTGGCTGCTGCCGTCGGGCCGCGTCTTCCAGTTGTCGTTGAAGGCGATCGTCGCTCCATCCGCGTCGTGCAATTCCACTGTCGGATTGGCCAGGGCGTCATTTACGGGAATGGAAGGACCAAGCGCCCGCACCACCACCTGGGCCGTGCCGGATGGCTCGCCTCCGCCGACAATCAATCCGCCGATCATGACGTTGTCGCCCGTGTCCACAAAGCCGCGCGAGCTGATGTTAGCCAGTCTGGAATCAGCAGCCGGGTCGAGGTCGTAAACCTCGACTGAGCCCACCCCGGTTCCTCCATCCTTGCCGGTGAGAATCACGGTGTAGGCTCCGGGATTGATTACTCCCCAGAGCGCTGATTCCCGATCGTTGGCCGGCGCAAGCCCGCTATCGCTGATCTCCTGCCGAGTCGCGGCATCGTTCCAATTGTCGTTGGTGCCGAGGAGCTCGCCGGACGGACCGTGCACGGCGATAACCGGATCGGCCAGCGTTCCGCCGACCGGCAAGGAAGGCCCAACGCCGCGAACGATCACGGTCTTCTGCTCAGTGCCCGTAATGATAAAGCCGCCGATCAGCGCCTTATCTCCCGTGAGCACGCGCGTGCGCGTGGAAATGTTCAAGAGCGTAGGCATGGATTTGCCGTATAGCTCAGCGCTGGCGAAAAAGTTGTCGCCGTCACGACCGCCGGCGACGAGGACGTCGCCGTCAGCAAGCAGCGTCGCCGTATGATCGCGACGCCCGGTGACAAGACTCCCGGTCGACATCCAGCTCCCGCTCGAAGGATCGTAGAGTTCCGCGCGTTCGCTCCCGAAGGCGCCACCCCCAGAGCCGCCCGCGACGAGCACCTTCCCGCCTTGGAGTAGCGTGGCTGTGTGATTGATGCGGGCGGTCACGAGGCTGCCGGTCGGCGACCAGGTCTCGCTCGCGGGATTGTAGAGCTCCGCAGTATTCAGAAGGGTGTAGTTAGAATCGAGGTCGCCGGAACCGCTGGCGACGAGCACCTGGCCATTCGCCAGTAACGTCGCTGTGTGATTCGTGCGTTCGGCGGTCAGGTTGCCGGTCGATGTCCAGGTCCCACTTGCCGGATCATAGAGTTCCGCGCTCGCCTGAACGCCGCCGCCGGAGAAGTGTCCGTCACCGGCGGCCACGAGGACCTTGCCGTTGGGCAACAACGTCGCCGTGTGTTGATAGCGTTGTTGGACGAGGCTGCCCGTGGTCGTCCAAGTCCCGCTGGCGGGGTCGTAGAGTTCCGCTGTGGGAGTAGTGTAGCCCCCGACGATGGTAAAGGGTTCATCGACGAAACCTCCGGCCACGAGCACCTTGCCGTTCGGCAGCAAGGTCGCCGTGTGTAAACGGCGCCTGGTGTTCAGGCTGCCGGTCGATGTCCAGGTCCCGGTCGCCGGATCGTAAAGTTCCGCGCTCGCCAGACCATTGAAACCAACCAGCCCGCCTGCCACGAGCACCTTGCCATCAGGCAGCAATGTCGCCGTGTGATAACTGCGTAGGTTGGCGGGGGTGCCAGTCGTCGTCCAGGTCCCGTTCGCGGGATCGTAGAGTTCTGCGCTGTGGCTTGCCACCAGCACTTTGCCGTTGGGCAGCAACGTTGCCGTGTGATGCGCGCGTGCGTGGGCCATGCTTCCGGTTTCTTCAAAACCGACCAAACCGCCCTCGGATTGCTGCGCCAGCACCAGTCCTACGCCCAAAAAAAGCACGCCGAAAATGAGCCGCCGCGGAAGAAGGCGAGAGATGACATTCATGGGGAAAGCCGGGCTCCAGTTATATCTGAACGTAGCGTAAAATCAAATTCTACTGCATGTCCGCCCTAATGACAGATAGTCCGGAATGCTTCGGCGCGTTTTGCTGAGCTCTCTGCGGATTGCGTTGGCGCTCGGGATCGTCTTTTTCTTACTTTGGTGGGTCATGTTCCGAATGCCCGGCAAGAAAATTTTCAAGGCAGCGCCGCTCTCAGACGCGGAGATCGTCCTCCGCACTGAGCTGGTCGCCGACGTGCAGGCTCTCGCTGGTGAAATCGGCGAGCGGAATATGCTGCGATATTCTCAACTCAACGCCGCGGCTGATTTCATCGAGGCCTCCTTTTCTCGCGCTGCACTCCAACCGCGCCGAATCAGTTACGACCTGGATGGAAAGGCTTTTCACAATATCGAGGCGGAGATTCCCGGTGCCCGCCCGGAAATCATCGTCATCGGCGCGCACTACGATTCCGTCGTCGGTTGCCCGGGCGCGAACGACAACGGCAGCGGGGTCGCCGCTCTCCTCGCCGTCGCCCGCCGCTTCGCCGGGAAGCCCACCGAGCAGACTCTGCGTTTCGTCGCTTTCGTGAATGAAGAGCCACCCTTCTTCCAAACCGAGCAGATGGGAAGTTTCGTTTACGCGAGCCGGTGCAAGGCGCGCGGCGATCAGATCGCCGGCATGATCAGTTTGGAAACGATCGGGTATTATTCGGATGCGCCGCGCTCGCAGAATTATCCCGCGCCCGGGCTGAGCCTGGCTCATCCGACCACGGGAAATTTCATCGGCTTCGTGGGAAATACCGGCGCCCGCGCGTTTCTCAAGCGCACCCTCGGCCTCTTCCGGCAGCAGGGAAGAATTCCTTCCGAAGGGGCGACGCTGCCGGCCTTCATCTCCGGCGTCGCCTGGTCCGACCAATGGTCGTTCTGGCAATGCGGTTATCCCGCCGCCATCATGGTTACAGACACCGCGCCCTTCCGTTATCCTCATTATCACGAAGCGACCGACACTCCCGACAAGCTCGAGTACGATCGCTTTGCGCTCGTGGTCAGCGGGCTCGAGAAGACGATCGCCGAACTGGCCAGATAATTTATTAGCTCGTTTATCCAAATCACATTGCCATGAAAAACAACCACCTCGCCCTCGCTGCCGTTTTCACCCTGCTCCGGAGTCCTGCGCAGGCCGAGACCCCGCCGCCTAACGAGCTCGAACGCTCTGTCGCCCTGATGGCGAAGGTGGGGGCGTGTTGGTCGCCATCGTTCTCGCCGGATGGGACCGGGGTCGCGTTTGTGTCGAACATGAGCGGGGTGCCGCAAATTTACATTATGCCGGCGACCGGCGGCTTTCCCGAGCAGGTGACCGCGCTGGATGATGCGGTGGACGAAGTGGATTGGTCGCCCACCGGCGAATTCCTGGCCTTCGAGGTGGCGCCCGGCGGCGGGCTGAACACCCAGGTTTACGTCATGAAGCCGGATGGCGGCGGGATGCGGCGCCTGACCGACGGCGGCAAGGAGAACAACTTCATGGACCGATGGAGCGCAGACGGGAAAATTCTGGCCATCTCCTCGAGCCGCCGCGATCCGGCGACGACTGACAGCTACTTCGTAGATCTTGCCACCGGTAAGTTGCAGATGGTGGCCGAAAACAAGGGTGTCGGCGGCGTCCAGGACATCACGCGCGACAACCGTTTTGCCATCATCAGCCGGCTGATGAACCGCGGCGATAATAACCTGTTTCTCGTCGAGGTTGCCACTGGCAAGGAAGCTTTGCTGACTCCGCACGAAGGGCCCGGCTCGTTCGGCAGCGCGCGGTTCGCGCCCGACGGGCAGGCGATCTATTTCACCTCGAATAAAGATCGCGATCTCAGCGCGTTCGCTCGCGTGCGCCTGGGCAAAGACGGAAAGCCTGGCGATATCGAAGTAATCGCCGCGCGCGATGACGCCGAGGCCGCGGGCGCGATCATCAATGAAGAGGGCACGAAGCTGGCGCTTCTTTGGAACGTGGCTGGGAAAAACGAGCTCGCCTTTTTCGATATCAAGGCAGGCAAAACGTCTCCCGGCCCCCGTTTTCCGGGGGAGATCGTGGGAGAGGGAGAGTTCTCCAAGGATGGCTCCCGGCTGGCGATCGTGGCCTCGGGCTCAGCCGCGCCGCGAGACATTCACGTCCTCGACCTGAAGTCGCAGCGCTTCACGCAAATTTCGCGCAGCCCGCATGCGGGCGTTGATCTCACGACCATGGTCCGGCCCGAGCTGCTCCGCTACAAGGCGGAGGACGGCCTGGAGTTGAGCGGCTGGTTGTATCGGCCCAAAGATGTGTCCGGACCCGCGCCGGTCGTCTTGAATTTCCACGGCGGCCCCGAAGGCCAGGAGCGCCCCAATTTCAGCTCGACTTACCAGGCGCTCGTCTCGCGCGGCATTGCCGTGTTCGCTCCGAACGTGCGCGGCTCTGCCGGTTTCGGAAAGCGCTTCGTCAATCTCGACAATGGCGCTCTCCGCGAAAACGGCGTGCGCGACATCAAGGCGACGGTCGATTACGTCATCGGCGCGAAGATCGCCGATCCGCGCCGCATCGGCATCATGGGCGGCTCCTACGGCGGCTACATGGTGATGGCCGGGCTGACGGAATACCCGGACCTCTTCGCGGCGGGCGCGAACCTTTTTGGCATCGTCAATTTCGAGACCTTCTTCAAGAACACCCAGCCCTGGATGGCGGCGATCTCAAAGGTGGAATACGGCAATCCCGAGACCGAAGCCGAGTTGCTCAAGAAGTTGTCGCCGATCCATCGCCTCGAACGCCTGCGCACGCCGACCATCGTCCTGCACGGTGCCAACGACACCAACGTCCCTGTTATCGAAGCCGAACAGGTCGTCGAAGACCTGAAGCGGAGGAACATTCCCGTCGAGTATGTGCTCTTTCCGGACGAAGGACATGGCTGGCGCAAAACGCCGAACCGCATCCACTCGACGGTCCGCATCGTCAGTTGGTTCGAGAAGTATCTAAAGGGGTAGCGCGATTGGTTATTCCGGCTGGCGCGGGAGGAGCCAGTCGAGCGCGTCGAGAAAGTTTGCGATGCTGGCGCCATCCAGCGGGTTGTTATGTCGGGCGCCGGCGAGCGTCACGTTGCGCTTCTCGCCAGCGTAAGCCGCAACGACCAGGCGCTGGTACTTCGGCGCAACGACTTCATCCTTTTCGGCCAGCAGGAAAATGGCGGGGACGCGAGACGCCTTGGCGTTGGTGATGCTATCAAGATCACGAGGAATTTTCTGGGCCATGGGTCCTGCGAACAGCCACAAGTTCCACCAGCCGAACTGGCGCAGGATGATCTGCCGCAACGCCACCGGGTTGTGCAGAATCAGGCCCGCGACTTTTCGTTGCGCGGCGATATGCAGCGCGGTCGTTGTCCCGAGACTCGCGCCGAAGACCACAATGGGGCGGTCGCCCGCGGTTTGTTTGAGGGCATCAAACGCGGCGAGCGCCGCCGGCCCCAGCCGGGCGAGACGGGCCGGTCCCGTGCTGCCGCCAAAGCCGGGGTAATTTGCGCCCCACACTTCCACCGCCCGGTTGTTCCACATCTCCGCTTCGTCCGCGACCCACCGGTCCGCGCGATCGGCGTTGCCGTAAAATCGCAAGACGTAGATCTCCGCCTGCCCGCGCTGTTTGGCCAACCGTGACTGGGCCGTCCAGATTTCTAATTCGCCGTCCTCAAATGGAATCGGTTTCCGCACAGCCGCACCGGCGTCGATGCGATACGTTGTCGGGAACAACACCAGGCGGTCTGGAAGAGGCGAGATGGTAATAAGGGCTAAGTATAAGACGATATAGGTGGCGGCGCGCACCCGGCCCGACGGTTTTCGATATCGAAACTTCACGTCTGGCGAGAGAGCCTCTTCGTTAAATGGAGGCAATAAAGAAGAGGAATTGCTCCGATGATTCCAAACGCGCAATCGAGCAGTCTCCACGCGAGCGGAATGTGGCGGATGTGTCCGCAGATCAGGGCGAGAGGGATAACCGCCGCGCAGGCAACCAGTCCGCAGCGGAGAACCCACGCATTAGGAATCGGATCACGCAACGGTCCGATAAAAAACAACGCGATGATGAAATGGCCGAACGCGAGCCAGTCTGTGCCGTAGCCGACGAAGGGATAAGCGGCGTAGGTTTTCTGGAGCCCGAAAAGGACGAAGGCAAGCCACCGCCGCACTCCGGAAAGC
>DASQLH010000003.1:0-2322 GCA_035630155.1 Chthoniobacterales bacterium
ATGTGATTGAGATCGAGCATCGCCTCAGGGGCTCTTCATTGAACGTTGGACGTTGGACGTTGGACGTTGGACGTTCCGCTCGCCATGACAAGCAGATTAACCATCCCGAGCGGCCCAAGACGATGAAGCTAAAAGTAACGACCTACCTCGACGTCATTTCCTCCTGGTGTTTCTGGGCGCAACCGGCGTGGGAGGAATTGAAGAAGCGCTACGAGGGCCGGGTCGATTTTGAATGGAAAATCGCGTTGATGGATGCGTCCGGTTTTCCTAAATCGATCGAGCAGGCTGAATGGTTTTATCGCCGGAGCGGGATGATGATGCGGTCGCCCTTCATGCTCAAGCCCGGCTGGTTCGAGCCGAATATCCAAGAATGCCTTGCGCCGAATTTGATCGCGGAAGCGGCGCGCGATCTTGGCGTGACGGACGATCGCGTTCGGATGGCGCTGGCTAATGCAACTGAGCGCGAAGGATTGAAGACGAACAATTGGGAACTTGCCGCCGAGATTGGAGCGAGGGCAGGCGGCCTCGACAAAACCAAATTGCTCGAGCGAGCACGCTCGCCCGAGATCGAAGCGCGTGCGAGAGCGAGCACAGCTGAATTCCACGCGCTTCAGGTCACGCAACGCCCGACGTTTGTAGTCGACAGCGAGATCGGCGATCGCGCGATTTTCTCGGGCTTTGCCAAGCTGGACCCCATTGCCTGTACGATTGACGCCATGCTCGATGATCTCGCGGCCTACGCCGCGCACGCCGCGCATTTCGGCGAGCCGCCGCCGGCTTGATTCGATATTGAGAAATGCTGCTGCTACCGGTAAAATGCCGGACAATGAATCCCCTGGAAATTAATCAAAAACTTCGAGCCACGCCGTTCGTTCCGTTCCGCGTGCACACAAGCGACGGCAAACATCTCGACGTGAAACATCCGGAGATGGCGATGCTGACCAGAATGGCTTTGCTGATCGCCAGGCCCGTCGCCAATCTCACCGACGACATTCCCGCTCGGTATGATTCGGTTTCGCCTCTGCATATCGTGCGCCTGGAACCTCTCGTCCCCGCGTGATCGGCAGATTCACCTTGCTACTGAACGATTGTTGCTTACTACTTCCAGTCGGCTCGCGAAAAGGCGGGTCCGTCACCGCGGCATCCGCAGGCGTGGTGAGGCAGAAGTGTCCGGCGGCCAGCGATGGTCCCGGAGAAGTTGCGGGAAAAATAAACACGGCGCCGCGGTTCACTTCCCGGGTCGCCGGCCAGGAGCTTTGATTTAATCTGCAATCACAAATTCGTGTAAACGGTCGGATTCGCGCCCGCGAAGTGCGGGTCATTCTCGGATCCACCAGCGAGCAACTCGGCGTCATGAAGCTTTCGGACGCGTTGCGCAAAGCTCAGAGCCTCGGCCTCGATCTGGTTGAGGTCGCGCCCACGGCAAACCCGCCGGTCTGCAAGATCGTCGATTTCGGCAAGTTCCGTTACGACATCTCGAAGCAGGAGAAGGACAAGAGGACTTCCGGCACCAAGCTGAAGGAGATCAAGTTTCGGGTAAACATCGACGATCACGATTACCTGACAAAAATCCGCCACGGCGAAGGATTTCTCGATAAGGGGAACAAGGTCCGCGTCCAGTTGCAGTTTCGCGGCCGCGAAATGGCGCACCAGGAATTCGGCATGCAGTTGATGGAAAAGGTGCGCGACGATCTGGCGGGAATGTCGCAGGTGGAAATGGAACCGAAGATCGCCGGCCGCAACGTGACGATGACTTTGTCGCCGCTGCCGGCCGCGCGCCGGAAACGCCGGTTCTCCGTTCAAGCGGACGATGCCGACGAAGAAGCCGCGGAGAAGAGCGCCGCCGCCATTCAGGAATAGCGCCGCGAGTTTCTCACGCAGCAACGCCCCGACATAGCGGGCCGCTACAGCGCCGAGCGTAAATCTTTGCGGATCTTCCAAATCGCGCTGTAGCCACGGCGCTATATCGCCGTGTTCTCCAGCAGCGACGCCCTGAGACAGCGGGGCGATTCGAGCTACGGCACCTTGAAGAGCTTGCCCGTATTCGGGTCGTTCACTTCGGTTCCCGGTGGGAATCCACGGACGTCGATGAGGAATTTCGGGTCGTGCGGGCTGTAAACAAAACCGGGTTTGTCTGGGACAGGACTCGCGTAAGGGATGGCGGAGGAACTCTCCCGATTGGCGATTAGCGGAGATTGAGATGGCGCGACGGGAGCAGTCGCCGGCGGATTCTCGGCCGCCTGCGCGCGAGGTTGCACGACCACCTTTGGACTGGGGGTCGCCACGGCAATTTCCGTCGGGGCGCTAACCACCGTCGCTGGG
>DASQLH010000004.1:0-12095 GCA_035630155.1 Chthoniobacterales bacterium
GCCTTCGATGAGCGGCTGCAGCCAAGCGAGGCGCTGAAATTTTTTCTGCCGGCGGAGAAGCTCGAACCGAACAACGCAGAGCTTCTCGTCCAGATCGCCCGGCAATACCGCCACTTGATGAGCGAGACCTCATCGAAAAAAGAAAAACTCCGGCTCGGACGCATCTCGCTCGAATTCGCGCAGCGGGCCGCGACGCTCGCCCCGAAGGACGCCGAGGCGCAACTTTCGCCGGCGATCAGTTACGGGAAAATGCTTCCCTACATGGGAAACAAAGAACAGGTCGACGCCTCACCGAAGATCAAAGAGGCGGTGGACCGCACCCTCCAACTTAACCCGAAAAACGATAACGCCTGGCACATCCTTGGGCGCTGGAATCGGGTCCTGGCTGATATCAACCCGGTGAAGCGGCTGCTGGCGGGCGCGCTTTACGGCAACCTGCCGGTGACGACGCACGAAGCGGCGGAAAAGTGTCTCCTCAAAGCCATCGCGCTCAATCCAAACCGCGTCATGCATCACATCGAATTGGGCCGCATCTATTCGGCGATGGGACGCAAGGAGGAGGCCCGGAAGGTCATCGACAAGGGGCTCTCGATGCCAAACAAAGAAAAGGACGACCCGGAAATGAAAACGATCGGACAAGAGCTGTTGAAGAAACTGGGGTGAGGACACCACCGGAGGGACGTGCTTCTGCACGTCCTCATTTTCGGCAGCCCGCAATCAGCGCCAGACGTGCAGAAGCACGTCCCTCCGAAACGCGCTATCGCGTAAGCGGGAGTTTTTCGTAGCCAGACCACTCCGGCAAATCCGCCAGCCCGCCGCCCATGAATTGATGGTGCCAGAGCTGGGTGGCGACCACGGCGGTGAGCCCCATTTCCACCGAGAGTCGGGGCAGCGAACCGGCGCGCAATCCGCGAAAGTTCCTCCGCCAATGAGCCACTTCTTTTGGATCGAAATAGCCGGTGCGGCGAAGCGAATCTTCGCTCAGAAGTTGGGTGACGAACGGTGGCTCCGGGTCCATGTGAAAACTGTCGAGCGGCGCGCGAAAGATAACTTTATGCCGCCGGGCGATCGACTTCGGAATCCAGCGCTCCGCCAGCAGGCGCAGCAGGTATTTATCTCGCAGACCGCGCAGCTTCCAGCGCGGGTGGAGCCGGGCCGTGAAGTCGAAGATTTCCTCATCGAGAAAAGGATAGCGG
The DNA here is from genome assembly GCA_035630155.1 of Chthoniobacterales bacterium. Classification (GTDB taxonomy): domain Bacteria; phylum Verrucomicrobiota; class Verrucomicrobiia; order Chthoniobacterales; family UBA10450; genus AV80. Next base: position 1,197 of record DASQLH010000004.1, read on the forward strand.
ACTTCGACCGATGAGTGCATGGAGACGCGATCGCCTTTGGCTTGCAAAAGATGGCCGGCCAGGAGGACGCGTGCCGCCATCCAAATGCCGCGATTAAGCGGCGCCCAGCGTTTGGCTCGTTCAAGCGGAAATCCCAACTCGCCCCAGGGATGGCTGTCGTGCATCACTTCGAGCATTTCCTCGGAGTAAAAGCGCAGCTTCGAGATCGCGAGCATCCCGTAGGAATCGATCCAGGCGTTTCCCCCGCCAATGGAGGACTCCACGCGCCGGCGCCATTCGGGCGGAAAATGTGGCACTTTGTTCAGCCGCAAATAACCGCGGCGCGCCCACTGGCTCAGATTCAATCCGGGCACGACGTCGAGGAATCCCAGCAGCTTGGACGCCTTATACCATGGGTAACCGACCAGCCATTCGTCTGCGCCTTCGCCAGTGAGGACGACTTTCTGTCCATTCGCATGGACCCGCTCGGCAAGTTTGAGCAAGGCGCCGCACGATGTATCGATGACCGGAGCTTCGGCGGCTTCAATGAGCCGGGGATAACTTTCGAGCGCTTCGCGATCGCCGTATTCCTGGACGATGGGCGGCTTGGCGCCGATGTGCCGGGCGGAGAGACTTGCCGCGCTCAGTTCGTCAAACTCCGGCTCCTGAACGCGCACGGTATACGTGTTGATCGCCGGACCTTTGAGACGGCAGGCAAGGGCGAGGATCATACTCGAATCCACCCCGCCGGAAAGATAGGAGCCCACGGGAACATCCGCGCGCAGCCGCTCTTCCACGGCGTGCAAAAGGAGCTGTTCGAATTCATCCACCAGCTTGCCGGCGTCTTCGCCCCATTCCTCTTTACCCCGTTCCGGGAAATCCATTTCCCAATAGGCGCGTTCCGTGATGACGGCGCTCGTGCCCGCAGTTGCAGGAATGATGCGGAGACAATGACCCGGAGGAAGGAGTTGCACCCCCTCGAAACAAGTCCGCGGCCCCGGCACCGCGGAAAAGGTAAAGACATGATCGAGCCCTTTGCGGTCGGGCCGCGGTGGAACCATCCCCGAGGCGAGAAGAGCCTTGATCTCAGAGGCAAAGAGAAGCCAGTCGCCCTGCCGGCTCCAAAACAGTGGCGCAATCCCAAACCGGTCCCGCCCGAGGTGCAGTTGCCGCTGCCGAACATCCCACAACGCAATGGCAAATTGTCCACGCAGTTTCTCCCATGTTGCTTCGAGATTATCTTCCCAGAGATGCGGAATGATCTCGGTATCGCAGTGCGTGACGAATCGATGGCCTTTCGCGGCCAGCTCTTCGCGCCGCTCGACGTAATCGAACAGCTCGCCGTTGAAGACCACGAACAGGCTGCGATCTTCGTTCGCCATCGGCTGGTGGCCATCCGCCAATCCGACAATGCTCAGGCGTCGCGAGGCCAGGGAAATGCCGGGTCGCTCGAGAAATCCCTCCTCATCCGGCCCGCGATGGACGATCGCTCGCGCCATCTTTTGCACCACCCCGGCCGGCGCTGGCCGCTCCCCGGTCAGATCGATGATCCCTGCGATGCCGCACATCCACCTACCATCGCAGAGGACGGGGTTGAGAAAAGTCAGGAAATGATGCGCCAGGAATAACCGGGATGCCTGTCGCCAGAGCGCAAAAAGATTGGGAAAGAACGCGTCTGCCCAAGCTGCAACCGAATAGATGTGTACCTTGGTGAATGCGCCGCCATCCGTTAACGTCACATTTGTTTCGTTGATGGGTAACCCAACCTTGACAGAGGCTCAGGCTGCGTTGAAGTCCGCCTCGGCGGGCCAGTTTTGACCATGCAGAAAGAACGTATTGCGATCATTGGAGTCGGTTGCCGGTTTCCCGGCGGCGTGAGTTCGAAGGAGTCTCTTTGGAAACTTCTCGTCGAAGGCCGGGAAGGCGTCGTCGAGGTGCCGCCCGATCGGTGGAACGTGGAGCGATACTACGACGCCGAAGCGGGTGTTGCCGGCAAATCCATCGCCTTGCGCGGCGGATTTATTGACGCCATCGATCAATTCGATCCACAGTTTTTTGGCATCTCGCCGCGGGAAGCTCCCTACGTGGATCCGCAACATCGGCTCCTCCTCGAGACGGCCTGGGAGGCGATTGAAGACGCCGGACTCGTGCTCGATTTCGAACGTGGAACCGATCTCGGAGTATTCGTCGGCATTTCGCATAACGATTATCAGGGAATTCAAAGCACGAGTTCCGATCATTCCAGCATCGGCCCTCATACGCCGACCGGGAGTGCGCATAGCATCGCCGCCAACCGAATTTCGTATTGCTTGAATCTGCTCGGGCCAAGTGTCGCGATGGATACGGCGTGCTCATCCGCGCTCACCGCTGTCCATGCCGCTTGCGAGTACATCCGGACCGGGCGCGGCGATGCTGCGCTGGCGGGAGGCGTGACCGTGATGATTACGCCCGGCGGATTTATTGGATTTTCGCAGGCCGGGATGCTCTCGCCTGAGGGCCGGTGCGCGGCCTTCGACGCATCGGCCAGCGGATTTGTGCGCGGCGAAGGTGCGGGAATGGTGCTGCTCAAGCGACTTTCGCGGGCGATCGCGGATGGCGATCCGATTCAAGGCGTGATTTTGGGGACGTCGCTCAACCAAGATGGACACACCAACGGTATCTCGCTGCCCAGCCCGGAGGCGCAGACGCGACTGGTGCAGGACGCCTGCCAGGATGCTGGGATTGCGCCCGAAGAGATTGGCTTCGTCGAAGCCCACGGGACTGGCACGGCGGTAGGAGATCCGATTGAGGCGCATGCTCTCGCGGAAGCTCTCTGCCGCAATCGATCCGCCGACAGCCCGCTCCCGATCGGCTCCATCAAAACTAATCTCGGCCATTTGGAAACCGCCGCGGGAATCGCAGGGCTTCTCAAAGCGATGCTGGCGCTTAAGCACGGACAGATTCCGCCCAGCCTGCATTTTTCAAAACCGAATCCGCATATCGATTTCGAGAAGCTCAAGTTGCGCGTGCCGACCCAGCTCGAACCATTCCCCAACGGAACGGCAGAACGCATCGCTGGCGTCAACTCATTCGGATTCGGAGGAGCAAATGCCCACGTCATCCTGGCCGAACCTCCGCCGCGCCAGTCGGAAAAATCTCTGGCCATTCCAGGGTGTCGGCCATGGCCGGTCACCCTTTCCGCGCGTTCGGAAGCATCGCTTCGGAATTCAGCCGCAAATCTTAGCGCGTGGGTTCGGGAACACGCCAATGCCAACGGCAGCTCGCCCGTTCTGCCGGATCTTACTTATACCTTGGGCGCCCGGCGAAATCATCACCCCCATCGGTTAACTCTGGTCGCGTCCAGTTGGCCCGACCTCACCGAAGAACTCGACGCGTTCGCGAAGAAAGAGGAAAGCCCGAGGATTCGCGCGGCTTTCACTGCCCGCCAGGAGCAGGCGCCGCGCATCGGTTTCATCATGAGTGGACAGGGCCCGCAGTGGTGGGGAATGGGTCGCGATTTGATGGAGCATGAGCCGGTGTTCCGGGAGGCGATTGAAAAGTGCGATGCGGCCCTCCGTCCCTGGGCGAGCTTCTCGTTGCTCGAAGAACTCGCGCGCTCCGAGGAAACCTCCCAAATGCACCGGACGGAGATTGGACAGCCGTCCATCTTTGCGATGCAGGTGGCGCTCGCAGCGCTTTGGAAATCCTGGGGCGTAGAGCCTTCGGCCATTGTTGGCCACAGCGTGGGTGAGATCGCCGCTGCCTGCGTCGCCGGCATTTTTTCCATCGAAGAAGCGGCCCGGATTGTGGCGCTACGAGCGCGCCTCATGGAATCGTGCGGACGCGGAGAAGGAACGATGCTCGCGATTGGGGTGCCTGAAGAAGAAGCCCTGGCGCTCATCGCCCGGCACGACCGCACGGTTACGATATCCGCCATCAACGGGCCGCGTTCCATTACGCTCTCGGGCCCGCGCCTTTCGCTCGAAGCGATGGCCGCCGAATTAGAAGCGCGGGGAGCATTCGCGCGGCCCGTTAAGGTCGATCATCCATTTCATCATCCCCTCATGCGGCCTGCGTCCGAGGCCTTGGAAGCTGAGCTCGCCGGATTAGAACCCCAGCCAGGCGATATTCCATTCTTCAGCACCGTGACGGGTGAACGTTGTGCTGGCGAATCGTGCGACGCAGCCTACTGGGCCCGCGGCATTCGCGAACAAGTACGTTTTGCCTCGGCGGTTGGCGCACTGGCGGACTTCGGCGTGGACGTGTGGCTGGAACTCAACGCCCATCCCGCTCTCGCACATTCGACTCAGGAATGCCTGACGGCCCGCGGAACCAAAGCCACCGTGATCTCTTCTGTTCGCCGCGAACGGGAACTTGAATCCATGCTCGAATCCGCCATGGACCTGCATCGCGCCGGTGTTCCTCTCGATTTTTCCGGGATGACGCCTTCTCGCGACCTTCTTTCACTGCCAGCCTACGCATGGGAAAAGGCGCGATGGTGGAACGAAGCCAGCGACGCTCGCGAAGGCCGGCTCGCGCCCGGCGGACGCGGCCTCTTTGATGTTCGGCTGCCACGCGCGATGCCTACCTGGATCGTCAGGCTGGACTCCAGGCACATGGCCTTTTTGAAAGATCACAAGGTTGAAAACCATGTGATCTTCCCGGCGGCGGCATTTGTCGAGATGGCGCTGGAAGCAGGCGTGCAGCTGTTCGAGGGGCAACCGTTCGTCGTGGAGGATTTTGAAATTCGCAAGCCCCTTATCCTGCCGGATCCGCCATCGGGCGTGCAGATCGAGCTCTCCTATTCGCCGAACGAGCGCACCTTTGCCATTCAAAGCCGTTTCGAGCAAAGCGTGACGTGGTCCCTCCACGTTGTCGGTTCGCTGCGGGGCGAGCGGACGGAATCTGCCTTTGCCTCTTCAAAATGTGAGCCACCCTTGAGCACTCACGCCGTCGCAGTCGAAGGATTCTACCGTCATATGAGCGATCTGGGATTGCGCTATGGCGAAGAATTTCGACCCATTCGCGAATTGTCCGCCGGCGCCGGGCAATCGGCGGGGCAGGTGGTTTTGTCGGACGCGGTCTCTCCCCGCGCGGGGGAATATGCTTTGCACCCGGTTCTCTTCGATGGAGCGTTGCAAGTATTCTCCGCCGCGGCCGCCACCGTTGAAGGTCGTCAGGCCCGGATGAAACTCCCGGTCGGTTTCCGCCGCATTCTCTTTCTCGGTTCGCCCGGATCCTCCAGCCGCGTTTCCGCAAAGGTGCGCGCCCTGGGCGACGATTTCCTCGAAGGCGACATCACTCTATATAATGAGGGAGGAAAACCTTGCGTGCTGGTGGATGGATTTCGCGCCATCAGCCTTTCGGGCGCGGGTCGCTCAGCCGCACCGGGCGGCACTCGCGATTTGACCTATCACGTCGCCTGGCAACGGCTGCCTGACGAGTCGCCTAAAGCACCGCTCGCACCGCTCCCGCTGACTCAATTAAAGGCGGCCGCACAAGACGCCTTGGATGGTGTCTTCGCCGTTCGCGGTCCCTCCAAAATTAAGGCAGCGCTTTGCGCGGTTGACGAGCTGGCCGCCGCGCAACTGACCCGCGGGCTGCGGGAAATGGGAGTGATTCCAGATATTCCTTTTGATGCCGCGACCCTGCACGTGGCGCCATCGATGCGTCCCGTCTTTGAACGGTTGATGGCTGGTCTCGTCGAGCGCGGTTTGCTTCGGAAACAAGACGGGCAATTGGGGCTGACGCCGGATTTTGCCCAGGCGGCCGATTCCGCCGACAAGGTTTTGCGCAACTACATCGAGAAACATCCGGGACATTTTCCCGAAGCTCTTCTTTGCGTAGGCAACTGCACTGAGCTGGGAGCAATTTTGCGCGGTGAAAAGGACGCCGTGCAGGTTTTGTTCTCTGGGATCGGCGCGGAATTGCTCGATCACTTTTACGGCGACGGCCTCTTTACCAGCCACTGGCTCGCGGCCATCGCCGCGGCGGTAGGCACAGCCGCGCGAAGCCTGCCGGAAGGACGCCGCCTGCGCATTTTGGAAATCGGCGCAGGAACCGGTGGATTGTCTTCACAAGTTTTACCCCTGCTCGAGCGTGGCTTGCATTCCTACACCTTCAGCGATGTCTCGGCCGCATTCTTTTCCGGCGCCGCGCAGAAGCTGGCGGCGTTTTCTGAGGTGGAATTTAAGATTTTCGATCTCGAAAAACCCGGAACCGAGCAGGAATTCGAACCGGGAACGTTCGACTTCATTATCGGCACCAATGTGCTCCACGCGGTCAAAGATGTGCGCGCCGCTTTGCGCAACCTGCATGGCCTGCTCGCGCCGGGAGGCAGCCTCATCTTCATGGACTCGGCGACGCCCCAACTCTGGACGGAGACGGTTTTCGGCCTAACAAGTGGCTGGTGGCGGTTTACTGATCGCGATCTGCGACCAGACCAGCCATTGCTCAAGAGAGCGCAATGGGAAGCCGTATTGCAGGAAAGCGGTTTTACGGAAACGGCTTCGTTGCCCGGTTTGATCGGTCCCACCGGCGGCGAAAGTCAGGTCGGTCTGCTCGCGCGTAAGGCGTATGCGAAAGAATCGGTCATGAGCGCGACCGAGCCGCCGGAGGAGAAATCATGGCTCGTTTTCAAGGACATCTCAGGAGTGGGCGATGCTTTGATTTCGCGGCTGCGCGAGTTTGGCGCCAGATATCGAGTCGTCAGCCAAGGGGAGAGTTTCGAGTTTGATGGCAAGGACGCCTTTACTCTGCGACCGGGAACGCTGGAGGATTGGAACAAACTCTTTGCCGCGTGCGCGGATTCGTTGCCTGAACGGATCGTTTACCTTTGGAATCTTGATGACGGAACGGAGATGGCGGCCAATCTCGACGCTTTGCTCCATCTTACCCAGGCCCTCGAATCCGCTCAGCCGGCGGCGAAACTTCGCCTCGATTTGATAACGCGCGACGCGCAGCCCGCCGGCAACGAGCTGCGACCGACCGCAGTCGCACAGGCACCGAGCATTGGATTGATGCGCGTCATCTTGAACGAACATTCCAACCTGCGTTGGCGCGCGATCGATCTGTCGCCGGAAACTGATGCCGAATTGCTTTGGAGCGAAATAGTTCGCAAAAATGGCGAACGCGAAATCGCATTGCGAGGTGAAGCCCGCTATGCCCTGCGCCTCGATCGTGGCCGGCCAACCCGCGAACAGTGGCTCGACTCGTCGCTACCGTTGCGTTTGGAATCTCGTGAGCGCGGCCGTCTCGACACCTTGCGCTTCTCTCCATTTTCACTGCCGCAGTGCGGGCCGGGCCAGGTGCTGATCGAAGTGAAAGCGGCGGGAATGAATTTCCGTGACGTGCTCAAGGCATTGGCGCTTTATCCGGGAGATGCTCCGGATGCGCGAATTTTTGGCGATGAAGTTGGCGGTATCGTTCAGGAAGTTGGCTCCGATGTCAGACACGTCGCTCCTGGAGATCGGGTGTTCGGTCTCGCCGTTTTCGGAATCGCAACGCACGCAATCGCGCGCGCCGGCGACGTGCGACGGATTCCGGCCGATCTGACGTTCGAGGCGGCGGCAACATTGCCCGTCGTCTTCATGACTGCGTGGCATGCGCTGCGAAACGTCGCGCGATTGCGCGAGGGCGAGCGCGTTCTCGTGCACGCAGGCGCGGGTGGAGTTGGGATGGCTGCGGTCCAGATCGCGCTGCACCTCGGTGCGGAAGTCATCGCGACGGCCGGCAGCCCGACTAAGCGTGCCCTGCTCAAGACGCTCGGAGTCGAACACGTGATCGATTCGCGCCGCGGCGATTTTGCCGAGGCCGTAATGAAGCTGACTGACGACAAAGGAGTGGACGTGGTTTTGAACGCGCTCGCTGCCGAAGCGATCCCGATGGGTCTCTCCTGTCTCGCGGAATTCGGCCGCTTCATCGAGATTGGCAAACGCGACATTTATCAGAACGCGCGCATTCCGCTTCGGCCGCTTCGCAACAACGCGTCGTTCCATGTCGTGGCCATGGATGCGATTTTCCATGGTAACGAGGAATTGACTCGCCAGATGCTGGCGGAGATTTCTGAGTTGGTGGAGAGCGGCACCTTGCGGCCGCTCCCCTATCGATCGTTCCCAGCCTCCCGGATCGATTCTGCTTTTCGCCTCATGTCGAGCGGAAAACATATCGGAAAAGTCGTGGTCGCCTTCCCGGCGCCTTTTGTTCCGCGGCGCGGTGAATTACCCGGCCCGGGATTCGAGGTAAAAGCGGACGGATGCTATCTCATCACCGGCGCTTTCGGCGGATACGGCAAGGTGCTGGCTCGATGGTTGGTCGACGCCGGTGCGCGGCATCTCGTGCTCACCAGCCGCAGCGGCGCTTCGAATCCAGAAGCGGCTGAATTCGTAGCGGAGCTGGAAGATCGCGGAGTGGAAGTGCGCGTTGTGTCCGCGGATATCAGTTCGCCTGACGACGTGCAGCGACTTTTTGCTGAAATTGAATCCTGCGGGCAGCTGCTGCGCGGTCTATTCCATCTCGCGATGGTGATTGATGATGCGCCGCTCGCATCTCTCACGCCCGAGCGCATGCGGACGGTTCTCGAACCAAAGGCAAACGGCGCCTGGCTGCTCCATGAAGCAACACGGCAAATGAAACTCGATTGCTTCGTGATGTTCTCTTCTGTCTCAAGCATTTTCGGCAATCCGGCGCAGGGAAATTACAGCGCGGCGAATGCGTTTCTTGACAGCCTCGCGCATCATCGTCAGGCGCTTGGCTTTCCTGCGCTGACCGTGAATTGGGGCGTCCTCGGCGGCGAAGGCTATGTGGCGCGGAACGAGCGCGTCGCCGATTTCCTTGCCCGGCAGGGAACAGCCGCAATTTCGCCCGGGGAAGCCATGGGGTTGCTTGAGTCGTTCCTTCGAGCGGGAAGTGCGCAAGCGATTTCGATCCGCATCGATTGGAGCAAATGGCGCCAGTTTTTTAGAAGCATGCAGGAGAACCCGCTTCTTGAGCGCATTTTCGCCGCGCTCGAGAATCAGGAATCAGCCGGCCCGACGAGTGATTGGCGGAGTCGAATCGATGCGGCTGCGCCGGCCGAGAAACAGGCGGTGATCTGCCAGGCGGTCCGGGAAGCAGTTGGTTCGGTTCTGCGGGTGAAGCCTGACAGTTTGCGTGACGACCAGCCGCTGACGGATCTCGGCCTGGATTCGTTGATGGGAGTCGAGATCGAAACCTCGCTGGAAGCAGCGGTCGGCGTGGCCTTACCTCCCACGAGTTTAATGCGAGCACGGACCATCGGACAGATCGCCTCCCTGATTGGCGGTCATCTCGGCGGCGGGACAACTATCGCGGAATCCGCGCCGGTGACGGTGCAGGCGGAGGCGGCCAGCGCCGTCGACCTCGATGCGATCTCCGACGAAGAAATCGAACGTCTGCTCGGGCGTGAATCGGAAGCCGAAGAGACCGAGGCGGTCGAAGACGCGAAGCGATAAGCGCAACCTCATGCAACAATTGGGATGCCGGCTGATCAACGCACTCGTCTCAAGCAATGGCTCGATAGTGGCGAAGCGCAGCTTCATCCGCTGACCCTCCCCCAACGGGAACTTTGGGAAGTCTCGCCGGTCCCGGTCGAGGACAGCGCGAATCACATCTGCTGCCTTATCGAGGTGCAAGGTCTCCTGACCGAACATCAGTGTCGCGCCGCGCTGCGGTTAGTCGTCGATCGCGAGGAGGTCTTGCGTCTCTCGGTCCTTCCTGGCCGGGAGCGGCCACTGCAGATGATCCGCAAGAGTTGCGCAATCAATTTTGAAGTTCGCGAAGTTGCCGAGGCACGCCCGGAAGGAATCGAAGAATTGGCGTTGGAAATTTTTCGGACGCCATTCGATCTCGTGCAGGGGCCACTCTATCGCGTGGTAAATCTGCGCCGGGCGCCGAACGACCACGTGCTGGCCTTCGCAATTCATCACGCCGTAGCCGACGGTTGGAGTTTGGGACTGTTCGTGGAGGAACTGTTTGCCGCTTATCTCCAAGGCATCGCCGGATCATCCGAGGCTTTGCCGCCCGCGCCGCAAACCTATGCGGCGTGGGGCGCGGCCGAGCGCGCCTTCTGGAAACCGGAAATGCTGGAAGAACGCATCGGGTTTTGGAAAGCCAGGTTAGCCGCTTCAAACCGAATGTGGAACGCGACGATCACACCTGGGCCGGCCAGGCGCTGGCTTTCCGCAATTCCTGCATCTCTGACTAACGAGACGCGCGAACTGGCCCGCCGGATTGGAGTTACATTATTCAGTGCGCTTTTCGGCGCGTTCCAGATTGCGTTCTCCAAATGGAGCGGATTCGATGATCTGGTCGTGGGGACGCCGGTCGCCAATCGCACGAAGCAAACCGCGCGGGAAACGATGGGATACTACTCGAGTATTGTTCCTCTCCGGGGACAGACCGATCTTTCGCGGATTGCCTCCGATCATCTCCGCGCGGCTCATCAGTTGACGATCGACTCTTTTGCCAACGCCATTCCTTTCGTTGAATTGGTTCGCGGGATCGGCGAGCAGGCGGCGGCGGGATACAATCCGCTTTTCGAAGTGCGCTTCGCTTTGCAAAACCATCCCATGCCGGAAGTTTCGTTGCCGAGCATTTCCGCGCGTCTCAGGATGCGCTCCACCGGCACCGCGCGATTCCACCTGGGCTGCGAAATCACCGAAGACCGCGAAGGCCTGGAAGTCGCGTGGCTTTTTCGGGAGAATTTATTTTCCCCACGTGACATCGAAAGTCTCGATGGCATATTTCAACGAATTCTGGCGAGCATCTGCCGCTCGCCGGAGAGTCGAATCTCAGAAGTGCTGAACCCACCTCAATGAACGCCAACTCCACCAACGAAGACTTCAGGGAGATGCACAAACCGCACTGGGTCTCGCGGAGTGCGTTTCAGCTTCTCGTTATCGGGTTGGTTCTCACTGAATTGGT
>DASQLH010000005.1:0-29229 GCA_035630155.1 Chthoniobacterales bacterium
CAACTTTGCTTATGAGACAAATACCGAAAACCGAGCTGTCGCCAGATAATGGCTGTGTCATCGACACGAAGTGGAACGTGCCCCCTCTAAAATATTACGCCTGCGCCGCGGCCGAGGGAGATGAGGCGACTTTAATGGAGGCGCCCCCGATGCCCGAAGTCATCGTCTATGATCATGCCGGTTTCCGCGGAGCCTACGCGCGCACCAACCTGAGTTTTCTCTATCTCGGGGACTTCTGGAACGATCGCATCAGCTCGCTCATCATTGTCAGCGGCGTCTGGCGTTTTTACCGGGACGAATATTACAAAGGTGATTGCTGGGAGCTTGGCCCCGGCTTTTACGAATGCTTCTTTAAAGAGAAGGGGCCCGATGATGTGGTTAGCTCCTTCAAGGCCGTCGGGCTGACCTGGTCGCGGCAGAGTTAAGCGGCGCTTCGCGGGCGGGCGTGGGGGATGAGAAACGCGATCGTAATCTCTTTCGCGGCCTTCTGCGCCGCACTGGGATGTCCAGGGCTATTGCTCGCCGAGACACCGGCCGGTGTCGCGCATTCCGTGCAGCTGGACGGTGGCAAAGTGCATTACACCGAGTACGGCACCGGTGAGAATGCCTTGCTCTTCGTGCACGGCTGGAGCTGCGACGAGACTTTCTGGGCGGGCCAGACGCCACTAGGCGCGAAGGTCCACGTCATCACGCTCGATCTGCCCGGACACGGGCAAAGCGACAAGCCGCAGAGTCCTTACACGATGGATCTTTACGTGCGCGCGATCGACGCGGTCCTGCGGGACGCGAAAGTTAAAGCAGCAGTCCTTGTCGGCCACAGCAACGGCACACCGGTGATCCGGCAATTTTACCGGAAGTTTCCTGAGAAGACGCGCGCTTTGGTGATTGTGGATGGCGGGCTGCGGCCGCGTGCGGACAAGGCGACGATGGAAAAATTCCTGGCCCCGCTAAAAGGGCCCAACTACGAGGAGAATGTCGGCAAATTCGTGGACAACATGACGAGCTCGATCGCGGACACAGCGCTGCGCGAGAAGATCAAGACGACGATGTTGCGCACCCCGCAATACGTCGGCGTGAGCGAGTTTGAAGCGACGCTCGATCCGGAGCTATGGAAACCGGACAAAATCACCGTGCCGGTATTGATGCTTCTCGCGAAACAGCCGGCCTGGAATGCGGAATACGAGCAATTCGCGCGCAGTATTGTTTCCACTCTCGATTACCAGGTCTGGGAAGGCGTCAGCCATTTTCTGATGATGGAAAAGCCGGAAGAGTTCAACCGCGCGATCGTGACATTCCTGGAGAAGCACAAGCTCGCGAACTGATTCTTCTGGAGCCGCTTCGCACAGCGAAGCGTTATTGCAGCGTGCGATTCGCCCCACGCTTCGCACAGCGAAGCGGCTACAGAAGACGCACAGCAAAGCGGCTGCAGAAGAATCAGCGCGCGAGCTCGAGGACGGTTTGCGCGCAACCCCAGGAAAGGGTGAAACCGGAGCCGCCGTGGCCGTAGTTGTGAATTACGGGACGACCATCGCGCAGTTGCCGCTGCTCAAGGCGAACGCCTGAACGGCGAAACGGGCGGAGCCCGACGCGTTCGCGGAGCACGTCCGGTGGATTGATTCCGAGAACACGACTGCATTCCGCGACGATGCGTGCAGTCGCCGCCGGATCGACGGCGCGATCGTCGCTCAGCTCGTTGGTGCCGCCGAAGACGCAATCCGCCGCGCGAGGGATTGCGTACATGAGAGGGGGATCGTCGCAAACGACGGCGCAGGAGAAATCCATCTTCGCGACGATCGCGACCTGGCCACGGTGCGGTTCAAGCTCCGAATCCGGCACCAGCTCCCGTGCGCCGATGCCGGTGCAGTTAATGATCAAGTCGAACACCGGCTGAACTTCCTCGAGGTTCGTGAAGCGCTGATTCGGGTGGAGCTCGCCGCCAGCAGCGCGAAAACGGCCCGCGAGATAATCGAGGTAGATGGTGGTGTCCATTACAGGCACATTCAGCGTGAAGCCGCTGACGAATGGGGGCGGAATCTCCGAGCGAAGCGGACGCGCCCCAAGCGGCTGAGCCCATTCCGGAATTTCGATTTCGCCAGTGCGCGAGAAGGTCCGCAGTTCGACCAGCGAAACGCCGCTGCGCGGATCGTGCGCGAGATCACGAAGCGTGCGGTACGTCGCCGAGGCCCAGGCGATCGTCTGATCGGCGGGTCCGGTATCGTAGGGATACCACATGGCGGCAGCCGCCGCCGAATCGGTCTGGTTGCCGATGTGTTCCGCGAAGATCGACGCAGCGAACCCGCCCTCGGCCAAGACGATGCCACAGGTCAATCCGGAGACTCCGGCGCCGACGATGGCGACGCGGCGTTTCATTTCAAGGAGCGGCGGTCTGAAACCGCCGTTGAAAGGTCGGCGGTTTGGAAATCGCCGCTCCTTGGGGCCGAAAACCTAAGTTCCATGGGCGATATGATGTAGTGCGAAACGGGCGGGCGTCAGCTAGATTATCGGCATGGTGGCGTTGTCGAATGGATTGCTGACGGAGAAGGTGCTCGCGGGTGAGCGCATTTCCGCGGCGGAGGCACTCGAATTATACGGAATGCCGCTTGAAACCCTGGGCGCGCTGGCGAACGCGCGGCGCAACCTGGCCAAGACCGCCAGCTACGACAATCGCGGATGCGAGATCGTGACCTACATCATCGATCGCAACATCAATTACACGAATGTCTGCAACGTTTACTGCAAGTTCTGTGCGTTCTATCGGACCGAGAAAGATGAGGACCATTACGTCCTGAGCCGCGAGCAGCTCGACCAAAAACTCGACGAACTTACCGCCGTGGGCGGTGTTCAAATCCTGATGCAAGGCGGACACCATCCCTCGCTCTCATTCGATTGGTACCTCGATCTGCTCCGCCACATCCGCGGAAAATATCCACATATTAATATCCACGGCTTCAGCCCGCCGGAGCTGCAGCATTTCGCGCATCTCTTCGGAATGCCGCTGCGCGAAGTGATTTCGCAATTCAAGGAAGCGGGCCTCGGATCGGTCCCGGGTGGCGGCGGAGAAATTTTGGTCGATCGCGTGCGCGAACGGATCTCGCCGTTGAAATGCAATTCCGATGCGTGGCTGGAAGTGATGCAAACCGCGCACGAGCTCGGGTTGAAATCGAGCGCGACCATGATGTTCGGCCACGTGGAGACGATCGAGGACCGGATCGAGCATCTCCAGCGGTTGCGCGACCAGCAGGATCGGAGCGGAGGGTTCACCGCGTTTATCTGCTGGACGTTCCAGCCGCAGAACACGGTCCTGAAGGTGAAGCGGCCCACCGGCGTGGCCGAATATCTGCGGATGCAGGCGCTTTCCCGCATTTTTCTGGACAACTTTCCGAACGTGCAAAGCTCGTGGGTGACGCAGGGGCCGGACATCGGCCAGGTGGCCTTGAAATATGGGGCGAACGACTTCGGATCGGTGATGATGGAGGAAAATGTCGTGAGCAGCGCCGGCACAACTTTTCGCCTGGATGCGGCGCAAATCGAGACCCTGATCCGAGAGGCTGGATACGAGCCGCGGCGCCGGAATAATTGGTACGAGCTCTTGAAATAGCGGCGACAGGTGCGTTCTTCTCCGTCCAGCGCCCCGGGGCCCAGCAATTCCTGCCTTGACGATACCCACCTTCTTACCCATCAATACCGCCTGCGCAGCGTCGGCTACGAAGGACGCCAGGGGATTTTTTACGCTATGAAACAATTTGTCGGCTCGACCTGTCGCCTCCACTGGGGTGCCTTACTCGCCATAGTTTTATTGTTCGCGGCGAGCCGACCGGTTTCCGCGCAGGCCCCGCCGGAGCAGGGACCGATCCTCATCAGCACGATTGAGGTGCAGTACGTGGGACCTCAGACCATTTCGAAAGAGAAAGTGCTCGCCCATATCCGGACCCGGGCGGGACAGCCCTATTCGGAATCGCTCGTCGAGCAGGACATCAAGGCTCTTTACCGGACCGGCCAGGTGCAAAACGTGCGCATCTTCGGGCAGGCGGACGGCTCCAAGGTAAAGGTGATGGTCGTTCTCCAGACGCGTTCGCTGGTGAACGAAATCGAGATTGAAGGGGCCGAACGGATCAGCGCCAAGAAGCTGCGGAAATCAATCAAGCTGAAGCTCAACGCGCCGGTGAGCGAAACCGAACTCCAGGAGGGCCGGGAATCGATCATCACGAGTTATCAGGCGAAGGGATTCACCGACGTGGATGTGAAGTTCCGGGTCGATACCGACGAAACCCGCGGCACTTCGCGCGTCGTTTACACGATCAACGAGGGGGCGAAGGGCGCCGTCGGCGGCATCGCCTTCGAGGGCAATACAAAATTCAAAGATCGGATTCTGCGCAAGCAGATGAAGACCAAGAGCAAGACGTTTTATTCGTTCCTCGATAAATCAGGACGGCTCGACGAGACTCAGCTCGAGCAGGACATCAATGCCGTTCGCGAGTGGTACCAGGATCACGGCTACATCGACGTGGAAGTGAAGGAGGTCCGCCGGGATCGCTCGACTGGAAAACTGAGAATCGTGGTGGTGCTCGAAGAGGGGCCGCAATATCACGTCGGCAAGATCACGATCACGGGCGAAAAAGTCGCTTCGGAGCAGAAAATTCGCGCGCTCCTGAAGATGAAGGAGGGATCGGTTTATTCGCCGAAACAAATTCGCGAGGACTCCAAGAAACTGGCGGATGCCTATGGCAGCGGCGGCTACGTGGACTTGCAGATTCTTCCTCAAGGGGTCCCCGCAAGCCAGGGAAGGATCGACGTTCACTATCAGATCCAGGAAGGCGGTCCTTCGTTCGTGCAGCGAATTAACATCATCGGCAACACGCGGACGAAAGACAAAGTGATCCGCCGTGAAGTGTTGATCGCGCCCGGCGACATCCTCAACAGCGTCCGCGTCGAGACGACCAAGAAGCGCCTCGATAATCTCGGCTACTTCTCCAAGGTCGAAACCTATCCAGATGACACCGGCGTGACTGGCCGCAAGGATCTCACCATTCAGGTGGAGGAGAAACGAACCGGCTCCCTGAACTTCGGGGCCGGCTTCAGCACCATCGACGAGCTGGTGGGCTTCATCGAAATGACCCAGGGAAATTTCGATATTGTGAACTGGCCCAATTTCACCGGAGCCGGCCAGAAATTCCGGGCGCGCATCCAATATGGAACGAGCCGCAAAGACATCGTCCTTTCGCTCACGGAACCGTATTTCCTCGACCGGCGTCTCTCTCTCGGCGGCGAACTCTATTTCCGCGAAGCAGATTACCTCAGCAACATTTACTCCCAGCGGAATTATGGCGCGTCGATAGAAGTGCGAAAGCCCATCGGACCCTACATGGCGGTCAACCTGGGACATCGCGTCGAGGTGACGGAGCTTTATGATATTTCGGCCGATGCTTCGAGCCAGATCCTGCTCGAGCAGGGCGAAAGCACGAAGAGCCAACTCACGGGGACCATCATCCACAATACGACCGATAATCCATTCCTGACCCGGCGCGGGCATCGCGTGGCGGTAGTTCCCTACATCGCCGGTGGATTCCTCGGGGGCACCGAAGAGATCTTCGGCGTGGCCGTCGAGGCCCGGCAATATTTCCTTCTCTGGAAAGATTCGATCCTTGTCTTTCACGGTGAGATCGCGTCCGTCGATACGTGGGGCGACGGCACTCGCGTCCGCATCTTCGACCGGCTCTTCCTCGGTGGCTCGAATGACCTGCGCGGTTTCGATTATCGCGACGTCGGCCCGAAGGACATCAATGGCGAGCCGCTCGGCGGCCAGACCAAGGCCGCTTTCACGATCGAATACACCATGCCGATCATCGAGAAGGCGCGTGCCGCGATCTTTTACGATACCGGTTTCGTGAATGTGGCCCCTTGGGACTTCAGCACCCAGGATGTAGTATCAGATATCGGCGTCGGTCTGCGGCTCGATCTGCCCATCGGTCCGTTGCGGATCGATTACGGATGGCCCATCCAGAAACAGCGTGGCCAGGGAGACGGCGGGAAATTCAATTTCAACGTCGGCTACCAATTTTGAACGGATAATAGGGGTTGCGGTCTAAACCCTTTCCAGCGATCTGTCTTACCCTTGTTATGAAAAAATGTCTCTTTCTCGCGGCCGCGGTCGCTCTCGTCCTTCCCGTCACAGCTTTTGCCCAGGGCACGCCTCTTAAAGTCGGCACCGTCGACATGAACCGCGCGTTCAAGGAGTACACCAAAACCAAGGATTCGGAGAAAAAGATCAACGAAGCCAAGGATGCCGCGAAGAAGGAATACGACGACCGCGCGGAGAATTACAAAAAGGCGCTCGAGGAAATCAACAAACTCAGCCAGCAGCTCGAAGCTCCCGCCCTGAGTGCGGATGCGAAAACGCAAAAGGCCAAGGAGCGGGATGAGAAGATCGCGAGCCTCAAAAACATGGAGCGCGAGATCAATGAATTTCGCCAAACGCGCGAACGCCAGCTCCAGGAACAGGCGATGCGCATGCGTGAAGGGATCATCAAAGAAATTACGGACATCGTCATGGAGCGGGTCAAGACCGCGCAGTTCGATCTGGTCTTCGATAAATCGGGCCTGAACATGAACGGCGTTCCGGTGCTCTTGCACTCCAAGGACAACATGGATTTCACCACCGACGTGATCACCACCCTGAACAAGAAGCCGGCGACCACCACGACGGAAAAACCGGCCACGTCTCCGGCCACCGCTCCAGCCACGACGGC
Organism: Chthoniobacterales bacterium; assembly: GCA_035630155.1. Taxonomy (GTDB): domain Bacteria; phylum Verrucomicrobiota; class Verrucomicrobiia; order Chthoniobacterales; family UBA10450; genus AV80. The sequence continues at coordinate 6,747 of DASQLH010000005.1, forward strand.
CGCTCCCGCGGCCAGCCCGAAGAAGCCGTAACGTCCTTTTCTTTCCAAATGAAAAACACGCGGCGATCCCGCGTGTTTTTTCGTGTCCGGCCATCGCGATGAAGCAGGCATATTCGAATGGGAGTACGCGCGGCCCGTCCGAGTTCTTTGTGAGACGTCGTTCAGGAACCGCAACGCTGATCCTTCCGCTGCTGCTTTGTTTCGCGACAATCGCTTCCGGAGCGTCCTGGGAAAAAACCGTCACGGCGGCCTCGCCGCCCAGCTTTCCGAATCCGCGGCCCATGCATGCAAAGTACGGTTTCGGTTGGAGCGGGTTCCCGGGGGCCACCGCTGACGTGCGGTTGACCAAAGCCGCGGGAAATCGATTACAGCTCGATCTCAATGCTCGCACCATCGGCCTGGTGCGGACGCTCTGGAAATTTGATGCGAGCGGCACATCGATCATCGAGGCGGACACGCTTCGTCCCATCGTGGTGAAGCAGGTGGAAAATGATCGCAGCGAGAAATCGGTGATCGATCTTTCATTCGGTGCAGACGGAGTCACTTCCAAAGTCACGGAAACGCCTGGCAAGGGGACGAAAGTCCGGCGCTTCGATTTCCCCAATCTTTTCGATCTGCAATCGGCCCTGCTTTATCTGCGGAGCCAGCCGCTCCAGGACCGCAGCGTTCAGCGAATCGTCGTTTATCCACAAACCTCAGCCTATCTGGCTACGGTGACGGTGCTGGGCCGGGAACGTCTCACGGTTCCCTCGGGCACTTATAACGCGATCAAGTTCGACCTCCAACTGAACAAGATCGGAAAACAGGGCGAGCTCGAGCCGCACCGAAAATTCCGTCGCGCGACGGCATGGATTTCTGACGACCCAGATCGCCTTTTGCTGCGTCTCGAGGCGCAGATTTTTATCGGCAGCGTGTTTGCCGAACTCCAATCCGTTGAGTTCGAAAATGCGAAGCCGAAGATTGTTCCGGATTAGTAGGGACGAAACATCCGGCGATGGAACGGCCGCCGATATACGCGCCGGCGCTGCTCCGGAAGCAGGCTGAGCGACGCCAGCGTTTCCACGTCCAGGCGCCCCGTCGGCCTGAGGCCGTAGCGCGCCTGATAATTGCGCAGGGCAAAATTCATTTCGGGACCGTACGCCCCATCGATTTCGTCCCGGTAGTAACCCTGGCGCATGAGCGCGGTCTGCGCGCTGACGATCACGTCGCGCTGCACGTGCGGAGGCGCGGCTTCGAAGGGCGTTCCGTCAAGGAGGCCGCCCCCCTCGAGACGCGGGCCGCGTGGCGCGGGCTCGTAATCCGGCGTGTCCTCGTCCTCTTCCTCATCCGCTTCGTCCTCAAGGTCATCGGGCGGCGGACGTGGAACTGTCCGGCTGCTCGGCGGCTCGGGTGGTTCTTCGCGTGGATCTTCCGTCTTCGGGGCGGGGGTGTTTGCCGGGCGCGGCGGAGGCGTGGCGGCAGGCTTCGAGGCGAGTCCAAGGGAACGCTGCGTCTCCGCGTTGATCTCGCCCGTGATCTGCAACCCGTTGCGAATCTGGTAACGGCGGATCGCGGCGGTCGTGTCGGTGTCCTTTTTTCCGGTGATTTCGCCGTAGTAAAATCCCTGGTCTTTCAGCTTTTGCTGGACTGACTCAACGACCTGGTCCGCCCGCGCCAGGCAGCAGACGACCAGGAAAAACAGAGTCGTGGCGATTAATTTTCGCTTCATCTTCGATCTCCTTTGGACGCCCGGCCGCGTCCGCTATTCACTCCCCGAGAGTTCGACCGCCAACGGCGTTCTCTCCTGCTGCAAAGTCTCCCGGTAGCGCACAATCCCTTCACTGATCGCCACCGCCATTTGCTCCCGGTAATCGTTGTTGGCCAGCTTGGCGACGTCGTCCTTGTTCGTCAGGAAACCGCCTTCCACCAGGACCGCGGGGTGGCGGACGTTGGCGATGACGAAAAATTGCTGCGGGCGCGTGCCGCGGTTCACCGCCTGCGTGTGCGCAACGAGCGATTCCTGGATGAAAGTGGCGAGGCTTTGGCTTTCGACGTTCGGCGGCTCCGACGATGTCCGTTGCAGGAAGGGCAGCCACGAAGCCACGCGGTCCGGAAACGAAACCGGATGCGCGGCGTAATAGGTCTCGATCCCGGTCGCCTCGGCCCTCCCCGCATTATCAAAATGCAGGCTCACGAAAACGCACTCCTGCTGGTCGTTCGCGGCAGCGGCCCGATCCTGGAGCGAGACGTAACTATCGTCAGCCCGCGTGAGCAACGTGGCCAGACCACGCTGATGCAGCAGGCGTTCCACGCGTCGCGCCAGATCGAGCGTCAACTCCTTTTCCACCAGGCCTGCTTTCATCGTCCCGGAATCCTGGCCGCCGTGACCCGGATCGATCACGACCACCGCGACGGGCGCCGGCTGCGGCGGCTCGTCCGCTTCACCGCGGGCCGACCGCGGGACAGCCGTGATTTGCAGCCAGACAAACGAGGCCGCCATGAGCAACAACCCGAGCCAGGCCATGAACGGCCGCGCGCGTCGTCGTTCGCCTTGATCTCGCCGGATCATAACCACCCTCGAAAGGTTAATCTCCCAGGGCGGATCGGATCTCGGCTTCGGTCAACGTCCGATAACGGATCGCGATTTTATCGTCGCGTTCCAGGATCGCGGCTTCGATGCCGGCCGCGCGCAAACGCTCCTTCCGTTCGGCGAGAATCTTGTCGCGCCCGGGCAATTCTTTCACGCCGGCGTCGCCCAGAGCCAGATGGCCGACCGTCCACGCATCGAGGCCCAGCTTGAAAGCGCGTTCGAAGGTCGCGGCGGCGGAATGCTCCGCCTCCAGATATTTCTCCATCAATTCGGTCGATTGGCGCGTGCCGCTGAGCGCGCCGAAATCCTGCCGCGTTTGCGCGAACGTCGCGTTGTTAGTGACAATGGCGCCGTCGTAGTCGAGCCGCAGAAAAAGATCGTTTTCCTGTTTCACTCCGATCTCCGCAAACAGCAGCCGCGCCAGATACGGCGCGCCGTAAACTTGTTCGAAGGCGGTTTTCAAAACCGGGCTCAGCGAATAATGCGCGAGCCGCCGCAACGACACGTCAGCCGCCGAGCGGGTGAATCCTTCCGTGCTGGCCAGCTCGATCGCCGCCATGCGCAGCCGCTCGATATCGCCCGGGTGGCCGATCGCACCCATGGCGATGCGATCGTAAATCTCGAAAAGCTTCTGACGCGTCCGCCCCAGCGTGAGGAACAGGATTCCATCACGATACCCGAGCGCGACGATCGGGCTCCCCGCCGCGAGCTGCGTCTCGATGTATTCGGCGCGGTTCGCGATCGCTTCGACCCAACGATACGGCTCTTCGATCATGCGACGCTCCGTTTGAAAAGGGAGGCGATCCGTTTCTCGGGCAACGTAGCGATGCCGTCGCGCGAGACGATCTTGATGACGGGAAAAATCTTCGCGTTCCGATCGACGCCGCCGGTGGCGGTGTCCGACTCGGCCGCGGTATCGAGCGCGCGCAACGCCACGGTCACTGCGTCATCCTCGGCTAACTTTGCGAGCGTTTTCTTCCCCCATTTGTTTTCGTAATGGAGAACGCCGCGCACGGCCGGCGAACCCGAGCCGGTCGCCGCATAGTCGGTCACTTCGAACTGCGCGCCCATCGCGTCGTAGAAATAAAGCCGCGCCGCCGGGTCCGCGCCGGAATCGTAAGTGGCAAAAATCGGGACGACGATGCCCGCGCCCTGCAGGACGAAGCCGAAATTGTCGCGCAACAATTTGGAAAGCGCGCGCACCTTTCCGTCCACGCTCATTTCCTGCAATTGCGTGCGCCGGAAAAACTGGAACGAATGTTCGAGCACGCGCGCCATTTCCCAGGCCGTCGCCGGGACGCCCGCGATCGCCATGATCGAATGCCGATCGATCTCGAGGACCTTATCGGCGCGATCGTAAACGACCGTGTTGCCCGCCGTCGCGCGCCGATCCCCGGCGACCAGCACGCCGCCTTGAAACTTGAAAGCAAGGATGGTGGTCGCCTGGGTAAGGGGGAACGCTGCCCCCGGCGTTCCGGCGGCGATAGGACCTGTTGGACTTATAGGACCTATATGTCCCGTTCGTCGCAGCAATCCGACGAAATCCTCACCTTCGCCCCCGGCCGCGTCCATCACTGGCCCGTGCGCTGGCGATAGCGCTTGGACTGGTTCGGATCCACCTTGCGCATCTTTTTCAGGAGGTCCTGCGTGTCGGGCCGGGAGACGTCCGGTGGTTTCGGGCCCCCGCCATCCCCCTGCTTCGGCCCCCAGGGAACAGGCGGTTTTTGGACGCGCTCCGGCATGCGAAAAACGTTAGGGATAAATCCCCGAAAGGCAAGCTGGCCGGCTCGGGCGAGGCTTGCCACCACGTTCCTCAAATGCCAAGATGCAGCCCCATGAATCGCCTGGCCCTTGCTTCACTCGCCTTCGTTTGCGCTGCGACGGTTTGTACGAATGCTCACGCCCAAGCGGCTTCGGGTGACAAATCGGAAAAAGTGCTGCTCGAGGCGTTGAGCAAGAAAATTGACGAGCAAAACGCCAAGATCGACATCCTTTCGCAGCAGATCCTGAAACTCGAACAGCAGGTCGTTAAGGTTCGGCCCGGAGTAATAATCGGTGAAACGCCATCCCCCACGGCGACCCACAGCGCCAGCACCGACGCTCCCAAGGCGACACCCGTGCCCCAATCCGGCAATAGCCACGTTGTGGCCAAAGGCGAAACGCTCACTTCCATCGCGAAGATGCATAAGGTGAGCGTGGACGAATTGAAAAAATTCAATCGAATCGAGAACGACCGGACGTTGCAGATCGGCCAGACGATTCAGATTCCCTCCGCCGCGAGCTCTCCTGGCGCCTCGCCCACCGCTTCTCCCGCGGGCGGATAATATCCTCGCGCCGATCGCTAAACCGGAACGTCGGCGGTTTCTTCCGGATAGGGGCGTTCGGCATTGGGCGCTGGGCCTTCGCCGTTTTCTTCCACTGCCTCCACCGGCTTCTCCAGAAAACTCTGCTCCCAAAGCCGTGCGTACTTTCCTCCCAGGTCCAAAAGCGAAGCATGCGTGCCTCGCTCAATGATTCGTCCGCGCTCCAGCACCAAAATCTGATCCGCCCGCAGAATCGTCGAGAGCCGGTGCGCAATCACAAAACAGGTCCGATGCGACATCAAATGCTCCAGCGCTTCCTGGATCAAACGCTCCGTCGTCGTATCCACGCTCGCCGTCGCCTCGTCGAGAATCAGGATCGGCGGATCTTTCAGCAAGGCGCGCGCAATCGAGACCCGCTGCTTTTCGCCCACGCTCAGCTTTACCCCGCGCTCGCCCACCACGCTATCCAGGCCCTTCGGCAACCGATCGATAAATCCTCGCGCGTTCGCCGCCTCAGCGGCAGCGAGAACCTCCGCGTCGCTGGCGTCGGGCCGGCCCATGAGCAGGTTCTCGCGGATCGTCCCGTTGAACAGAAAACTTTCCTGCGTGACGACGCCGATCATTTCCCGGAGCCGCCGCATCCCGAATTCACGGAGCGGGGTGTCGTCGATGAAGATCTGGCCCGAGTCGTATTCGTAAAAACGCGTCAGCAAATTCACCAGCGTCGATTTTCCTGCGCCGGTCGTTCCCACGAGCGCGATCGTCTCCCCCGGCTTCGCGCGAAACGTGATCTCTTGCAGCGCCGGCACGTTTTCCTTCCCGTAGGTGAAGCCGACATCCTCGAAGCGAACATCGCCGCTCACCCGCACGGCCGGTTTTGCGGCGTCCCAACCCGGCTCGACCGGCTCATCGATGATCTCGAAGACGCGTTCGCCCGCCGCCCGTCCCACCTGCACGAGCTGGTTCAGTTGATGCAGCTTGTTGATCGGTTCGTAGAGGAAACCAGTGAGGATCAGGAACGCGAACAGATCGCCCTGGGGCATGCTCCCGGCCAGCACCATCCGAGCGCCCACCCAAACCGTCACGACGATCCCGAGCGAGCCGATCAGGATCATCGCCGGATGATAAAGTCCCCAGACTCGCATCACGATGAGGGTCGCCTCCCGAAGCTGATCGCTGACGGAATTGAAGCGCCCGTGCTCCGCGCTCTCGCGCACGTAGCTTTTGATCTGGCGAATCCCGGCCAGGTTATCGTGCAGGAGCGAGTTCATCGCCGACGACGCGCGCCGTTGCAGCCGGTAACGCCGGTGCGCCGTGAGCGTGTACCAAAGCGCCCCGCCTGCCAGAATCGGCAGCGGCGCCAATGCCACGAACGTGAGAGGGACGCTGTAATAAAACATCATCGCGAGGACGACCACCAATTGCAGCACCGCGACCAGGCCCTGCTCGATCCCGTCGATCAACATCCGTTCCACCGACGTCACGTCCTCGAGGATCCGCGTCATCAAATCCCCCGTGGCCCGGTTATCGAACCAGCGCAGCGGCAGCATCTGGATATGCGAATACAGGTCGCTCCGCAGATCGAATATCACCCTCTGCTCGAACGTGTTGTTGAGGATGATCCGCAACGCATTCAGCCCATTCTGAAGCACAAACGCCAGCGCCGCCGTCAGGATAAGCTGCGTGAGCAGCTCCGGCCGATTCTGCCCCAGCACATCATCGATCACCCTCTTCGTCACCGCCGGAAACACGATCAGCATCAACGTGCTCAAAATCGCGCACGCCAGGGTCCCCGCCGCCATCCAGGGATAGCGGCGCAGATAGGCAAATACGCGCGGGACGGTGTTCATCGGTCAAAATTCACTATAGAATATTGCAGGCCGGCCGCATGAATGTTTCAGGCGATCAAGTTCGTCACAAAACTCGAGCATGCGATCAGTTTAATACAGCTTTTCAGCTCCGATTCCCGTAGAAGGTAGTGAGCCCGCCAACCCGCCCAACGCTGCTAAATGTCGTACAGTCTGGCGCTACCGGCCCGACGAAAACAAATCGTGAACAACCTCCTTATGAATAACGCTACCTATTATACCCGAATGTTTCCGCAATTGGAGAGGCTTCCATCAATGCCGAATTCGAAACATGAAATCGGCCTTCAAGAACTGGGCCTCATAATGAAGGATGACAATGAGGAGTCAGGCGATAGTGAGGTGGCTTCCGGAGCAACATACCTCGGACAGTTTATTGATCACGATCTCACGCTTGATTTGACTCCGCTTGATTACGCACACGTTGGTCCGGATCGAACGCCGAACCACCGAACGCCGTTTTTGGACCTGGATCATCTGTACGGCGGCGGACCGAATCTCTCTCCGTTCTTGTACGATATGACCGGATCCCCGGGTGCCGAACACTTTCTCATCGGCTCGACAAGAAAAGCCATGATTGGTAACAGCCGTCTAGGTCCGTCAGCGGATGATCTTCCGCGAAATCGGATGGGCATCGCCCTCGTAGGCGATCCCCGGCAAGACGAGAACGTAATTATCGCGCAACTGAATCTCGCATTTTTGAAGATCCATAATTTGCTGCTTGATCTGCTGATTGCTGAGCATCCGAACGGCCGCGTTAACAGAGCCGGTCCGGTCGGCGGAACATTGTTCGAGCAAGCTCGGCGTCTTCTGATCTGGCATTACCAATATGTGGTATTTCACGAATTTCTCGGCACCCTGGTCACCCCGGATGTGTTTGCAGAGGTCTTGAAAGGACGGATTGCGTGGGCGCCCCGCGCGAACAAACGGTTCTCGATTCCGCTGGAATTCAGCGTCGCAGGCTTTCGGTTTGGTCACAGTATGGTGCGTGACTCATACCCGTATAATGATTTTCACGATGATGCGAAGCTCGGTGAGCTGTTAAAGCAAACTGGCATAGGAGGCGGGGCAAGGCCGAGGTTGCCTGCCGATTGGGTCATAAAATGGAGTAACTTTTTTCCTCTTGAAGGCATCCCGCGTAGCGCACGTCGGATCAACACCCAACTCGCGATCGGACTGCACGGACTCAACCCGGACACAGTTAAGCTGTATCGCGCGCCTGTGGTAAAGCCGGCGCCGAATGGCTCCCCACCAACGAGTGCCTTGTCAGTCCGGACTCTTTTGCGCGGTGCCCGGGTGGGCCTGCCCTCAGGCCAAGATGTTGCAAAGGCAATGCGGATTCAAAAGCCATTAACCGAAGATGAGGTCAGCCAAGGGCTCCATAGGCCGACGTTAATTAAGTACGGATTCGATCGGGATACGCCGTTGTGGTACTACGTGTTGAAAGAGGCAGAATCTTCAAGACTTGGTAGCGAGGCGGAACCGCCAAAACTTGGTGGCGAGGCGGAACCGCCAAAACTTAGTGGCGGCGCGCACTTAGGACCGGTTGGCAGCAGGTTGGTCGCCGGGGTCATCGTAGGTGCTCTACTCGCTGATCCGAATTCCTATCTTTCCATCGACCCCGATTGGCAGCCGCCAGTCCTCGATGGTCAACCCCGAGACAGCATGAGTGCTTTGCTTTCTCTCGTTGTGCCTGCTTCTTCCGCCTAAGGGGATGACGCTACCCACGGTTCATAGCAGCACACAAAATGTTTCTTGAACACTACTGTGTGATCAGGCTCGGTAATCGCCTGCCTCGGAAGATAAAAGATGCTGTAGAACCCGTTCTTCGGGTAGGTCAGGCCACCGATTATGTTGCCCCCTGTGGGCTCATAAAACAAGAATACGGATTTCGTCGGCAATGTCACACCACTCGGGGCAAGCCTTTCTTGGACTAGCGCCTTCGCCGTATCGCATTTGATAAGAGCGTCTTTTACGTTTTGGTTCTCGAAAGACTCTCTCAGCAATTGTGCAATTGCGCGCATGACTGTATCCCTAGCGGCATCGCCTTGTGGCGGTGGCCATATAGGCCAGGGAGTTGGGGTTGGTGACGCAGTTGGTGACGCAGTTGGTGACGCAGTTGGTGTTTGTCCCCACAGAGCCATCACAGCGAACGTCGCCGCGATAACGATAAGGGTGGCTGCCAAATATTGAGCCACCCGACTTGCTAGGATAGATATCGATCGTTTATTCATTTGGATTTATTGGTTGGATGTAGTGAGCCAGTCGCCGCTCTGACTCGTCCGTTTCATATGTGCCAGCTTACTAATGAGGCGATTGAGCGTGTCGGTAAAAGCTCGGGTCGAGCGAAGGGAGTCGAAGCGCGGATCGAGAGTCATCGAGCGATGATCTATCCATCCAGCCGCGATAGCTTTCTCCAAGGCGACGGTGGCCGCCGCGCCGTCGCCCAAGGCAGCATAAGTTGCGGCGAGACTGTACAGGTGACGGGGATTGTCGGGCGTTGCTAGGAGTTCTTTTTCATCAAGGGCTCGAGCCTGCTCCAGGAGTGTTTTGCCAGCATCGGGATTAATGCCGGTCGTTTGTCGAATGAAGCCTATGGCAGAGAGAAAACGAATCGAACCGGGAAAGTTAACGCCGCCTGCACGATCAGAGACCGAAGCTTCTTGATAAAATTTCTCGGCGGCAGGAAAATCACGACCAAAGAATTCAATCAGAGCCGCCATGACCAACGGCTGAGGATTGTCTTTGTATTTCTGTCGTGCGTCGTCGCATGCTTTCCGTGCTTGCTCGTACTCTCCGCGGAAAACCATTAACCTTGCGATCCCTAGTGGCCCGACAGGCAGATCAGGGCGAAAGACACTTGCGATTCTAAAGGCTTCTTCGGCTTTTTTGTATTCGCCTAAAGCGGTCCACGCATCGCCGAGATTATCCGCATAAACGGGCTGAGTTTCTCGGCGTGTTGCTTTATCCAGCCAAGATACGGCCAGGTCAGGCCGGCCGAGAACTTCATGCACGTAACCCACGATGGCGGCAGCACGGCCGCTCGATGGGTCTAGTTCATAGGCTGTAAGATAAGGGTCCAGAGAAGTGCGGATGTGCCCTTTGTTGCGCAAGTGCCCAGCGTAAGCGCGATAGGCGTCGGGCAGCAAAGGTGCAAGACGCAGGGCAGCCGCAGAAGCTGATTCCGATTCGTCCAGCCACTTGCCGTCGGGATCTGTTACGGAACGAAGCTGGCAGGCTGAAGCGAGCATGGCGTAGGCGAGGGCATATTGCGGATCAATTCGAACCGCTTCGCGCAGCGACTCGATCGCGCGGTACTGATCGGTCAGGTTGTGGCGAAAAAGAAAATCTTTGCCCCGTGCGTAGTAACTGCGCGCAGCAGGGTCTTTGCTACTTTCGTTGGGGTGGGCCTCATTGTTAGCAGCCGGATTCTTCGAGGAAGTAAGCGCCGCCGCTATCTTCGCGGCGACGTCCCGAGCAACGGACGAGTCGCCATCCATAAGCCATTTGTCGACGACAGTTCCGGTCCCCGCATCGACAAGATGGATGGCGATCCGTTGTTTCCCCCCGCGGGTCCGGACGCTTCCCGTGACGATCATCCGCGCGGCGGCGCGTTCCCCGAGCTTCTTGTAGTCTTCAGTTTTCCACGCGTCGACGGTTAGGTTCGCGTCAAAATTGGTTTCGCGAAGCTCCACCCGGCTGGTCGTTTTCAGCGCGGCGGCAAACGCGGCTGTTACTGACCGCGCGGCCGCAGAATCTGTCGAAACTTCGTCGAGATCCTCGAACGCGGTCATGACGACGGATCTCTGCGCAAGCTCTGCGTTTCGGACGATCATCGAGAGACGATTGCTTGTGAGAGCCGCGGAGAGGCCGAGACTCGCGAGAACCGCGACGGCAGCAATTGATACAGCTAGTTTTGGATTACGCCGTGACCAACGCCATACCTTGATGGGCGGCGAAACCGGCCGCGCGATGATCGACCGGCCTTCGAGCCAGCGTTCGAGGTCTTCGGCGAGATCGTGGGCGGAGGGGTAGCGGGCGCTCGGGTCGCGTTCGAGGCAGTGGGAGCAGATGGTTTCGAGGTCGCGGTCGGCGATCTTGGAGAGGGTGCGGAGTTTCGGGGCGGGAGATTCGGCGGCCTGGCGGATGACGGAGAGGGCATGGGCGCCGAGGAAAGGAGGACGGCCGGCGAGGAGGTCGAAGAGGATGGCGCCGAGGCTGTAAATGTCAGCGGTGGGTTTGAGGTCGGCGGCGGGGCCGCTCGCTTGTTCGGGGGCGATATAGCCGGGCGTCCCAAAGATCGTGAGCGAGCGGGTCAGCTCGCTGGTGGTGTCGAGCCATTTGGCGAGGCCGAAGTCGCTGACTAGGGGTTCGCCGCGGGCGTCGAGGAGGATGTTTCCGGGTTTGAGGTCGCGGTGGAGGATGCCTTTAGCGTGGGCGTATTGGACGGCGCGGGCGACTTTGGCGACGAGGGCGACGCATTGGCGCGCATCGTTTCGGAGGGCACGGCCGACTTCCTGCAAGTTTCCGCCGGGGGCGAATTTCATGCTGAAGAACGGGAGGCCGTCGTCGCTCTCGCTCACTTCGTAGATCGGCAGAATGTTCGGATGATCGAGGCTCGCGGCGGCCTGGGCTTCGCGCCGGAAACGGGCGAGCGTTTCGCGGGAATCGGAGTGATAACTCAGGACCCGCTTTACCGCGACGATGCGGCGGGAATGGCGCTGGCGGGCGCGGTAGATTACGCCCATTCCGCCCCGCCCGATTTCCTCAAGGATCTCGTAGTTGCCGAGGCGCCAGTTCTGGTCCGGCAAATTAATCTCGGCAAGCGCGCTGACGAGCGCTTCCGGCTCGCACTCGTCGTCCAGGTCGAGCCCGCTCTGGAGCAGACAGCCGACGCAAAGCCCACCGGCGACGTGCGACGATGAATCGCAATGCGGACAGGGCGGCGCGTCCGCGAGCACGCTTGCGATGGAATCGGAAAGTCCTGGGGAAAACGTTTTCATGCTGTCTCGCCGGCGCTCGCAGCCAGGACGCTGCACAAATGCCGAATTTCATCATCCACTTCCGCCGGATCGGCGACGGTTTCGGCGACCTCATCGCGGAGAAGGCTGCGGTAACGTTGCCGAAGCCGATGGACCAGGCGCTTCACGGTGGCATCGTCCACGCCGAGAATCTTGGCGAGCGTCGGATAGGACACGTCTTCGCGCTCGGCGCCCAGGCACGACCGCAACGCCTCGAAGGCGCGCAGCTTTCCCTGGCTTTCGCATTCCTCGCGCAAACGCCGCAGCGCCTGTTCGACAACGGTGGCCGCCCATCGCAAATCGAAGAGCCGTTCGGCCGGCCACGATTCCAAGGCCTGCGCCGAAACCGTGAGCTGCGAAGGCGCCTCCGCCATCCAGTCATCCCAGGAAACGAAATTAACGTCGCCGCCGCGTTTTCGCGCGTGCCGTTTCTCGGCGGCATCGTTTAGGAAATTGCCGAGCGACTTGAGCAGGAGCGAACGGAACCTGCCTCGCGCGGGATCGGCGTGCCGGAGCCAGTTATCCTCGAGGATCATGACGAAGAAATCCTGGGTGAGATCCTGCGCGTCCTCCGCGGAATGACCGCGCCGGCAGACGAATGAAAAGATGGGACGCCAATACAGCCGGCAAAGTTCCGCCAGCGCCTGGCGGGACTTTTGATCGTCGCCGCCGAGATCGGCTGAGGTGAGGATGAGACTCCAGCGCGTGGTCGCGAAATTGCGAGGAGCACCGCCGCCTTCCGCGGCCATCAGGGAGTTCACAGGCGGCGATGATGATTTTCCGTTCCACGTAAGACAAGCCTAAAGGTGGGGTCGCGTCCCTGGACGTTTCCCTCGTTTCGGTCACCGCAGCGGTTACCCTCTCGGAGCTGCGATGTCCGCCATATTCCTACGGAATCCAACGGGGGAAGTTCCGGAAAAATGGTGAAGAACTGCTTTCGGCTCGCGGCGATGCAGCTTTCTGCCAGATTCGGAAGGCGTGGGAGACCAAGTTCGTATCGAGCAGCTGGAAGTTTTTGCGCACATCGGCGTGCCGGACGAAGAGCGGGCAGCGGCCCAACGGCTCACTTTCCACATGGCGTTCTGGCCGGTTCGCCAGGCCGCTGAGCTCGGGGACGAAATCTCAAAGGCGGTGAATTACGCGAGCGTTTGCGCGGAAACGCGCAAGTTCGTGGCGGCAAGGCGCGATAAATTGATCGAGACGCTGGCGAATGCTCTTGCCCTGCATTTGCTGGACACATTCGAGATTCACAGGATCACGATCGAGCTGCGAAAATACATCCTTCCGGACGTCGAGTTCGTTTCCGTGACCGTGACCCGGGAGCGACCGGAGAAATAAGCGCATGCGGCAAGGACGATTCGACCGGCCGGCGAGCGAGATGGCCCAGCGCTACAGCGAATCGGTCTCGATCGATTGGCGGCTTTATTCTTACGACATCAAAGGCTCGCTCGCGCACGCGGCGGCGCTGGTGGCGGCCGGGATTTTGACCAGGGAGGAGCATGAGGAAATCAAGGCGGCACTGACTGTTATCGAAGCGGAAATTGAGGCGGGCGATTTTCGCTGGGACAGTTCGCTCGAAGATGTCCACATGAACATTGAGGCCGCGCTGACCAAGCGCATCGGCGCGGCCGGCGCGAAGCTGCACACGGCCCGCAGCCGCAACGATCAGGTGGCGCTCGATCTGCGGCTTTACGTCAAGGCGGAAGCCGCGGAAGTCTGCGAGCGCTTGCGTGCTTTGCAGTCGGTGCTGCTTGCTCTGGCCGAGCGCCATCAAAATGTGCTCATGCCGGGCTACACGCATCTCCAGCGGGCGCAGCCCATTTCCCTGGCGCATTATTTTCTGGCGCAACTCGAAGCGCTCGAGCGCGATCACGGACGCATCCTCGATTGCGCGAAACGCGCCGATGTCCTGCCGCTCGGCTCCGGCGCGATTGCCGGCTCGACCATCGTCCTGGATCGCAAGCTGATCGCGCGCGAGCTCGGCTTTTCGAAGCTGAGCCAGAATAGCCTCGACGCCGTGGGCGATCGCGATTTCGCCGCCGAATTCCTTTTCGGCCTCGCCCTCATCGGGATGCATCTTTCCCGGCTGAGCGAAGATCTCATTCTCTGGAGCACGGCCGAGTTTGGCTTCATCACTTTTAGCGACGCCTTTTCGACCGGCTCCAGTTTGATGCCGCAAAAGAAAAATCCCGACATGGCCGAGCTGACTCGCGGCAAGACCGGCCGCCTTTACGGAAATCTCGTCGCGCTCCTCACGACGTTGAAAGGTTTGCCCACGTCGTACAACCGCGATCTCCAGGAAGACAAAAGGCCGCTCTTCGATTCCGTGAACACGGTGAAGGAGGCGCTGCAATGCTTTGCCGCCATGCTGCCGGAGCTCAAGATCAACGCCGCCCGCATGGAAACGGCGGCGAACGATCCGGGGCTCCTCGCGACGGACCTGGCCGAGTATCTGGTGAAGAAAGGAATGCCGTTCCGGGAGGCGCACGACGCCGTGGGAAAACTTGTGGCCGTGGCGGCGGCCGGCCGGCTGGAGTTGAACAATGTATCCCTGTTTCAGATGCAGGAGGTCTCGCGGCTCTTCGAAGAAGATGTCCTCAAGGTTTTCGACGTGCGCGGTTCTCTCGCCAAACGGACCGCCGTCGGCGCGCCGTCGCCTGAAAATGTCAGCGCCCAGATCGCGCGCTGGCGAAGTCTGCTGTAATTCTCGGAACATAGGCCTTTGGCCTGTGCGCCCAGCGGACATGTTGTCCGCTGCCAGGTTAACAGCGGAGTGCAACTCCGCTGGGCGCACACTGAAAGTCTATGTTCCAAACGCAGAAGCGATTCGCTTTTCGCGGCGCTCCCCATAATCTTCCGGCGTGAAAGGCAACGACCTCGTTTCCGAGCGGGAGGGTTGGGAAACCATCTCGAGCGAAACGCATTTTCAAAACAAGAATGTCGAGGTCGTCACCGAGAAAGTTCGAAGCCCGGCGTGCGCCGAACCGCGTTCGTGGACTGTGGTGCGGCGCAAGCTCGCCGTCGTCATCGCGGCGATGACCGGGGAGGGAAAGCTCATCCTCATCCGGCAGGAACGCATCCCGATCCGGGCCGCGATCTGGGAAGTCCCGGCCGGCCAGATTGACGAAGAGGAGGCGAATGAGGACGAGGACGAGATCGCGGCGGTCGCCCTCCGGGAATTGCGCGAAGAAACCGGTTTCGAGCTGGCCGAAGGTGGGAACCTGATCCCGCTGGGCGACTATTTCACATCGCCCGGCTTCACGGATGAGCGCGGCTATTTTTTCCTCGCCCAGCCGGTCCGGGAATGCGCCGCCGGCCATAGCCACGACGAATCAGAATCGATACTCGATTGCCGCGCTTTCAGCCGGGAAGAATTGCGCCGCATGATCGCCAGCAACGAAATCCGCGACGCCAACACGCTCGCAATCTGCGCCCGTCTCGTGGCCTGCGGGCATCTCGCCTTCGACGAAGTTTGAGCCATGGCCTTGCGAGACGTTTTCAAATTTCGAGACCTGCCGGAGAGTGAAACCTCCAAGCCGTTTCTCGAGCACCTCGAGGACCTTCGCTGGACGATCGTGAAAATGGCCATCACGCTCGTCATGGCGATGATTCTCTGCTTCGTCTTCCGCACGTCTCTGGTGCAGATCATGCAACGGCCACTGGAAAGTCTCGGTCCGAACATGGGCGCCTTGCGCGCCCTGAGCGTGACCGATTCGTTCACCATCTCGCTGCGCCTCGCCTTTTATGCGGGCATCGTCCTCTGCTTTCCGCTCCTGCTTTATTTCATTGCTGAGTTCGTCCTGCCCGCGCTGACGGCGATGGAAAAGCGGTTTCTCTTCCCGGCGATCGGGGTCAGCTTCGCCCTGTTCCTCACGGGAGTGCTTGTCTCCTATTACTGGCTGCTGCCCAAAACCATCCTCTTCTTTTTTCACGACACTCAGTCGCTCGGCTGGGCGCCGGAATGGACGGTCCAGGAATATTATTCGTTCGCGACCCGCTTCACGATCGCGTTCGGCGTGGCCTTTGAGCTGCCCGTGGCGGTCATGGCGCTCGTGCGTTTTGGCGTCCTTACCTATGAATTCATGGCCCGCACCCGGCCCTACGCGGTCGTGCTCATCTTCATCTTTGCGACGATCATCGCTCCCACGCCCGATGTTTTGACCATGATCTCGATGGCGATGCCGATGTGCCTACTCTACGAAAGCTGTATCTGGCTCACATGGTTCCTCCGGCGCAAGGAACAGAAGGCGCTTGAGGGAGGCAATGGATAATTCGCTGGCCGGCTACGAGCTGCTCTTCGACGGGCTGGCGTTTGTGGTGGGGGCGGCGGTCGGCTCGTTCCTGAACGTCTGCATCTACCGGTTGCCGCTGGATTTGTCGGTCAACAAACCGCGCTGGTCCTTCTGTCCGTCGTGCAAGAAAGAGATCCCGTTCCACCAGAACATCCCCCTGGTGAGCTGGCTCTTTTTGCGGGGCCGCTGCGCGAATTGCGGGAGCCGCATCGCCTTTCGCTATTTCGCGGTGGAACTGCTGACCGCCCTGCTCTTTCTCTGCGTCTGGAAATTTTTTCCGTGGCAGATGGCGATCGCCTACTGGGTTTTCGTGTCGCTCCTCATTGTCGCGACGTTCATCGACTTCGAGCATTTCATCATTCCTGATGAAATCACCATCGGCGGAACGGTTCTCGGGGTGGTCGCCAGTTTTCTGGTTCCCGCGTTGATGGCCACGGACGAGCGATGGCGCGCTGTCGTGACCTCTGCGCTTTCAGCGGTGCTCGGCTACGTGGTTTTGTGGGTCGTCCTCGAGGCCGGCAAGAAAGCCTTTGGCAAGAAGAGGATCAAGCTCGAGGCGCCAACGCCGTTCACCTGGACGCGGAAAGGCGACGATGCGGACTTCGTCGTCGGCGAGGAACAGGGTCTGTGGAGCGATTATTTCGCCCGCGAAAGCGACCAGCTCATCCTCCATTGCGATGAAGCCATCCTGGACGATCGGCAACTGTCCGGCGTCGATCTCCGCTTTCACTACGATCGAGTGAAGATCGGGGGCGAAGAAGTCGCGCTCGATACCCTGGGTCGGATCAGCGGCGTCGTGCGCGAGCTGGAGATTCCGCGCGAAGCCATGGGCCGCGGCGACCTGAAATTCCTCGCGGCGATCGGCGCCTTTCTCGGTTGGCGCGCGGTGTTGTTCAGTATTTTTGCCGGCTCACTGCTCGGATCGCTCGTCGGGCTGGCCACCCTGGTCATCGGCAAACGCGTCTGGTCGGCCAAGCTGCCGTTTGGCCCTTATCTCGCTTTTGGCGGATTGACCTGGTTGTTCTTCGGCGAAACGCTCGTTCGCTGGTACACTGGCTTCTTCAATCCGTAGTCACGGTCTCGAGCTCGTTGTTTGCGCAGTAAGTGTTGTGCAGCGCGCTGCTGATGTCGGCCAGCCGGTCTTGAATGCGTTCCAGGTATTCGTGCAACCCGAATTTGAAAATGCCGCCGATGGTGATGTAAGCGAGGTCGGAGCGGAGCTGGCCCGACAGGCGTTCGGCTTCGTTGGCGTATTTTGTATCGGCCGAGCCCGAGATGTGGTGCATCGCGGCGTCGAAACACTCGACGCTAAAGCGGATCGAGCGTGGGAAAGCGGAATCGAGAGTGATGAACTCCGCCACGCGCCACGGCGCAACCTGGCCCACGTAAATTTTTCGATAGGCCTCCAGCGCGCTGCACGACTTCAGCACCGACATCCACTGGATGGTGTCCACGTTGCCGCCCACCTTTTCGCCGGAGGGAAGGAGGATGTGATACTTGATGTCGAGAATCCGGGAGGTGCAATCCGCGCGCTCCAGCAGTTTGCCGATGCGGATGAAATCCCAGCCTTCGCCGTGGGTCATGGTGGCGTCCGTGATCCCCTGAAACAGATGGGAGCCGGTGATGATGCGTTTGAAGAATTCGTAGGGGCTCGTGCGCACCAGTTTTTTCGCCGCGTCGCTTTTCACGAAAAGATAGAGGCGATTGACCTGCTCCCACATTTCGCTGGAGATCTGCTCGCTGGTGGTGCGGGCGTTTTCGCGCGCGCGGGTGAGACACGAATAAATCGAGTTCGGATTCTTTTTCTGGAGGCTGACGAAATCGATCACCGCCTTGCCATCCGGGGTCGGGTAAAGAGAGGCGAAGAGCTCATTTTCCTCGAGCGAGCTGACGATCGGATCCCATTGCTGTTTCGGATCGGATTCCTGCTGATTGGTCAGGTCGAGCAACATCTGGAGATTCACATCCGCGATGCGGGCGTTGTTTTCCGCCCGCTCGATGTAGCGGCTCATCCAGTACAACGAATCCGCAACCCGGCTTAGCATGATAGGTGGATCGCGCGCTCCGTCGCGCGATCCCGAAGTGGCGCCGCAGGCGCATTAATTTGCCATCGCGCGACGGAGCGCGCGATCCACCTGCACCTGCGTCTCATTCTGTTATGAGTTGGCGTTTCCATGGCTCTCGAGGATCCAGGTGTCTTTGCTGCCGCCGCCTTGCGATGAGTTGACCACCAGCGAGCCCTCCCGCAACGCCACCCGCGTCAATCCGCCCGGGACGATGGTGACTTTCTCGCCGTAGAGAATGAATGGGCGCAGATCAACGTGGCGGCCCCGCATGTTGTCGTCGCAAAAAGAGGGGGCGCGGGAAAGCGGAATGACCGGCTGCGCGATGTAGTTCCGGGGTTCCTTGCGGACCTTCTCTTTGAACTTCTCGATTTCAGCCTTGGTCGCCTGGGGGCCGACGAGCATTCCGTAGCCGCCGCTTTCGTTGACCGCTTTCACGACCAGCTCCGGAATGTGTTCGAGGATGTAGGTGAGGTCCTCTTTCACCGAAGCGAGATAGGTGTGCACATTCGGCAGGAGCGCATCTTCGCCGAGGTAATAGCGGATCATCTTCGGCACGAAATGGTAAACCGCCTTGTCGTCGGCGATGCCGGTGCCGATGGAATTGGCCAGGCTGACGTTTCCATCGCGATACGCCTCGACGATTCCGGGGACCCCCAGGCCGGAATCTTTCCGGAACACCTGGGGATCGAGGAAGTCGTCGTTGATGCGGCGGTAAATCACATCCACCTGCTTGTGGCCTTTGGTGGTGCGCATGAAGACTTTGCCGCCTTGCGCCACCAGGTCGCGGCCCTCCACGATCTCG
The DNA here is from genome assembly GCA_035630155.1 of Chthoniobacterales bacterium. Lineage (GTDB taxonomy): Bacteria > Verrucomicrobiota > Verrucomicrobiia > Chthoniobacterales > UBA10450 > AV80. The sequence goes on from DASQLH010000005.1 coordinate 25,665, forward strand.
ATCCCCATCGACCGGGCGAGGAACGAATGCTCGAAGTAAGCCGAGTTATGAACGCCGGGCGTGAGGAGCACGACCGTGGGCTCGCGCTGGCCATGCGGCGCGATGTAACGGAGCACGTTGAGCAATTCCTGGCTGTAATCCTCCACCGGGCGGACGCGATATTGACTAAGCAGGCTCGGAAAAGTCCGCTTCATCGTCTGGCGGTTTTCGATCACGTAGGAGACGCCGGAAGGGCAGCGCGCGTTGTCTTCGAGGACGAGGTATTTTCCCTCCTTGTCGCGAATGAGATCGGTGCCGCAAATGTGAATGTAAACATTCCGTGGCACATCGAAGTGCATGAACTCCGGCCGGAAATGCGCGGCTTCCCAGACGATCTCCTTGGGAATCACGCCGTCCTTGAGAATGTTTTGCCCGTGGTAAATGTCGTGGAGGAACAAGTTCAGCGCTGTGATTCGCTGCACCAATCCGCGTTCGATGAAATCCCATTCCTCCGCCGGAATGATGCGCGGCAGGAGATCGAACGGGAAAATGCGTTCCGTCCCCTGGTCGTCGTTGTAAACCGTGAAGGTGACTCCCTGGCTGAGAAAGGTGGAAGCGGCCAGGGCGCGTTTGCGTTCGAACTCGTCCCGCTCCATTTCCTTGAAGCGCGCAAAGAGCTTGCTGTAATGGGGCCGCGCGACGCCCGGCCCGGCAAACATTTCGTCAAAAAAATCTCCGACCTGATAATCGGAGAAGAAATCACCCATAGGTCAGTCTGGCAGTGCGATAATTCGAAGCAAATGGAAACCCCGATAAGAAACGCGCCGGAGCACGAAAGTGCGTGTGCGCGAGTGGCGGCGCAATTCCAGCAGCGCTGGCTCCGCCATTATGTTGGGGGCAAAGTGCGCCACGACCAGATCTATTCCACCGCGTACGAACTGTTGCGTTCGTCGGAGCATCCGATCCTGGACATCGGTTGCGGCGTCGGGTTGCTGGCCTTTTATCTCCGGGAACGCAACTGCCGGCTGCCGGTGCTGGGCCTGGACGTGGATGAGCGAAAGATCCGCTACGGGACGGAAATCGCGGCGACGCGCTATGAAGATGTCGAGCTGCGCTTTCACGATGTTCAGGAAACGCTGCCGCAGTTCTCCGGTAACATCACTCTTTTCGACGTGCTGCATTATCTGCCCCACGCGGCGCAGACCGCGCTTCTTTCCCGCCTCGCGGGCTGTGTCGCGCCCGGCGGCGTGCTGATTATTCGCGACTGCCCGCGCGAGCCGCGGGCGCGCTTCTGGATGACCTTCGTCGCGGAGAAATTCGCCCAGGCCGTCTCATGGAATCTGAGCACGCCTCTTCACTTCCCGACGCGCGCCAGCATCAACGATATTTTCCCGGAGACGGAGTTCCAGCGCGAGACCCGGCCGCTCTGGGGGACGTCGCCGTTCAACAATCACATTTTCATTTTCCGGCGACTGTAACGCCGTAGCACAGGCATCTTGCCTGTGGGGCCAGCGGGCTTCCAGCCGGCTGCAATGACTTGGAACAACAGGCGGGACGCCTATTGGCCCCACAGGCAAGATGCCTGTGCTACCGTCAGCCAGCGCGGCTCGTCGTCAGTTGGTCCGGCGGCGGAATCACACAGCGATAGCCAAGCTCGGCCAGCCCGTTCAGCGTCAGTTCCAGGCAAAGCGGATTGAACTCCGGATTCTTCGCGACGTGATGCGACTCATGCAAGAGGATGATCGCGCCCGGTTTCGTCTCGCGCAGAACCCTGGCCGCCACGCGCGCGGGATTGCGCAAGACGGTGTCCAGTCCGCGAACCGTCCAGCCGATGAGCGCGAGCCCGCGCCGCTCTAATTCCGGATGGACGAACAAGTTCTTCAAACCGGCCGGAGCGCGAAACAATCGCGCGGGACGATCCGGGCCCGTCCGCAACATTTCCGCGCAGCGATCGATTTCGGCCGCGACCCGGATGGGGCCGGCCGCCCAAAACGTGCCGCTCGGATGCGTGTAAGTGTGATTCGCGATCTCGTGTCCGCGGCTCAGGATTTCCGTGATGAGATGGGGATATTGCTCGGCGCGCGTCCCGATCACAAAAAAAGTCGCGCGCGCCTGAAAGCGATCGAGGAGATCGAGCATCACCGTTGTGTGCTGGGGCGAGGGGCCGTCGTCAATGGTGAGCCAGACTTCCGGCTCCGTGGTTTGGAACGATCGGATTACCGGGCCCCACCATTGGCAATTGGGGACCAGCGTCGCGTAGAGAAGAAGCAGATGGGAGAGGAGAATCGGCGCGAGCGCGAGGGGAAGATTCGTGGGGGCGAAATAAAAACCGAGGCACGGCGCGACGAAGGCGAACCCGAGAAGCGCCCAGTGCGGCCAGCGCGATTGCTTATTCCGGGCGGCTGGCTCCATGGCGAAAGGCTAAGATAGCGGCAGCGGCGAGATTCATCGCGACTGCTACTAACCAAATTGAGGCGGCTTCGCCAATCCACGAGCCGCGATCGAGTAAATCGAAGGCCATCGCTGTCGTCCAGGTGCCGAGCAGAATGCTTTGCGCGTGCCGGGTTGGGATTTTCTGGAAGAGCCCAAAGCCTCGCAGCAGTTTTATGATGAGCGAGTTAACCAGGAGAACCAACAGCCAGAAGAACCAGACCAGGAACACCAGGCTGGCCAGCAACAGCGCGGCCGGCCAGAGGGGCAGATGGGGCGGAACGAACTGCGCGAAAAAGAGGTAGTTGATGATGTAAATGGCAAGGCTGCCCACGCACGCTTCAGCCCCGTTGTTTTCCGCACGGCGGCCCTCGGCGCCACGCATCGTGGCTATGAGCCGGGGCAGGGCAAAGTAAAATTGCGGTTGGCCCGGATTGAGGGTGTTCATGTGGTGGGAAAAATCGGGGTGAAGGCAAACCATTGGTCCCAGCGTTGCGCAAGGATCTCCTCCAGGACACCGCACCATTGCGCTACCCCCTTTTCGATCTCTTCCTCGCGGCTGCCGCTCTCGCGACGCAATTGGATCGGCTCATGCACCACGACCTGGTAACGGCGCCATCCCGAGCGCGCGATGAAGAGAGGATAAATCGGCACGCCGGCCACCAACGAAAGAACGAAGGGCCCATTGGGCAGGCGTATTTCAGTGTCGAAAAGGCGCGCGGTGATTTGCCCCACCTCGCCCCCGACGCGGTCGCCTTGAATAGAAACAATCTCGCCGTCGCGCAGGGCTTTGAGGAGATCGAACGAAAGGAGGGCGCCCGCGGTATTATAATCGACTTTCACCGCGCCTTCTCCCGCCTGTTCCAGCGAAGCGCGGAGATGCTGCGCGCTCTGCCAGTCCGCTTCGGGGGCGCGCACCACGCGGATTTCGCGGTGAAATTTCTTGGCGAACAAAGCCGCCCCGAGATCATAACTTCCCATGTGCGCGGTCAGGACGACCGCGCCCCGCGCCGCTCCAAGTTGTTCGAGCCACTCTGCGCCGATGATCTCGTAAGAAAATTCCTCCCGGTTGATCCGGTGAATCGCCGCCTCGGTAATCGTCCAGGCGAAATTACAGAGCGTGCGGAAGGCGCGCAGGTGATTCATGACGCGGGAC
>DASQLH010000006.1:0-6611 GCA_035630155.1 Chthoniobacterales bacterium
CACCGCCTTCAGCATGGATGCGGTCGGCAAGGCGGCGGGGGCCGTGGTGCGTGAAGTGCGCCGCCAACTGACGGCGAAACCCGGCATCTTGCGCGGCGAAGACGTGCCCGAATACGGCACCTGCGTGGACATCGTAACCAAAGCCGCGCTCCGCGAGATGATCGTGCCGGCGCTCTTGCCGATCGTGTTTGTCCTCGCTGTCGCAATGATTAAGCCTCTGGGCCCGGTCGTTCTCGGCGGGCTGCTCGTCGGCACGATTGTGACCGGACTTTTCGTCGCCATCGCAATGACTTCGAGCGGCGGCGCCTGGGACAACGCCAAGAAATACATCGAAGAAGGCAACCTCGGCGGCAAAGGCTCCTTCGCCCATGCCGCTTCCGTCACCGGCGACACGGTCGGCGATCCTTACAAGGATACCGCCGGTCCCGCGATCAATCCGATGATCAAGGTCGTGAACATCGTCGCGATCCTGATCATCCCGATCTTCTTTTAGGCGTTCGCGCCTGGTGGAGGTGGACCTGCGGCCGGCTCCTCATTGCAGATTGTAGACTTCCACGAGGCCGACGCCCGTCTTGCCGCCCGCGCCCTGGATAATCACCGTGTAGGGGCCGGGTGCTAATGTGCGAATTAGCGCACTCTCGCGCGGGTCGGCGGGGTTCAACTTATTCGCCTGAATCTCGTTCTGACTTCCATCATCCTGCCAATTATCGTTAGTCGCAGTGATCGAGCCGTTACCATCATACAACTTGAGCGTTGGATCCTGCAGGGTCCCATTGACCGGCAGCGAAGGACCCAGGGCCCGTACGGCCACCTTTGTGTTATTGGCCTCCTTAGGACCGACAATGAAGCCTCCGATCATCACGTTATCGCCAATATCGACTAAACCGCGCGTACTGATGTTTGCCAGCTTCGCATCGGCCGCTGCATCGAGGTCGTAAACCTCCACCAGGGCTATTCCTGTGCCACCACTCTTGCCGCGCACGATCGCGGTATATGCGCCTGGCGGTAAAGCCATGACGAGCGCTGACTCGAAATCGTTCTGTGGCGGAATCACCGTTGCGCGGATTTCGTTCTCCTGCGACTGGCCCGTCGAATCGTTCGTCTTCCAGTTGTCGTTAGTTAGCACACTGCCATCCGGGAGGTGCAGCTCCAAGGTAGGATCAGCCAGCGCGCCACTAATCGGGACGGATGGTCCAAGACCGCGCACGATCACCTTTTTCGGAACATTCCCAGTCACAATAAAACCCCCGATCATCACATTATCACCCGTAAGCACATTGAGTCGGGTCGATATGTTCTGTGATTGTGCCGGGGGAATTGGGGTTGGCGTCGGGGTCGGCGTCGGCGTCGGCGTCGGCGTCGGCGTCGGTGTCGGCGTTGGCGTTGGCGTTGGCGTGGAACGAGGCTTTACCGAAGGCGTCGGTGTCGGCGACGGATATGGCATGGAGGATTGGTAAGCAAAGCCCGCGACCGCGTGCACATCAGAACTGAAGACATGGCGCTCGTTGTTCCGATAATCTGTCGCGACGAACCGGCCCAAGCGCGGGCCAAAGGCCGGGCTTTGCCAATCGATCGAGTTATACGTTGCGGGAGGACGCAGGCTCAAAACACCGCCTGTTCCCGCCCACAAGCCGCTCTCGGGAAATACGGTAATCCCATCCAACGCGGCGGTTCCCAGCTGGCGGGTAAATGATTCTGAATAATTGCCGGCCGCGTATTGCCAAAAGTGCGCGACCCCAGCGTTGTCGCCCAGGATCAGTTTAGAAGAATCGCGACCCAGCATGGTGCCACCGGTTTGCTCTTTCAGATTTACGAGCGTGCGGCTGAGTCCGTCAAAAGTGTAAAGATTTCCGTTCTGAGTCAGGACTGCCATTTCCTTCGTGCCGGTCCCATCCAGGTCCTCGACAATTAAACCGGCAGTAATGGAAAAGCCGTTCCCGAGTTTCACGGACCGCCACGAATTCGAAGTCGACGGATAATCAAAGATGTAAAGGTAAACTCCGTCGGAACCTGAGTGTTCAACAGAGTTCGCGGCAATGATCTCCTTTTTTCCGTCTCCGTTGAGGTCAGCAACTTCGACAAACTTGAACAGCGAACCTTCAGGGCGCGTCGTGTTTGTCCATATCAGGGAAAAATTGCTGGCTGAATCGAAGCCGTAAACCTCAATCACGGCATCGTAAAGGCGACCAGCTGCGATGACGATTTCCAGGAGCCCGTCCCCATCGACATCCCTCAGCTTCAAGTCGTGGACGCCGGTCCAGGCCCTGTTATCGACGACCGGCGCAGAAATGGCACGGAAGGCCAGGGTGGCGAGGTCAAAGATAAGAATGCGCCCGCTGTCATAGCTCGCCTCCGAATAGCTCGAACACACCACTAGTTCGAGCCGGCCATCACCGTCGATATCGCCAATTGCCGGACCAAGAAATGGTCCTTGGAGATCCAGGCTGGTCCATTTGACGTCGCGGGTTCCGGTCGTATTCGCAATATAGAGGTAGTCGGAGCCGCTGGACGACCATCCCGCGCCCCAAAGCAGATCCACTATCTGGTCACCATCCACATCCGCGACCGCTATATTGGTTACGCCGTGCTCCCCGTTTATCGCCATCCACTTCTCTTGCTGGTTCAATAGATCGTAAACGTGGACATTCCCCCATTGACCGTCTCCCACCAAGACTTCAGGCCGCCCGTCGTTATCGACATCAGCAACTTCCAACGCGTCCATATCATCCGCCGGGATCGACCAGCGCGGCAGCTGCATCGCAACATCATACGCGTAGACCGCATCCCAATCCTGTGCTGCAATCAACTGCTGGTAGGCCGCCCCCGGCAACGGAGCCAGCCGCAGACGAAAGCCGAACCCACGATTGGCGGTGTCATAGGCCCACTGGATTGCGCGGGTAGTCGCATCGACGACATTCCCGCCGCTCGTCGCAATCTCCAAACTTGGATCATTGTCCATTTGTCCCACGACCACATCGGTCCCGCCGGCGCCCGTAACCTTCCACATCTGATTGCCCGCGCCGCTGAACACATGGAGGTCATTCCGGGTAGTCATAACCAGCTCTGCACGTCCGTCGCCATCAAGATCGCCCAAAGCCAGGCTCAGCAAGCCCCCGGGGTAGCTATCGTTGATGCCTGTGTAGATGACGCCGAGCTCTTGTTTGCTCGCAAGATCATAAAGGTAGACGCGCCCGTCGTTGAGTAGGACGACGATCTCCGATTTCGCGTCCCCGCTTACATTGCCAATGGCGAGGCGGGTAACAAACGTGTAAGCAAACGCGGCCGTCGGCGAATACACTGGGCTCACAAAGATCGTATCATAATTGCCGGTAGTAGCGCTCCACCGGAGGGCCTGCCAAAAGATACCGCCTCCGAGTATAATCTCTGGCGGGCCATCGCCGACACTAGGCGCTGTCAGAATGCCGGCACCGCCAACACTCCATCCGAAAATCGCGTACTGCCAGAAGGGTTGCGCCGGTGGATTCAAAGTGGGAACGAATCCAGGGGACGGTGTCGGAGTAGGTGTTGATGGACTGGGAGTCGCAGTTGCGGTGGCCGTCGGTGTGGGGGTTGGCGTCGGTGTACTTGGCAGCGGAGTAATTGTCGGCAGTGGCGAAATAGTCGGTGTCACGACGGCAGCCGGCCGGACGCTCCTCGAAGTGCCCGAGAACTCAGCGGCGGCCTTGGCAAGTTCCTGCTGGGTGTAATTGATCCGATTGCCTCTCGCGTCGCGGACCGGTAGACCGAACTCATTGACGTGTGGTCGTTGTAGCGGCGGGGCAGCGACCGCCAGACTCACAAAAGCGAAAGCCAGCAGCGCTGCGCTAGCAATCCGTCCCCACGAAAATCGCAGCTGCATCGCAATGGTTTCGGATCTCCTGTAATAATCGGAAACAAATGGCCATTTCCGCATAAACGTTAAATTTCGGGGTTCGCGATCAAAAGGGGCCCCGAGTTGTCTGCCGCCGTAGACTTTACGTGTAAGTGCCCGCAGAAGTTTTGCCGTCCATCCTGCGAACGCGCCACCTGGCGGTATGGCAAATCGTTAGGGTGTTTTCTGATATTCGGTTGCTGACAGGGGGTTGTTCGTCTCTTTCTGGCAAAAAAGGAAGGTTTTTACCTTTGCGGCGTAGTAGCGCTGATTTCATCAGCATTGTTGTGAGACACGGGCCCGGAGCGAAGGGAATAGCCCGACACCGTTTCGCTAGCGTGCCGAAAAGCACGCGGATTCAATGGTACGGCGACACCCTATCGCCGTAAATGATGGCGACGGATAGAGTCGCGCCTACCGCACCTCACTTGGCGAAGCGGCTACAAAAGAACCGCTCCAGCCGTTATTTCTCCTTTTGGACCTTCGTCACTTGCGAGACGACGGCCATCCATTTGCCGTCTTTCTTCTCGAAGACGTCCAGGGCGCGATAGTCGCCGGAGAATTCCTCGCCCTCGGCGGTTCCCGTCAACTTCAGCAGAGCCGTCACGCAGGCGGAGTTCTCGCCCATCATCCGGCATTTGAAATCGCTCGTTGTCGCAGATTTTAGAACGAACTTCTTTTCGGTGACCGACTTAATGTCATCGGCCTTTGTCGTTACTGCGCCGTCCGGCTCAACCACGAAATAATCGTCAGCGTAGAGGTTCTTGAGAAACGCAGCGTCGCTTTTCTGGTAGGCGTCCAGCCATTGCTGCGTAATCGCCTTCAACTCGGCCTCGGCCCCGGCGCCAAAGCCAGTTGTCGCGAGACCCACCGCCGTAAGAAACGTGAGTAGAGATGTTTTCATAGGGCCGCGATTCTGGTTTGACAGAATAGGTGAGTCAATCCACAACTGTCCCCCACCCTTTTCTCTCTTTCAGAGCGGAAAATTGCGGGAAACCAAATGGAAGAACCGCGCGATTACCAGCTTGTTTCAGCGGACCAAACCGCGCTGAAAAAGGAGCTCGCCAAGCCGGATGCCGGCGCGACGCCCTTCAAAGTGGTGGTGGATCCGGAGATGCGGATCAAACTGCGGCGCGCCCTGATCGAGCTGATCGATTACCACGACGAAGCGCTGGCGGAGCATTTCGCGGAAGGCAAGCTCGCGCTCGAATCCTACAAGGAATACATCGAGCTTTTCGCGCGAAGCCTGAAGGAGACCATGGAAAGCCGCGAAGGCGTTTCCTACATGCTGCGCGCGGTCGGGTTCGACGTGCCGCCGGAGGAGATCAACCTCCATCCCGATTTGCGGTGGAAACGCGGGAAGCCGGGCGGCTTTGGCTCGAGCCTGTTGTAGCGCAGGCGCTCTAGTCGTCGTCCAACGGCCGCGCTGTAGCCACGGCGCTATGTCGCCGTGCAACGGACGCCCAGACCCACGCGGCCCACAGGGCCGCGGCTACAGAATGACGCCCCGACGTAGCGGGGCGGCTACAGCCGCTTCGCTGTGCGAAGCGCCGGGATGCATCGAACGCCCAGACCCACGCGGCCCACAGGGCCGCGGCTACAAATGACGCCCCGACGTAGCGGGGCGGCTACAGCCGCTGGCGGAAGTTCTCCCCGCAAAAACGCTTGTTTCCCTAGGCGAGACTGACAGAATCCCGCGCTACAGGCCATGCCGACGGTGTTACTCATTGAGGACGACGTGGAGAGCCGAAAACGCGTCGCGCGTCTTTTCACGCGCCACGGCTGGACGGTAATCGAAGCTCTGGAAGGCAAAGCCGGCATCGACCTGGCCTTCGCGAAACGGCCCGACGCGATCATTTGTGATTTGTTATTGCCGAAGATGAGCGGGCTCCAGGTTTGCCGCGCGATCCGCGAAAAGCTCGATCTGGCCAAGATCATTATCACGGCCGGGAGACGCTACGACATCGACCGCGACGCGGTCCTGGAAGCGGGCGGCGATGGTTATCTTCTCAAGCCGTTGAAGTGGGAACCGCTGCTGGCCGCCATCAAACGGCCCCGGCGACGCGCCGGAAAACTGACCGGGCGCGAATCGCGCCGGCTGAAATTCCATCCGCCCTCCACGCGGATAAAATTCTGGGGCGTCCGCGGCTCGATCCCAGTGCCCGGCCCGACGACGATCGGTTATGGAGGCAACACGACCTGCGTCGAAGTCCGCACGAACGGCAACATCATCATCCTCGATGCGGGCTCGGGAATTCGCGAGCTGGGGCTGGCGCTCAACAAGGAATTTGGCAGCGCTCCGATCAACCTGACGCTGTTGCTTACCCACACTCACTGGGACCACATCCAGGGACTTCCGTTTTTCCTGCCGGCGTACCAAAAGAAGAACACGCTCCGAGTTTTTGGCTACCAGGGGGCGCGAGAAGGCCTGGCCACGATCCTCGCCGCGCAGATGGAATTGCCCTTCTTCCCGGTGAGTTGGAAGGACCTTCCGGGCACAATCAAAATCCGCGAGCTCAAGAAGATGGAATTTTCCGTCGGCAAAGTGCGGGTGAAATCGCGGTTCCTGAATCATCCGGGCATCTGCGCCGGTTACCGCCTCTTTACCAAGGAAGGCTCCATCGCTTTCCTGCCGGACAACGAACCGTTCGAGCCGTTGAAGATGAAGCTGGCGGAACGAGACGGCGTGCACGCGGACCGGGCGCGGGCCCAGGCGGTGGTGCAGCGCTCGAAGCTGGTC
>DASQLH010000007.1:0-21715 GCA_035630155.1 Chthoniobacterales bacterium
TTTTCTATCCGGTATCCGGTTTCCGAAATCCGAAATTGTAATGCGCCTCGGCTATCTCTATTCCCGTTACCCGGTCCTCTCGCAGACTTTTTGCGACATGGAGATGCTCGCGCTGGAGCGGCAGGGATTCGAGCTCACGGTCGGATCGATTCATCCGCCTCTCACGAGCATCCGGCACCCACACGCGGGACGCTTGCGGGCGCCGGTCCATTACGCGCCGCCGCCGGCGATCCTCAGGTTATGGGAAGAGAAGGCGCGAAACGAAGGGCGCTGGTAGCAGGCCTTGATCGATTCGCACAACCAGAAATATGGCAGCGGCGTGAAGGCGCCGACGCGGGCGCGAAACGCCAGCTATTTCGCGGAGTTCTTCCAACGCCATCAGGTGGACCATTTTCACGTCCACTTCGCCAATCGCGCCGCGCATACCGCGCTTTTCCTGAAGGCGATGGCGAACATTCCGTTCAGCGTCACCGCGCACGGCCAGGATTTCATGGCCGATCTCGGCAACGACGATCTGTTGCGGGAAATCTGTGATGAAGCGGAGTTCGTGGCGGTTGAGACCGAGTACAGCCGGGGCCTGATGCAGACGCGCTGCCCGAACGCGGCGGCCAAAATTCACCGGGTCTACAACGGCATGGACCTGACCCATTTTCTCGACCCGAGCACCAGCGTCTCGGACGCCGGGCCGGTGCAAATCCTGAGCGTCGGCCGGCTGGTCGCGTTCAAGGGGTTCGAATATCTGATCGAGGCGTGCGCGCAATTGCGCCAGCGCAGTATCCAGTTCCGTTGCGACATCGTCGGCGACGGGCCGCTGCGGAAAAGCCTGCAACAGCACATCGATGAGTTGCGGCTCGGTCCTTTCATCACGCTGGCTGGCGCGCTGCCGCAGGATTGCGTCCTCGAAAAGCTGCAACGCTGCGACATTTTCGCGCTCGCCTCCACTACAGACGACAACGGCGCGAGCGACGTCTTCCCGACCGTGATCCTGGAGGCGATGGCTTCTGCGCGCCCCGTGGTTTCCACGACGCTCGCCGGCATTCCCGAAGCGGTCGTGGACAAAGAAACGGGATTGCTCGTCCCCGCAGGCGAAAGCGGACTGTTCGCGGATGCGTTGGAAGCACTTTGCCGGAATGCGCAACTGCGGACTCGTTACGGCGCTGCCGGCCGCGCCCGGGTCGAACAGAATTTCCAGGTCGAAATAACGGTCGGGCCGCTCGTTGAGTTGTTAACGAAGGGAAAATCTGCGGGAGCGACCGAGACATCCGCCAGCGTTGAGGACTCGGCTCGGATCGCTTATCTGATCGATCAATGGCCGGACGATGCGCTGCCTTCGCTTGAAACAGAGCTGCGTGAGGTGGCGAAGCGAACATCGGGAGTGCAGTCCTTTGTCTGCGAATTCCGGACTGGGGAACGGCTGAGCCGCGAGGCTAAAGAGCTTGCCCTCCAACTCGAATTCCTGCCGGACGCGATGGCGATCGAGGCCGAGTGGCAGGCCAACCGCGAGCTCGTGCTCGCGCTGGAAGACGATCGCGCGAACGAATCGCATCGCGCGCCGGTCGATCTCTTTTTGCGGCAGGCCCGTTTTGCGCTCACTTTGCGGCGCATGTTTGCCCAGCGGAAAATTTGCCATGTGCACGCGACCAGCTCGCGCGCGTTGATCTGCGGCGTGCTCCTGAAGAAGATGCTCGGCGTTAGTTTAAGCGCGTCGATTGAAGCGAAGCCCGCCTTATCGCACGAAGCGATCGAGAACGCGCTCCAGCACGCTCTCGGCGGCCGAATTGCCGACCGCAAATTGAGCGAACAAATCGGGGCGCCTTTCTTTTTCGACCGCGCCGCGTCGAACCAGCCTATAGTCCGCGGCCTGCGCTGGTTGAAACCGGTCAGCCGGATCGATTTGACGCGACCCTCGAGTTTCTGGCAGGAATGGGTCAACCGGCTCGACCATTGGAGCGCCGCCACCTGACGCTCGGTCTCTCATGAACAAAAAAGCCATTCTTCTCGCGGGCGGCGCCGGCACCCGCCTCTATCCCCTCACCAAGATCGTCTGCAAGCAACTGCTCCCGGTTTACGACAAGCCGATGATTTGCTACCCGCTCGCCACTCTGATGCTGGGCGGTTTGCGCGACGTGCTCATCATTTCCACGCCGAAGGATCTGCCGATGCTGCAGGATTATCTGGGCGACGGCACACGGCTCGGCATCCGGATCGAATACGCGACGCAACCGAAACCGGAAGGAATCGCGCAGGCCTTCCTGATCGGCGCCGACTTTCTCGGCGACTCCGGCGCGTCGCTGATTCTCGGCGACAACATCTTCTACGGGAAACTCGATTTCTACCGCGAGGCGCTCGCGATCGAACGGGGCGCCTGCATTTTCGGATACCAGGTGCGCGATCCCGAACGCTACGGCGTGGTCGAGTTCGGTCCGGACGGACGGGCGGTGAGTCTCGAGGAGAAGCCGAAGCAGCCGAAAAGCAATTTCGCGATCCCCGGCCTTTACGTTTACGACGAGCGCGTGGTGGAGTTCTGCCGGCAGCTTCGCCCGTCAGCGCGGGGCGAGCTCGAGATCACCGATCTGAATTTGGTTTATCTAAAGCGAAACGAGCTGCATGTGAAACCGCTGGGCCGCGGGATGGCGTGGCTCGACACGGGAACGCAAACCAGTTTGCTCGAGGCGGGAAATTATATTGCCACGATCGAGCATCGGCAGGGACTCAAGATTGCCTGCCTCGAGGAGGTGGCCTACCGGATGGAATTCATCGATCAGGCGCAGCTCGAACGCCTCGTCGATGGGTTGCCGAAAGGCGAATACCGCGAATATCTCCGGCTCGTTTCCGCGGAAGGCCAGAGCGCGCATCATCCCGAGCCGAAGGCGTAGTTATTCGCGCCGAAAGAGGTGGAACATAGACTTTCACTTTCAGTCTGTGCGCCCAGCGGAGTGGTACTCCGCTGAAATCAGGAGCAGGGGGCACAAGCCCGCTGGGCGCACAGGCCAAAGGCCTATGTTCCGTTGGGCAATTACTACGGCGATGGACGCCAGCCCTCCAGCACTGCCGTAAAAGCCTCGGGCGAAAGCCTTAGGGCCCCCGAGAACGGCCCCTCCAAAGCGGCAATGAGAAAAAGACCCAGCCCAATGGAAGCCGCGAGAAAGATAGTGATCACGTTGTGGGCGATTACATTTCTAATCCCAAAGAGATAACTGAAACCGATGGTGAGCAGAGCGCCGGCGATCAGGACGAACCAAAGCGGTTTGGGCAAGTAAGCGCGCGCGGCGAGAAGGCGACCGCGCCGCGCATCATCCAGGCTCGTCAGCGTGTCCACCATTTTGGCCAGGACGATCTTCTCGCGCTCCGTCTGGGGATCGAGCGCCTGCCCCTCCCGCCAAATTTCCAATAGTTGCTCATGCGCTTTGGCGCTGGGCTTTCGCAGGTCCATCAGCGGCCATTCTTCGTCGATGACCAGCCGGCAGTATTTTTCCAGGGACAACGTGAACGCCTCCTGCCGATCTGCGGGAAGCGCCTGGGCGAGACGATGAAGGTTGGAAAGTTGCGACGCCTCGCGGTCCGCCACTGTCTCGGCGTCGTGATATTGCTCCCAGAGGAAGATGACGGAAAACCCGAGAATGACGGCGTAGATTGTCCCCAGGATCCCGTAGATGAAGCCGGCGATTTCCTTGTGGCCTTCCAGAATCTCGTAGGGCGCAAACCTGCGCACCAGCCACAGACCGAGCACCGAAAAAAGGACGCTTCCCCCGATATAGAGCAAGCCGGTCGAAAGTAGTTGCATCGTGCTTGCGGCAACGCGGCCGTCGCAGGTCAGGGTTTGCTGGCCGTCCTCTTCGAGGGATCGCTAAGAAATTCTTTGTAGGCGTTCCGGATGAATTTCATAAGGTCGCGCGATTCATCCGGCGCCGGTTTTCCGGTAACGCATTCCAGAACATCTGCGATCAATCGGTGCAGATCGTTCACGTGCGGAGTTCCGGCGGGGGCCACGACCTTCAAGGGCGTCACTGCTGGGATGTCGGCAGTACGCGGAGCATCCAGGGTGAGCAAGCCGGAAAAATCCGGGGCCGCCTTGTCCCTTTCAGTCAGACTTCCCTGAAGCTTGAAGCAATTCTGCACCGTCTTGATGACGGAAGTGTGGTCGAAGGGAACATAGCCGGCCGGCCTCGCGATGAGTCCTTTCTTGATATAGGGATTGACCACGACGCACGGCACCCGCACGCCGAAGCGATTGAAAAGAAAACCATCCTGGCCGGGCGGATTAGCGGGGTCCGGGTTCTTGGCGCCGCCAGGAGGCGGGACGTGATCGTAACAGCCCCCATGCTCGTCGTAAGTGATGAAAAGCAGGATGTTCCCAAACGCCGGTGACGCTTTCACCATGTTGTAGACGTCTGCGATGAGCTGCTCGCCCATCCGGATGTCGCTTGGCGGATGCTGGTCGTTCTGCGTGGGACCGCCGTAGTTCGGCTCCAGGAACGAATAGCTCGGCAGCGCGCCGCTCTTACATTTCGCGGCGAAGTCGTCCAACGTGCCGAAATTCCCGTCGAAGCGCGGATCGTGCAGCTTCGTCATGATGAGCCGGGTGAGCGAGAAATGATCTTTGCCGAATTTGCCGGCTGCATCCTTGCCGTTGGCGAAGGCGTTATTGCCGAAAATCCCCCAGCTCAAATCCGTTCTGCCACCGTCGATGGCGTCCTGGATCTGGTTGAAGATCGTCTTCGCATCGCACTGGACTTCCGGCCCGTTGTTCACGTGGCCGGTGGAGCTGGCCGCGTGGATGAAATCGCGATTCGGAATGGTCTGGCTCGGGATCGAACAGTGGTAGTGATCGCAAACCGCGAAGCTGCGCGCGAGCTCGCTTAGCACCGGCGTTTGCTCCGGCGTGTAGCACTTCATGATCGCGCGCGGATTGCCCGGGTCGTCGCCGAAACTGAAGGTCCCATACAGCATCGCGTTCTGATAGTTCTGCACGAAACCCATGTTCGTGGGCGGCGGCGGATACTGCTGAGCGACGTTGTACTGTTGAAACAACTGATGATTTGTGTCCTTGAAACCTTCGCCCGGGTCGGGCTTCGGCAGGGTGAAATCCACCGGGTTCGGGATCGTCTTGCCGTACTTCGTTTTTGGCTGGCCGTTTTTCTCGATAGGCACTTTTTCGATAAAGGGGAGGCCATCCGCGTCGAGATTATCGAGCGGGTTCCACAGGTCGTAGGTCAGTCCCTCGAAATGCTGGCCATCCAGCGGCGCCTGGTCCGCATAGAGCCAGCCGAGCAGGTTGTCGAACGAGCGGTTCTCCAGCATCAGGACAACCACATGCTTAATGGTCGTCTGCAGCTTTTGGACGTTAGGTTGCAGGAATTGCGGCATGCGTTCCGTCTTTGGATCGGCCAGCTCTCTCGACAGCTTACTTGGGCTGGACGGTATCTCCCCGGGCCACCGGCTTGGCGGCAGCCTTATACTGGCTCGCCCAACTCCCCTGCTGCCTGGTGTTCTTCACATTGAAAAAATTCTGCAGGGCGATGGCCACCTGGAAGGAGAAATCCGTGGAATAAGTTTCCGGGTTCATCGAAGTGCCGCACTCGATGTTTTGGAACCATTTCATCCACTCGTCCGTTCCTCCTTTGGCCGGCGGCAGCAATCCACCATCCGGAACGGAACTGTCCGGAACGAGCGAAGTAGCCTGCGGATATTGCGCCGTGTTATGACACGACAGGCAGGAGACCGTGTTCAAATCGGCCGGGCCATTCAACCGGCCATTCCAGCCGAGATGTTGCGGCGGGAGCATCTTGCTTTCAAAGATCACAGTCTCTTTGAGGTCCTTGTTCACCATGGTTTTCATAGGCGGAAAAGGATTCGTCTTGTTCTCCTTGTTCTTGGGATCGTTGCCCCACATCAGCCCGACCGGAACGAGGTTCATGAATTTGTTTGGGTTATTCACCTTCCCGTTATAGACGAACGTTCCGAAGACCCATCCCGTCCCCTCTGGGTTTTGCGGGCTTCGATCCGCCCGCGGATCGCGCACGGAAATGTCCATCTGCAACAGGTTCACCGTGCCGACGACTCGATTCGCGGAGAGCCAGAAATTTTCCGTGATAAAGGCCTTCCATGTCAGCGGGTTTTCGAGGTACTCGACCTTGTCGATCCCTTTCGGCGCATCGGTGAACAATAGCTTCGCGAAGACCGTCCCCCGCGGAAAACCGCCGTTGTCATACCGTTTGTCCAGAACGCGAGGATCGGGATTTTGCGGGTCCTTCCACATCCGGTGCATGGCGTACCCCGCCATGTCGTTGATCAGGGTAATGGCATAGACCGAGTAATCGCCCGCGACTCCCAGGAGATTCGGCCCCAGCTGCCCGGCGCCTACCGGCGCTTCCTTGATCAGGCCGTGGAAACCTTCCGTCCCGCCGTTGGGCGGATAGGCGCTTGGGCCGGTGGTCGTCGGATGCAACCACGGGATATGGTACCACTGGCGAATGGTATTCTTGAACGGATCCCAATCCGGCAAATTCCCTTCGAAGGCGTAATCGCGGACGGCTTCGATATATTTCAGAGGTTCCTTCTTGAAATCGATTTCGAGGAATTTCGGCATTTCTTTCGGCAGCTCTTTCGGGAAGTCCGCTTTTAGACGAAAGATCGGCTGATCCGAATAGGAGGCGAAGTATTCGGAGGAACTCACCATGAATCCGAAATCGGGGAAGCCGCTTTTTTCATGATTCATATGGTGGGCGGCCAGCGGCGCCGCTGGAGCGGCCGGTTGGTTGGGCGCCTGGGCTGTCGGTGAGGTGGCCTTTGGACTCGGAGTTGGGGTGGGCTTGGGGGCGGTTGCCGGCGGGGCTGCTGGACTCAGCAGCGGGGTGGGCTTTTGCGCAAAGAGCTCAAGGTTTCCGAGGCACACAGAACTCAGGAGAGCTGCGAGGAGAAAAGTTCGTTTCATGGGAAATGTCTGATTGTTTGCGTTGGTTTTTTGGTTGTCGGCTAGCGCCCCTTCGCTTTGACCCCTGGTAAATCGTTCGTGAAATCTTTCCCCGTTACCTCGCAAGCGCGGCGCACTTCCTGGACGGTGGCCGGCGCGTCGAAGCGGAAGAGCGGTTCGAGCCCGCGCTCGACCCGCGACGCGCGGATGGCGGCTTTGATGGCGAAGAACACACTGTTGGCCAGGACGAGCGGCGGCTCGCCGACTTCCTTTGCAGAAAAGATATCGTTCGGATCCTCCGGAATGTTTTTCACCGTGTCCCTTGGGAACAGGTAGGTGTTCATTTGCAGCGGAATGGTCGTCACCGCCGGAATCTTGTAACGCCAGGTGTTGGTGGTGTTGAGCCGGCCCTTTTCGTCCCCGCTCGGTTCAAAGACCAGCTTCTCGGTCAAGAGATAACCAATGCCCTGCACGAATGCTCCTTCGACCTGGCCGATATCGAGCGCTGGGTTCATGCTCCATCCCATATCGTAAACGATGTCCGAGCTGAGGATTTTCACCTCGCCGGTGAGCACATCGACCTCCGCCACGGAGCAGGCCGCCGAATAAGTAAAACCGACGAACGAATCCACGCCGCCTCCGAGCGGCGCGTTCTTGATTCGCTCAATGCCCGGAATATTCGGCTGCTCCGCCTCGGGTTTGAACGTCATCGCCGGGACCTGCACCTCCCCGCCGTGGATCTTCGCCGTGAAGGAAGCCACGAGGTTGACGCGTTTCGCAAAAGCGATCTGGATCAGGAACTGCCAGATCATTGCCTTGCGTCCGTAAGGTCCTTCCACGGTCGTGGACCAGCCCTTGGTGCCGTAGTTCCAGAAATCGATGCCCTGGGTCTTGCACCAATCTTCCCCATTGTCCTTCAGCAGCTCGTAGCCGAACTCCATGAGCCGCGCGCGCAATTGCTGGCAAGTCTGCTTCACCGCCTCGCACGCGTAAGGCGTGCCGGTCGATCCGCCGGTGCTGGTCGGGTTCGGGGTGATGCTCGTGTTGGCGTTGTCGATGTAGATCATCTCCATCGGGATGCCCAGGACATACGCCGCGACCTGCTGCGCCTGGGTGACGAGGCCCTGCCCGATCTCGACGCCACCCTGGTGAATCACGACCGTGCCATCGGCCTGATTGACCACGACGATCGCGGCGGACTGCTCGAGCAACGTAAGATTGTAGCCGGAGCCATACTTCACCGGGATGATGGCGATGCCTCGCTTGCGCCACTTGTTCTCGCTGTTGAATTTTTCGACGTCTTGATACTTTTCTTCGAACTTGGAAACGTCCTTCACGTAATCCCAAACCTGTTTCATGTAGCAGTAGGAAAGGGCCTGGCCGAACGGCGTGACGTCGCCGCGATCGTAGAGATTCTTTTCGCGCAAATCCTCCGGCCGCATCCCAATCGCCACCGCCGCATCGTCGATTGCGTTCTCGACCATGTTCTTGCCCTGGACGTCGCCGAACGCGCGCATCGCTGTGCTCGGCGCGGTGTTGGTGCGGCAGACGTCTATCTGGCTCTGGAAGTTCGCCACGCGATACGCGTTGTCGGTTCGCAGCTGGATGCAGTTCGAGACGATGAAGGAGCAATCGTAAAACGCGCCGCCATCGCCCCACATCTTTAAGAGGAAGCCATGAATGATGCCGTTCGCATCGACCGCGATCTGGTATTCGCCATAGTAGCCGTGGCGCTTGCCGATCATCGCCGTGTCTTCGTCGCGCGGAACGGCGACGCGCACAGGATTTTTGGTGGCCTTCGCGGCGACGGCCGTCGGGCCGGTCACGAAGCGCGTTTGTTCGGTCTTGCCCCCGAAACCTCCCCCCACCGGCGGCACTTCAAGCTCCACCTGGTGATATTGCAGACCGAGCGCCATCGCGGTCGTCGCGTGCATCCCCATCGGGCTTTGCGTTGAGGGCAACATGGTGATCCGGCCTTCGTCGGTGGGAATGGCGATGCAAGCCTGCGTCTCCATGTAGAAATGCACCTGGCCGCCGCAGAGCTGCGAGTTCTCGACGACAACGCAGGGCGCGTTCCTCACCGTGGCTTTGCGCGTGCGGGTGCTCCGATCCGGCGACGTTCTTTCCACCACCCAATCAAAATTGCTCCCGGGCCGGGTGATCCTCCAGATATGCGAAGCGTAGGAAACTGCCTTCGGCGCATCCGGGAAAATGCTCCGCTTCCTGATCGCATCGAAGAGATCGAGGATCGGCTCGCTCCATTCGCCGATCCACGGTTTCCCTGGCTTCTCGTAGGCGACGCATTGCGCCGACACGTAAGCGGCAATGCGGATCGCCTCCATTTCGGTAGTGGCCAGGACCATGGCAATCGATTGGCCGACGTAATTGATCAGGTCCACCGCGAAGAGCGGCTGATCCAGGCCCATGCCCTGCAAATTAATCCCGCCGTTCTTGATGTTCTCGCAGGTGATGAGGTCGATGAAGGAAGGCGCGTAGCCTTTCAGATGCTTCCGGAGCGCCTCCGCCGTGACACCTTCTTTATCATTGCCGGGGATCACGAAGTGGTAGTTCATGAGCGCGCGCCGGCTCTGCACGAACGCTCCATTCGCCGTCCGCGGCGGCACCGCGAGCTCCTGGGTGTAATGCAGCTGGCCCGACGTCTGATACATCGCCGTGACCTTGATGATCGGTTGCGCGACCGGCGCCTTGAACTCCTGTTTTGTGTACTTCTGAATGCCGGTGCTCTCCGGCCAGTTGCCCCACGTAATTTCAGCGCAGGACTTCACATTGTCTGGGACCGCGACACCCTGGCCGACGAGCGCGTTGACGATCGCCTTGTAGAAAAAGGAAACGGCGAGCTGCCGGCGATATTCCGCCGTGAACCCCTCGTCAGGCACCTCCTTCATTCGTTCCGCCCAACGATCCAGCTCGGCATCCACTTCATTCGCCAGGATCTTCGCGAGTGAACCGAAGCTCGCGAGCGTCAGATCCTTTCCGACCATCGCACGCTCCGTGTCTGTGGCGCGCCAGGGATACGGCGCGATGCCTCCGAAGACGAGCGTCGCGGAATCGACGGTGAGTTTCTTGCCAAACGTGAAGCGCGTCGTCGCATTGACGATGCTGTGCGCGTTGACTTCGCGGAGCGCGACTTTCTGCGCGAGCACCGGCTCTTTTGCATCGCCCAGCGGCAAGGCGTAAGAGGTCAGCACAATCCGGTTGGCCAGCCGCGAATCTTTCAGGACCTCGGCGACGAGATCGCCGGCCGTCTCGGCGCGCTGCTCGAAATTCCCGTTATTCCCTAATACGAGAAAGCTGAGCTTCGCCTCGACCGCGACTAACGCGGTGAAAAGGTCCGACGGGAACGGTTCGCCCGTCCCCTTGAGGATATGCTTCAACACCATCATCGTGTTGCCGCCGAGCGAGGCCGCATTGCGAACGATGCGGCCGGCGGTGCGGCGGGCCATGAAATCGAGCGCGCCAAGCGCGGTCGTTTCGCCGGGCTTCACGCGCGCGATGAGGTCGATGAGATCGCTGTAGGTCGTGCCTGCCGCGACGATGAGTTCATTCCCTTTCGCGCCGCCCGCGTCATGGAGCTCGGGAATCAGCCGGATGTCGACGAACAGTGTCGTCGTCGGGAACTCATCTTTGTAAACGCCGTAGGAGGTGTTGCCATGGACGAGCCGGACTTTTTCCCCGCGGTGGGTTTGCAGAATCTCGGCCAGCTCGCTGAGCGAAACCGGTGTGCGCCATTCCTGGCCGCCGGCGTCCGACGAGACCGGTTCGGCCGGGCGCCGTGCTTCTTTTGGAAATGGAATCGCGACAGCCGCCGGGAGCTGCGCTTCGCTCACGTGGTCCTCGACGCATGGCATCCGGTTCTTCTCGTCCGCCTTGCTCCAGTCTGAGGCGAACGTCTTCATTCCGGTTAGGATCGCGCGGTAGCCGGTGCAGCGGCAGAGGTTGCCGTCGAATGCATCCTCGATCTCTTTCTTCGTCGCCTTCGGATTGTTGATGATGAATTCGGACATGTTCATCACGAACCCAACGCTGCAGTAACCGCACTGGCTGCCGTTGTTCAGGGCGAGCCGGTAAGCGACGGGATTCATCCCCTCGTGCGAATGCTCGGAAGGATGATCGGCGACCTTCTCCACGAGCTTCATCGAGGCAGGTCCGGTTTTTTTCCCGCGGCTCGAGACGGCGGCGAGCACCGCCTTGCGTTTGCCCTTCGCCTCCGCCGTGGCTGTGGCAAAGACGTGCGAATCCTGCATGCCGATCGGCGCGGCGGAGCGCGAGGCGGTGTGCGTGTGCTGCAAGAACTGCGAATCGGGTTTGCGCGCCGCGCCGGTGCCCTCAACGGTCGTCACCACGAGCCCGCCCAGCGCGCAGACTGGCCGCAGGCAAGAGTTGATCGCGCGATGCTCCGGCTTTTTCTTCCCTGCGTTCCACCAGGAAAGAATCACGGTGCAACCACCGCACCCTCCCTGGCCGCACGGCTTCTTGGGACCGGCGAGCGCCACCTCCGGCGACCGCAGATAATCGATCAGCAAAAGATCGGGCGCGGGATTCTCAATCGTTACCGCCTTCCCGTTAAGATAAAAGGACACGCCTCGGCTCATATTAGGATGGGGAAAGTGCGGTCTAACGACGCTTGGTCTTCTTCTTCGCGGACGCTTGTTTGCGCGCCGGCGCTTTTCGGGCCGGCTTTTTCTTAGCCGTTGATTTGCGGGCCGCCTTCTTCTTGGCCGGCTTGGGCTTCACCGCTGTCGGCAGACGCTCGTGGATTGTTTTGTGCGTTTCCTTGATCAGCGCGCGCGCTTCCACCCGCGTGTGCCCGGGCGGCGCGACGAGCAGATCGGTTTTCGACAAGGCGGCCCAGAGCGTTTGATCCTGAAACGCGATCGTGCCGCCACCGCGTTTCTCTTGCGACACCATCCGGTTGATGTCGCCGACGCAAACCCAGTCGGAATCGACCGTGATTCCCCATTTGGCGTGATCGTGCGTTTCCGGCCAGGTCCACGGAATCCCCAGCGGGCTCAAGTCGATATATTTAACGTCGAATGTTTTGTGAATGCCGTCGCTGTCGAGCGTGGGCGGGATTTTGCCCCGGATCCACGTCTCGACGTCCATGTCGGCCTTGAGCGTCGGGCCCACGAGGTCGTTCCAGAAATCCTTGTTCCACTTCCGATTCTTGGCGATCACCTTGAACGCCAGGCCGCCGCGCGTTTTGCAATCGATGACATCCGCGTCGCCCTTCGCGTTGGGGTCCAACGCCTGCGCGAGCAGGTAAAGCGGATCCTTTTTGTCGAGCGACGCCGGGATGCGCGGAACGTAAACCTGCGGTTCCTGATGGTTGGTCATCTGATCGGCGATCTGGCTCGCCGTCGCCATGTCGAGCGACAGGCACAAGTAGGTCTGCCCATAGATCGGCGTGGGCATGCCGGCCGCCATCGGGTCCGCAAACTTGGGCCAGGAGTGCAACAACCAGAGCGCCGTTTTCGACGCGGTGTCGAATGCGATCACGCCCTTCGTGTGGCCAAAGCTGCTGCTGTCCAGACGTTTCGCGTCCGACGGCATTTCGTCGTTGTAAAGAATCCAGCCGGTCGTCGCGTCGGGACTGCCGAAAACCGCCTTCAGCGTCAGGTCGAGCGCGCCTTTGCCGTCGGTAAACAAATAAGGCGACCTGGCCACCTTCCCGACATTCGGGTCGTAGTAAATGTATTCGTAACCGGTGGCTGTGGGACTGTTCGCGCTCTTTGCCAGCTTCGGAACCTTGTAGGCGAACCACCAATCCACCACCTTGCCGTTTTCATCGAGAGGGGAAATATTCATGGGGCTTAGCCTTTCCTGGCGACGGGGGATGAACCGAGATCGCTGGACCGATCGACCTCAAGCAGGCGCAGCGCGCGCCGCCTTGTGAGGACGTGATTCATCACATCGGCGATGCTACCGGAGCGTCGCGAATTGCGTCAACGTTGTTTTCGAAACTTGTATGACAAAAATTCGCGGCGCGCCAAAGAGCCGGAGTTTTCAAAATCGACGACCTCGTATTTGGCAAGATTCTTCTAACGAGAGCCCCAAACAAAAGCTGGAGAGATTCGGCTCACCCTGATATGCCGTGTTCGTGCGTGTATTCTCCCCTCATCGCCGATCGGACTGCCCGTTCCCGGCAAAATGCGACGAAACTGCGAGATTTCGTGAAGACGTCTGCGCCGCGACCTCGGGTCGCGAGCAAAGTTAAATGACAGCGCTGCGAACTAACTCACGGCAGAATCCAGCACGCCTAACGAAGCCAATGCGATCTCAAGGATGAAGTCTCCTCGCAAGGGCTCAGGTTCCGCCGGGCAAACGCCGCAGTTGGGAGCCTTTATTGCTCTTTGTGTTGCCGTCCTCGCGGTGGAAATAGCCGCACTTGTAATTTGGCTGCCACGTCTTCGGCAATACGGCTCGGATGTATTGACATTTGGCGCATATTGCACCTTCGCCTTGACCGCGGCAGTCGTGCTTTTTGGTGTCCTTAAAAGCACCGGAAAAGTTCATGGAGAGCAATCCGGCGTCGCCTACGAATTCGGCGGGCCTGCTGCTCTTTTCGTCCTGCTTGTTGTGACAGGCATCACTTATGAGCTCAAGACCCGTCCTGCCGACGACTTCTCCGTCCCCATTTACTTCATCACCGATGATCAAACCTCGGAGCCGATTCACGGCAAACTTGTCCTTAGCCTCGACGAGCCGAAAACCTCCTCGATCGAGGCAGGGTACTCCTCGCCGCAGCGGATTCCCGGAAAGTGGAAGAACGTGGAGGTTCGATTTTCCGTCCAAATAGAAGGGTTCACAACCGACGATCCCAAGCCACTCCTTCGCCTGATTCCGAACGAACAGCAACGAGTGAAACTTAGGCGCACTGGGACCGACAAAAATTTTTCGGTCAGCATTCGCTATGACATCCGGACTGCTGATGGCATTCCTTTCGGATGGATGTATTCCCGCGAGAATCCAAAAGGTGTAGTCGCAGCCCCAATCTCCATGGGGCAGATGCATGCCCGCACGAAATTGACAGAGAATGGCGTGGACGATCGAACCGCGGGTTCGTTGGACGGCGCCCCTGTCGCCTCCTACCTCGTGCTCCTGACTAATCAAGCCAAGCATCCGGTCAACTTGGCTTCCACGAATCTAGTCGTTCGAGAGAGAAAAGCCCTGCCGAAGAACTCCGTGTGGATCTGGAACCGAAAGGGGAAAGTGAAAAGCGAAGTAATCGAAGCGTCGCTTTCCGCGGATACGACCCAGGTCAAACTCTACCCGAGGAACGACGAGATCGCGCAACTCCTCGAAAACGATGTCCTTCCGCTGCGAATTAATCTGATCGGGGTTGAAGCGGGCGTATATGACTTGGGAATCCGCGCCGAAGCTGAATATCAGGGCTCGTCCTTCGTGGCGGAAAGCGCAATCGAGCGGCTCGCGAGTCCCAAGGATGCCGTAACTTCAGACAACTCTTTACAAATTTTGTCCCACGCTCCGGATCCGGAGTTGGGGCAATCTCTCATCACCTTGAGACCTGATCAATTTGCGAAGGTCACAGGAGCATTCCACAACCAGCTTCCCCGGGCTGACGAGGTGCGAATGTTCCTTCGAGACAAGCTCGCCGTCAACCTTAAGCCTGCGTCAGAGATAGAGAAGTTGTTCGTGCAAACGCTCTCCGCCTCCGAATCAGGCCTAAGTTATCTTATTGCGACCAGGGGAGCAGCCGAGTCGCTTCCCTATGTGAGGAAGTTTCTGATCACTTATCCCGATTCCGATAAGGTTAGATTCCTGGAAATCACGTGTCTGTTCGAGACGGGAGATATTGCTGCGGCCAAAGTTAGGTCCGCTCAACTAATAGTGGAAGACGCGGGCAGCTCGTGGGGCTTCTACGGGAGATGGATGACCGGTGGCGATTTGCGGGACTTGGAAACCGCGCTGCGGCTGACTCCCGATGAGGAGAACTTAATTGGGGAGAGCATCGAGCGTTGGGTGGTTCGCGGCGGAGCCCCGACTCCTCCTATTGTCGGCCGGAGTTTCTCCCGATTGAATGAAGAAGCTCAACGGCGGGTCGCCGAGACCTTGCTCTACAAGACCCTTCGGCGAGATTTTGGCCTGGCGACTGGACCGGCGTGTGTGCAACGCGTGATTGCGTTAAGTCCGATTTTTGCCGACATCATGGCGCTGATGCCCCAGGCAGGCTTTTGGCGGATGGCAAAGCCGTCGGCGGACCGAGTGTTGCCACGTGAGTTACAAGATACGGTCTTTGATCTTGTGATACGGCTCGGACGGTTCAGGCTTGCATCTCACTACGCCAACGCTTGGTCTCGGACAGACCTTGTGGAGCGAGCGCTTTGGGAGTCTTACGACTTCGCATCACTTCATGAAATTTACTCGACGGAGGGGTACAGGCCAAAGACGCCCGATTCGTACATCTTTGCTTGTCTCGTCGCTTTGGATCGAGAGGATTTCCAGCTTTTCGACAAACTGGTTGAAAACAATAAGAATGTATTCCCCAATCAGACCGACTTCGTTCACTTTCACTACAATGTCATCAAGGGGAAGTTCCAGGACGCAAAGCAAAAAATGGGTTCTTACATGCTCAACAGCGGCGATTTCGCCACTCCAGCTAAAGCCGGTCAAGTCTTCGGCGACATCGAGAGCGGTTCGCTGCACTCCAACGCCGGTTCGGAATGGATGCTGCATGCCTCTAAGAAAGTTGCAACCGCGACGAAATCATACAGTGAGATTCCTGGATTCTGGCGCCTTTGCTTCGGTAACAACGATCATCTCCTGACGGAGTGGCCGGCAGAGTTTTCCATAGTGAACCGGAAAGGGGGGCGACAGGTCATCTGGCTTGTCCTATCCGCGCTGCGCGAAACAGGAGCCGACGTTAAGGATCTCGAGCTGGTGAGAATGCCCCTCCAGACATGCCTTGTCCTCGATGGTAAAATCGCAGATGGCGCGCCAACTTACGAAGGCCGCACCCTTGCGGAGTGCCGGGCTGCAATTGCCGACGGCGCGCTGTTTTTCGATCGGGGGGTTTATGGCCGCAAACTCACCGCCCTGCAAGTTAAGGCCTCCCATCAATATAGTCTGGCGCTTTACTCTTACTGGAACTGTGGCGATGCGGGAAAGGCTATTTTGCATCTCGACGAGGCGCTCAAAGACGATCCAGACTTTTACGACGCGCTCGTTCTGAAAATTGCGTCTCACGCATCCCTCGGTGACGTCGCAGAATCCGAAAAAATAGGGAAGCGACTGCTTGCGATGCACCTTCCATTTCCGAATTTTGGCTCGCTCTGATTGCTTGCCAGCCGTGAATCTATCTGGGCCCCTCGCGCAGAAGATGATTCGTATCCGCGAGTAACTTCGTGACGGCGTCGGGCGCGAGCGCGTCGTAGTAACCGCGGATCGTTCCGCGGCGGTCCACTAAAACAAAACGGGTGGTGTGAATCGGGCCGCCATCTTCCTCGGCGCCCTCGGACAAACCGAGTTTGAAGCCATCCCGCGAGACTGAATGAATGGTGTCGCGCGGACCGGTGAGAAAATCCCAGCGGAGCGGCTGCTTCCGCAGCTTATCCGCATAAGCGCGCAGGACTTCGGGCGTATCTTTCTCGGGATCGACCGTGAAGGAAACGAGGTGGACGTCGCTCTTCTCAAGCGGCCTTTGCAGCTCGCTCATCCGCGTGCTGATGATCGGGCACGGGCCGGGACAGGTCGTGAAAATGAAATCGGCGATCCAGATTTTGCCGGCTAATTGTTCCGAGCCAAACGGCTGGGCATCCTGGTTTACGAGCTCGAATTTCGGGGCCGTTCCCAAGGAAGGCAGCGGCCGGTTGGCGAGGTGATTGACCTGGACTTGCCGCAGCCAGAAAAGCATCGCGGCGGTGACGATCGGGATGAGAATCAACGCCGCTTTCCACGCCTTGCTGCTTTTCGGCGCCGGGGTTCGCACGCGAATGGCGGCGGTTTCGGTCTTCATATCTTGGTGAAAACGAGCGCGGCGAGCAGCAACGGAAGGTAAACGATGGAGGTGATGAAAAGCCGGCGCGCGTCGGCCTGCTGTTGGGTGCGGAGGAATCGCATCGCGGCAAAAATGAACAGCCCGTTAAGGATGAGTTCGGCGGTAAGATAATTATAATTCACGACCTTGAGGAACGCCGGGCTGCCGGAAATGAAAAGGAGGAGAATGCAAAAGAGCACGCTTTGGCTGGCGCTCCGCGCCCCGGTGTTGTCGTCTTTCGAGACCATCTCGAACCCGGCGCGTGCGTAATCTTCGCGATACATCCAGGCGATCGCGAAAAAGTGCGGTAATTGCCAGCAGAAGAGGATGGCGAACAAACTCCACGCGCCGGGATCGAGGCGCCCACTCGCGGCGGCCCAGCCGACCATCGGCGGCAACGCGCCGGGGATCGCGCCAACCAGCGTGTTGATAGTGCTGACGCGTTTCAGCGGCGTGTAGGCGAAGATGTAAATGAGAATGGTGGTGGCGGCGAGAGCGGCGCTCAGCGCGTTGCAAAGGATCGTGAGATAGCCGACGCCGCCGAGCGAGAGAAGGCAGCCAAGAATCAAGGCATCGCGCGGCAACATGCGGCCGGCAGGAATCGGTCGCGTCTTTGTGCGGTGCATGAGCGCGTCGAGGCGGCGCTCCCACCATTGGTTGAGAGCGGCTGCACCGGCCGCGGCGAGGGCGGTCCCGAAAACCGCATGGAAAAGGCCGAGCGGATTGATGGGGTGGGCCGCGGCGAGGTAATAGCCGACGGCCGTCGTGAGCAAAACCAGCAGCGTGAGCCGCGCTTTCACCAGCTCCGCGAAATCGGAGACAATGCGCCGGCGTGTTGCTGTGGGATCGACTCCCGCGTCAGCGGGAAGAGCGGCGCTTTTCATGACACGGGAATCTCCCGCGGAACGGGAGATTGGCGAGGCAATGTTGCGGGCTCGATTTTACGCAGAATTCGCAGGCAAACGGAGGAGAAAGCGATGCCGAGCGCGAGCATGGAAGCCCCGACGGCAACATGGGCGGTGGCGATGTCGGCCGCTTTGTTGCTCCAAATGACCCAGGCGCCGAGGGTGACTTGGCAGACGAGGAGCAGGAACCAAACGTCTGAAAAACGGGAGAGCACCCCGGTGTCGGGACCGGTGCGGCGCGAGAGAAACAACGAAGCGATTACGCCAGCGGCGATGATGAGCGCAACAAAGCGATGGACCATTTGGAGCCAGATGTGGAAAGGCGTCACGTCGGAAAGGGCACGCGCCTCGCGCCAGGCATTGATCTCGGCAATCCTGGCCGGCGAGGTGTCGGGAATGATGGAGCCGTAGGCGGCCGGGAAATCGAGAATCGAGAGATCGCAGTGTTGATGCCGCATGGTGGCGCCGAGACCGAGCTGGAAATAAATGACGATCGTCGTGCCGATGACGACGCGAGCCAGAGTCCTGGTAGGGACGCCGCGCTGCGGCGTCCGCCGAATGGCGAATGATGGCGCTTCCAGAGGCGCGCGGACGGCGCAGCGCGCCGTCCCTACCATAGGAATTCGGCGCCACAACTGGGAGGTGGCGAGCGTGATCACCACCAGCATTCCGAAAAAGGCCTGCGCGAGGCAGGCATGAAAGATGCCGATTTCATCTTTCAGCAACGTAACGCGCAATCCGCCCAGGATTCCTTGAAAAATGACAGCGCCAAGCGCGGCGAAGCCCAGGTTGCGCAACCAGCGGCGCTTGTCCGCGCGCCAAATCCAGACCGCGAGAATGATGGTCATGAATCCGACCGTGGAGGCGATGAGCCGATGGGTGTGCTCAAAAAAGATTCCGCCAACCCATTGCGAGACGGGAAAGAGAAACATGTTGTAGCCGAACGTGGTCGGCCAATCGGGGACCGCGAGACCGACGCCTTTGCTCGTGACCATTCCGCCGCTGAAGATGAGGATCAGCGTGGCCATGACCGTGAAGAGGGAGAAACGATGCAGCCATGAGGTTGATCTTCCCGAACGCATGTAGTGAATCGTAGCCGCAGAAGCTGGGTAGCGCACGCGTCTCGCGTGTTGGTTTTGGCGTCTCGCCAAAACAATCTTTTTTGGAAACTTCGCGCCTCGCGAAAGCTTTTCGGAGTCGCCAGCACGCGAGATGCGTGCGCGACCCAGACTCAATTCGAGTGGGGCGTTGGCGATGCGGCCGGCGGCGGCGCCTGGCCATCGGTCTGCCCGGATGGGTTCACCGTCTTCGGCGCTCCGGGCGGCGCAACGGTTCCGGGCGTCGGCCCAACAGGCGGTTCCCCGGGCGGACGGTCCGTCGGCGCGGGCGCGGTCTGAGTTCCCGAAAGCTCAGCGCGTTCCTTCAGCCAGGCCTGGTATTCCGCCGGCTCATCGACAACGACCATTCCTTTCATGCTGTAGTGACCGAGCCCGCAAAGCTGGCCGCAGACCACTTCGTAGCTGCCGGTTTTAATCGGCTTGAACCACATCGGAATGATTTGGCCGGGGATCGCATCCTGCGCGATCCGCATGGGATGAACGGCGAAATTATGGATTACGTCCTTTGAGGAAAGCTCGATGATGACGTTCCGATTAACCGGCACGTGCAATTCTCCAATCGTCTGGATGTCGTCTTTTGCCGCGGGATCGCTGGGATCGAGGCCGATGGGGTTCGAGTTGGTCAGCAAACCGATGGAGCGCTTGCCGAATTCGCCGTCTGGACCGGGGAGATGGAAATTCCAGTTAAATTGCTGGCCGATCGCGTGGACGATGATCGCGTCCTTGTCGTCCGGAAATTCATTGACCCGTTTCGCCCATAGCGGGATCGCAAAACCGACGAGCAAGACCGCCTCGATCAAGACGACGGCAAATTCCAGATGGGTGGAGATGCCGCTTTTGACGCCTTCGTGGTCCGCGACCGGATGCCGGCTTTTGCGGAAGCGCAGGAGCACATAAATGAAAAAGGCCGACCAGCCGACGAAGAGCGCGCCCATGAACCAATGGCTGAACTCGAGGATGTGATCGATCTGGTAGCCGTGCTCGGAGGCATTGGGCGGCAGGCCGATGAGTTCGTTCAGGATGGCGAGCCTATTCATATTTCTCCAGATTTTCGTCCGTCAATTCCTGGTGCGGTTCGAGCGGCATGTTGGCGTGGCGGTAGAGATGGAAACCGAACGCGCCGACTCCACCCAGCACGGTCATGACGACTCCCATGAGGACCCAGATCGCGATCGCCATGTTCTCGGTCGATTTGGCGTCCCGGGCGCCGAAACAAACCGAACAGGCCAGCGCCTGACCGGTCTGGGAGCCGAGGAAAAGCATGAAAGCGACGATGAGTCTGGCTTTCATACGATGATTCGAAGCCGTTTCATTTTGCGGTAAAACCAAACCCCGTAGATGACCAGGGCGACGGCGGCGACGAACGACCCGATTGCGCCAGCGAGATAAACCGGGGCGCCTTCAGCAAGGTTGACACGAATGCACCAGACCCCGAGCACGCAGGCGAGGAGCGTGGAGAAAGTGATGAAAACGATATGGAAACCCTTCAGCGACATCTTAGCGAACGATCGGGTCGTACCACGCGAGATAAGTGAGGAAGAAAAGTCCGAGGACAAAGAAAGCCGTGAAGATGAGGATGCGATAGATCATGCGCTTCTCGTTCGAGAGGTGCATGAAGATCGCCGCGACGAGGGCGGCCTTGAACGTGGCCACGAGCATCGCCACCGCGACGTTCGCCTTCTGGGTGCCGAAATCGACGTAAGAGAGGCCGACGGTGATGGCCGTGAAGAGGATCAGGGTCAGCCCGACCAGGAGATAAGAGCGGATGTGCTTCGAGACGTCGTGAGCCACGTGCTCGTCGTGCGCGGCCTGCGCATCGGCTGGGAGGGCGGCCGCGTCCGCGATCGGTTCGTTCGATTCGTTCATTGGATTAAAGCAGGTAAAAGAGCGGGAAAACGAAGATCCAGACCAGGTCGACAAAGTGCCAGAACAAACCGGCCACCTCAACCCGGTTCGCGAGGTGCTCGGGATTGCGTTTGTAAAGGTTGGCCCCGACCGGCAGCCACAAATAGAGGAAAACCAGGACTCCGCCCAGCACGTGCAATCCGTGCAATCCGGTTATGGTAAAATAGGTCGCAAAATAAGTACTGAAATTGGGCAGGAACATCCCGGCAAATTCGACGTCCTTCTTATCGACGTGAGCGATTTTGTCGGTGTGATGGACAGGCCAGAAATGCGGCCGGTCGGACTCTGGGTTAGTCGGCTCCGCGTTGATCTTGTCGAGCGCGATTTCGTACTCATGGATATTGGGATCGTTCAACGCCGCGGGATTGTGAAGGTGGCCTGTAATCTCGATGCGCGGCTCCTTCCCCTTCTCAAGGAGGTGCTTGTTGCCGAGGTACGGCTCATATTTCCCCAGCGCCTCCGTTTTGATGCGCGCGCCGAAGTGATGAAATTTTTCCGGCCATTCGAAGTAGAGTTTTACAAAGAGAAAGATGACGCCGCACAAAATGGTGACCAGCATGTACCACCAGTAGGCGCGGAATTTCCTCATCTTTAATGACGCCCACGCCATCACGACCGTGACCGACGAAGCGATCAGGATCGCCGTGTTCATCGTGCCGACGGGCACGTTCAACAAGCCATGGGGCCAATGCCCGGGAGGCGCGTCGAGCCGCAGAAAAACGTAGGCCGAAAAGAGGCCGCCGAAGAGCATCACTTCCGAGGCCAGGAAAAGCCAGATGCCAACCTTGGCGTTCCAAAGTCCCGTGTCGGGCCGCGCTGTTACTGTATACGGAATTTCCATGGCCGATTAGTGCACCCC
>DASQLH010000008.1:0-5071 GCA_035630155.1 Chthoniobacterales bacterium
TCGGTGCCGACCACTTTCGCCTGGAATTCCCGGCCATCTTTCAGCTTCACGTCCACCCGGTCCGAGCCTTCGAGCACGTGATAGTTGGTGTAGATGTATCCGTCCGCGCGGACGATAAACCCGGAGCCTTCGCTTTGGATCGGCTGGTTCGAGCGGGGGCCGCGGCGAGGGACGTTATTATCCTGGGGGCCCTGGAAAAAGAGATCGTCGAGGGTGGAGCTATCGTTCGGGTCGTTCTTTTTCGTGACTTCGATGATCACCACGCACGGGGCGATGATTTCGAAGACTTTCGTGAAGGCGCTGTTGAGTTGATGGACGACGTCCTTGCCGGCGTCTGCGGCGGCTGGGGGAACGGTCGAGGTGGGGCCGGTTTCGGGTTGGGCGAGGGGTGGGGCAGCTCGCAATGGTAACGGGGCGACTGCGAGGGCGAGAAGAAAAAGGACGGTGCGCATGGTTTCGATCTTGGACAGGGAGTCTACGGCAGCTGTTCAATCGGCAACAGGGGCGGGGTTTGGTTCCCCTTCCTGCTCATGCTCATGATCCTGCTTCTGATCCTGGTCTGGGGCGCCGACCTTCAAGGAAAGATCAGGAGTAAGATCATGATCATGAGCAGGAGGAAAAGGCCAGATGCTGCGCACCGCGAGGTGCCCACATTGACACGATTGTTAAGGCCCTTAACGTTTTCGTTCACCAAACAAAAATGCTCACTCTTGCCCCTGGCAAAATGGATGGAAAAGAGTTCGTCTCGCACGCGCCGGGCTATTGGCCCGACGTTCCCGCAGCGCTCTGGAACGATTGGAAGTGGCAGCTGAAAAATCGGGTCACTTCTCTGGCCCAGCTGGAACAGCACCTGGAGCTTTCGAATGAGGAACGGAGCGGAGTTCTGCTCTCCGGGACGAAGCTCGCCCTCGCCGTTACGCCTCATTTCTTTAACCTGATCGAGAAGGACAATCCGGATTGCCCGATTCGCCGCCAGGTCATACCGCGGATCGAAGAAAGCTGGACGTCGCCCTACGACATGGCCGACCCGTGCGGGGAAGATTCGCACATGCCGGTCCCAGGCCTGGTCCATCGGTATCCCGATCGCGTGCTCTTTCTGGTCACGGACCGCTGCGCGAGCTACTGCCGATATTGCACCCGGAGCCGCGTCGTCAGCGGGGTCGGCGAACAGGAGCTGCACACCGATTTCGAAGAAGCGTTTCGTTATCTCGAGGAACACACCGAAGTGCGCGACGTTCTTCTCTCCGGCGGCGACGCCCTCATTTTCAGCGACGACAAGCTCGAGAGAATCCTGAGCCGTCTGCGCGCGATCCCGCACATCGAGTTTCTCCGCATCGGCACGCGCGTTCCGATTTTCCTCCCGCAGCGCATTACTCCCGAGCTTTGTGCGATGCTCCAGAAATATCATCCGCTCTGGATGAGCGTGCATGCCAATCATCCCCGCGAGCTGACCGTAGAAGTAAAGCAGGCGCTGGAGCGCCTGGCGAACCATGGCATTCCGCTCGGAAACCAAAGCGTTCTCCTCGCCGGCGTGAACGACAACGTCGAGACGATGAAGACGCTGGTGCAAAAGCTCCTAATGTGCCGCGTCCGGCCATACTATGTGTACCAGTGCGACCTGATCACCGGCTCATCGCACCTGCGATCGTCGGTCGCGAAAGGCATGGAAATCATCGAAGGCCTCCGCGGTCACACCACGGGTTACGCCGTCCCGCAGTTCGTCATCGACGCTCCCGGCGGCGGCGGCAAAGTGCCGATCAATCCCGGTTACGTGCTTTATCACGACAACGAAAAGATCGTGATCCGGAATTACGAAGGGAAGATATTCGAGTATCCCGAAACCGGCGACCAGACTGTGCAGTTTGCACCCCAGCGCGAATATCACGACGAGTATCTGTACTCGTAGCTAACGTTTCCGCTTATTGCGAAAGCGTGCCGTTCAAGAGAGGCAGCGCCGCATCTCGCGCTGACCAACGCACAGGCAAGATATCGTATGCCTGCATTGCAGATACATTCTCGTCATTAATCGGATGATCGACATCGTTAATAAAGCTCAGCGCTTGCAGCGTGTCCGCGCGCATCGCACGCACGTCTGCGACCGCGAAGGCAAACGAGAGCGCTTGGTCCTTAGTCAGATCGTTAATCGCGCGGACGACGCGCTGCGGCTTTGTTCGAGACCTTGGGATTCCAAAGTCGAACTTGTGGTCAAATCCGCTTTTGCCGGTCAGCTTAAAATCTGGAAAAGCGGGAATTGCATGTTTTTCAAGGAACGTGCTGACGTCTTCTCTGAAGAGTGAGAACACGTGTTCCTGTCCCATTACGAACATGTCGTTCACCGCTAGCATAGCCTGAATCAGGCTGTGTTTTTTCTGTGCGAAGTCCTGAGCTGTAGCGACTACCTGAAGTTCTCCGTCGGCAAGGCGTATGCCGAATCCGTTCAAGATCGAATCGAGATGGGCGCGACGTTTCTCAGTCGAGAATATCATTCCAGATGCTTCGAGGTCCGAAACGGTGTAGCCATCGTCAGTCAGAAGGAAACCGCCGTTCGTTTTTTCCACGTAAATTTCAATTTCGTCATTGTGACGATCAAGAAACGGCGTTGCGACGTGACATCCCGATCCAAGTTCGCTCACTCGAATACCTTCTCTCAGCCAACGCAGGTAGTCGGCAATCAGACGCTCACATTCGGCACGAGTCATACGGAGAGCTGAAAGGCCGGCCAGTGCTGCACCCCGCAAAACCGCAGAAAATCTTCCAACAGTGCCAATCCATTATTCCCATCTGTGACGCGCAGTTCCGGGACTTCCGTGATGGCGAAGGCCACGCGGTCTTCGAAGCCCTCGACATACAGATGCATATGAGGACACGGAATGCGTTCTCCCGGCCGATGCGGCGCGGTTGGAGGATTAATGTGATCGGGCCCGTCGATTTCGAAACGCGCAAGGACGATGACTTCACGTCCTCTCGTCTGATAACGCAGTCGAGTCCGTTTGCGCCGCCCTCGTTCAACGTCTAAAAGAAATCGCTCGCGACGGTCCAACGATACAAGGGCACGTTGATAGCGCATCGGCTGGGTGTTTGAAAATTCAAGAAGGTCAGCTTCAGCGAATTCTTTCGTCATTCGCCGCAATCTATCTGCTTCATTTTGCGAGATTGGCATCCGGCTCGAACCTATCGAGACGCAGCGTCCGCGTCACGCCCCAAAGCTTAACGAGTTACTGGCTTCGACCAAACAATCTCTCCGCCGATCACCGTCATCGCGCAGGTCGTTTTGAGAATTTCGGGCTCGGGGATTTTCATGATGTCTTTGGTCAGAACGGTGAGGTCAGCGAGCTTCCCGGCTTCGATGGAGCCTTTGTCTTTTTCTTCAAACGCCGCATAAGCCGCCGACACCGTAAACATCTTCAACGCCTGCTCCCGCGAAACGGCCTGCTCGGGATGCCAACCGTCTTGCGTTATGCCTTTGATGCTTTTGCGGGTGACAGCGGCGTAAAATTCAATCATCGGCTCGCCGCGCTCGACCGGCGCATCCGATCCGCCACAGATGATCGCGCCGGATTTGAGGAAACTTTGCCAGGCATAGGCCCCGGCGAGACGTTCTTTCCCGAGCCGGCTCGGTGCGAAAAATAGATCGCTGATGGCGTGCGACGGTTGCATCGACGCGATCACGCCCAGCTTCGCGAGGCGCGGAATGTCCTGCGCGCTCACAACCTGGGCATGCTCCACCCGCCAGCGCGGGTCGCGGATCTTCCGCTGCTCGGGCGGCACCGTCTTCATCGCCTTCTCATAGAGATCCAGGATCACGCGATTCGCGCGGTCGCCAATCGCGTGCGTCTCGATCTGGACACCGCGGCGCAATGCCTCTTCGAAGATCGGCTGCAATTCCTCTTCTTTCTGGGTGAGGAACCCAGATGTCTCGGGCGAATCCGCGTAGGGCTCGAGCAACGCGGCGCCGCGCGACCCGAGCGCGCCATCGAAAGGAACCTTGAGCGTGCGCAGCGTGTAACGGTGATCGAATTGATCTACCGAAATGCCTTCGCGCAACAGTTGAGCCGCCGCCGGCCCGGGCGCGTAAACCGCGTTGTAAACCCGCAGCTTTACCTGGCCTGCCTCGAAGGCCTGCCGCATCGGCGCGAGGTCGGCGAGGTCGCCGCCGGCGTTTTGGATTTGGCACCAGCCGAGCTCGATTTCCCGCTTCGCCCCGCGCACGAATGCCTCGCGCCGTTCCGCCTCGCTCGGTTTCGGTATGTGCTGGCTGACCAGCGCCTGGGCTTTGTCGATCAGCATCCCGTTGGGCTCGCCGGTCTTTTTGTCCTTCAAGATTTCTCCGCCAAATGGGACCGGCGTGTTCTTGTCGATCTTAGCCAGCGCAAGCGCCGCGCTGTTCGCGATTGCCGCATGACCATCGGCCCGCGTGAGAAAGACCGGATTATCCGGCGCGATTTTGTCGAGGTCCTGACGCGTCGGAAATTGCGGCGGTTTCCAGAACGTCTCGATCCACCCGCGTCCGGTGATCCATTTGCCCCGCTCCGTTTTCGCCACGCGCTCTTTCACTTTCGCCAGGAACGCTTCGAGCGTGTCGGTGCCTTCGAGATTCAAAGTTATCTCGCGCTCGCCGATCCCGAAAATATGGCAATGCGAATCGGTCAATCCAGGGACGACGGTCTTCCCGGCCAGATCGATCGTCTTCGTTTCCGCCGACTGATATTTCTTCGCGTCCGCTTTTGAGCCGACGAAAACGATTCGCGCATCCTGCACCGCGATCGCCTCGGCGCGCGGCTGGCGCTCATTCATCGTGTAGATGTTGCCGTTAATGAAAACGGTTTGTGCCTTTTTCGGCTCAGCCGTTGCGGAAAGCGCGGCGCTAAAGAGAAGCGAAACAAGGAGAGCGCGAATGTTCATCCTGCGATCATTGCCAGTCCGCGGCGCTAGGTCGAGCGCGCTCCGCTTCGACGCGAAAAGTGTGAATAGTTTTTCATTTATCCATTTTGCTTATTGAATGCTTTTCCGTAATGGAAAGAATTGTGGGGCCGATTTTTCGAGGGGAAAAATGAATGGAAAACAAATTTCT
>DASQLH010000009.1:0-25379 GCA_035630155.1 Chthoniobacterales bacterium
CCGGCGATGTCGCGAACAAGATCGGCACCTACCTGAAGGCCCTCGCCGCGAAAGACAACGCCATCCCGTTTTACGTCGCTTTGCCTTCGTCGTCGTTCGATTGGAAAATTCGCGACGGGTTGGCCGAAATCCCGATCGAAGAACGGGGCTCCGAGGAAGTGAACTACGCGGACGGATTGCACAAAGGCGAGCAGGTGGAAGTGCGCGTGACCCCGGAGACCAGCGCCGCGGCCAACTTCGGATTCGATGTTACGCCGCGGCAGTTGGTGACCGGGCTCATCACCGAGCGCGGGATTTGCGAGGCCAACGAGCAAAGCATCCTCGGGCTCTTCCCCGAGCACGCGCGTTAATTGAAACTTTGGAGCCGGCACGCCCTCGTGCCGGAGGGAGACAGCGCGATATGGAAACGAAGCAACCCTCCCCGGCCTGAGGGCAGGCCGGCTCCATTAATTGCGTCCTGGATCTCCGGTTGAAAATCCGAACTCAGGCTGTAACGTTGCCGCTCGATTTCCCAGGGAACAGGAGCATTTATGTCGCAACACCGAAGTCTAAAAGGAGCCAGCACGATCACCGCTAAGCGAAACGTCCTCAAACGCTTCGAGCGCGTCGAGCTTCTGAAAAAACGCGGCCAGTTCAAGGAAGGCACGAAAGTCATCGGCCTTCCGAAGACCAAGCCCGACGCGTAATCAGGATTGAGAGGTTGAGCAGTTGAGGGGTTGAGAGGACAAACTTCTCAACCTCTCAACTACTCAACCCCTCAACCTTTCTTCCACCGTGCGCCTCAACCGCTTTCTCGCTGCGGCCGGTCTCGGCTCGCGGCGGCATTGCGATGAATTGATTGCCGCGGGCCGGGTCACGATCAACGGCCGCGTTTGCACCGATTTCAGCGCGCAACCGACCGATCGCGACCACGTCAAAGTCGATGGCAAGATGGTCCACGGCGAACGCCGGCTCGACATTATTCTGCACAAGCCGGCGGGGTTTGTTTCCACCCGCAGCGATCCCAACGCGCGCGACACGATCTTCGATCTCCTCCCGCCGCATCTGCCCCGCCTTTTCAACATCGGCCGGCTCGATACGCAGACCGAGGGCCTTCTCGTCCTGACGAATGACGGCGAACTGGCGCAGCGTCTCACGCACCCTCGCTACAAGATCGAGAAGGAATATGAAGTGACGCTCGATCGCCCCTGGGACCCGGCGCTGGGCGCGAAACTGGCAAAAGGCATGATGCTGGACGGCCAGAGAGCGAAGATCGAAAAAGTTTTTCCAATCAAGCCGACCAGGGTTCGCGTCGTCCTGCGCCAGGGCATCAACCGGCAGATTCGCCGGATGTTTTACGAGCTGGGATACGAAGTGACGAAGCTCGTGCGCATACGGATCGGGCGTTTGCGGCTCGGCGATCTGCCTCGCGGTCATTGGCGGCCGCTGAGCAAAACCGAGCTGAAAACTCTGCAGCCGCGCACTTCACTGTAGCGGCAGGCGTGTCGCCTGCACACCCAGGCAGCTGCAGCCGGCACGGCTGCCACTACAGGATTCGTGACGCGTTGCGTCTACTCCGCTTCCGCGCGCAAAATCTCGAGCGGCGGCGCGCTTCCCACCCCACGGCTGGCGAGCAACCCGATTGCCACCGTTAGCAAGCTGACCGATCCGGCAGCGATGAAGAGGGGCAGGGGCGACGGCGCGTAATCCAATTTGAAAATGAACTTCGCCAAACCCCAGCTTGCTCCAAGGGCGAGGACGATCCCGGTCGCGCTCGCGAAAAGGCCGAGAAGAAAATATTCGGCGCAGAGGATCTTCCAGATTTGCATCCGCGAGGCGCCGAGCGTGCGCAGCAAAATGCTTTCTTGGAGCCGCTGATAACGCCCGCTCCAGATGGTGCTCGCCAGCACAATCACACCGGCGCCGACGGTGAAGAGCGACATCACGCGAATCACCAGCGCGACCTTGCTCAGGATCGAATCGACCGTCTGGATCACGGAAGTCAGGTCGATGGCGGAAACGTTCGGGTATTTTGCGACAATCGCGTTTTGCACTTTTGCCGAATCCGACGGCGTCTCGACACGGCTGACCAGCACGTGAAAGGCTGGTGCGTTCTCCAGGACTCCCACCGGAAAGACGACGAAGAAGTTCGTCTGAAAACGTTTCCAATCGACCGTGCGCAAACTGGCAACGGTCGTTTTGATGGGAATGCCCTGAACATCGAAAATCAGTTCTTCCCCAATCTTGACGCCGAGGTCTGTAGCCAGCTCGGTCTCGAGCGAGATCGGCACGATATCACCGGGCTGATACTCGACGCGGGAAATCCAGCGGCCCGCGGTAATTTTCTCGCTGTTGGATATTTCCTCGCGGTAGGTGGTTCGATACTCGCGCTCCAGCGCCCATCGCGGCGTTTTACGCTTCGGGTCCAAGAGGATGTCGGTTGTCTTGCGGCCTTTGACCTCCGAAAGACGCATGGTGACAATGGGCGCTTCCTGAATAACCGGTATGCCCGAGGAACGCACGATCTCGGCGACGCCGGCTTTTTGGTCAGGCTGAATGTCGAAGAAGAAAATGTTCGGCTGATTCCGGGCGCCGATTGATTGGAACTGCGCGAGCAGGACCTCGCGGGTGAGATAAAGGTTCAAGAGAAGAAAGGTGCCAAGGCCCAGCGCGAGCGTGAGAAGGAGCGTGCGGTTGTTCGGCCGATACAGGTTCGCCAGGCCCTGCCGCAAAACAAAGCTCCAGCCGTGCGGGAAAAATTTCCGGATCCCGACGATCAGCAATTTGGCCACGCCGGCAAAAATCCCGACGGCCACAAAAAGCGCCGCGGCGAAAATTAGGCCGCGCGTCCAGGTCTCGGTTTGCGAAATGGAGAAGCCGGTGATCCCGGCAACGATCAAGCCGTAAACCAACCAAAGCATTGGATCGCGCTTGCGTGACGGTGGATCGACTTCCATTGCCGCCCGAAAAACCCGCAGGGGCGAGAGCCGGCGAAAACGCAACAGCGGTGGGAGCGCGAAGAGGATGCAAATGGAAAAGCCAATGAGAATTCCGACAACGATCGGCTGCCAGGCAATCGCCGTCGGAATCGCAAGCGGCAGGAACGACATCAGAATGCTCGGGAAAACTCGCTGCATCGCGACACCCAGGATGGCGCCGGCGCCGGCGCCGACGAGGCCCATCGCCGCGGTTTGGAGCAGATAAACGAAAACTGTTCCCGCCGCCGACAAGCCGAGACAACGAAGGATCGCGCCCGTCCTTGTCTTCTGCTGCAAGTGGGCCTGGATTGCGCTGGCCACGCCCACGGCCCCGAGCAGCAGCGAGACGAAGCC
This sequence comes from Chthoniobacterales bacterium, assembly GCA_035630155.1. Lineage (GTDB taxonomy): Bacteria > Verrucomicrobiota > Verrucomicrobiia > Chthoniobacterales > UBA10450 > AV80. Next base: position 3,312 of record DASQLH010000009.1, read on the forward strand.
CACCAGATTGAGAAACCGATAAAGATTCTCGAGCGCCGCGCCGAGATCGCGCTTCCGCTTCGCCACCGTGTCGTAGTCCATGCCGAGCCGCTCGATTTGGGGCCCGAGGAGTCCGATCCGCTGCTCGACATCGACGTTCGGAGGAAACTTCACATAGGCGCGGTAACGCACGATGCTGCCGGTCTTCAGAAGATTCGTTGCGGCCAGATCTTGCAGTGGAATGTAAATGCGGGGCGCAAAGGAGCCGGCGGCCGACGCTTCGCCCGGTATTTTCGTGAGCGCTCCGGCGATCGCAAATTCGGAGTCGCCGATCTTGAGCGGGTCGCCAGCCTGGGCGCGGAATTGCAGGAGAAGACTCTCGTCAACGATGGCCCGCCCGCCCTGGCGGAAATCTTTCGCTGCCGCAGGCGGAATGGTCTCCATTCCGCCGTAGAAGGGAAAGTCGCCGCCGAGAGCGCGGACGGCAGCGAGCCGCGTCCCTTCGCTCTTCGGAAAAACCGCCATGGTGGTGAAGCGCACCTCACGGGCCTGCACTCCGCCCAACGAATGGTGAAGCGCTTCATCTTCCGGGCGAAAAGCCTGGTTGGATTCGATGACGAGATCCGCGCCGATCAGACTGCGCGCCTGATCGTCGATTGCCTCGGAAAGGCTGTGGCGGAACGAGCCGATACTGACGAGCGCCGCGATGCCGAGCGTGATCGAAATCGAGAAGAGCAACAAACGCCGGCGACTCGAGCGGCTGTCCCGCCATGCCATTTTCCAGATGAAGGAATTCATAATATGAATGAGCATGCCGCTCGTGTCGGTCTGGGGAGCGCACGCGCCTTCGCGTGCTGGCGCTGGCGCCTCGCCAGCGCGAACTTTTCCAGATGAAAGATTGTTGCGGCGAGGCGCCACAACCAGCACGCGTGGGCGCGTGCGCTCCCCAGACTCTCGAATGCGCGTCTCATGGAATCGATCGACATCAAACCATCTCTCCGTTGCGCAGCCGAATCGTCCGCTCGGTGAGCCGCGCGACATCGGAATCGTGGGTCACCAGCACCAGCGCAGTCCGGGCGCTGCGATTTAGCTCGAGCATGATCTCGATGATGGACGCGCTGGTCTCCGCGTCGAGATTGCCGGTTGGTTCGTCGGCAAAAAGAACCTTCGGGCGATTAATGAAGGCCCGAGCAAGGGCGACGCGCTGCTGCTCGCCGCCGGAAAGCTGAGCCGGAAAATGCTCGACGCGTTCGCCGAGCCCGACCCGCTGCAACAAATCCAACCCGAGCTCCCGCGCACTGCGATCGCCGCGCAACTCCATCGGCACCGTTACATTTTCCAGCGCGGTCAGGGTCGGAATAAGTTGAAAGTTTTGAAAAACAAAGCCGACATGCTCATTGCGGATGCGGGCCCGCTCGTCCTCATCCTCTTCCCCGAGCGTGATCCCATTCAGAAGGACGGAGCCGGAAGTCGGCCGATCCAGGCCGGCGCACAGGCCAAGCAGAGTCGTCTTACCGCTGCCCGATGGTCCAAGGATCGCGCAGGTGCCGCCGGCGGGCAGGGCGAACGAGATATCCTTCAGGACGGTGAGCTTTCCCGCGCCGGTATCGTAGGTTTTCGTGAGGTGCTGAACGTTGAGGATCGAGGACGCGGTCATTGACGGTGTGATTAGGTTCGTCGTTCTTACGCGAACATGATTCGCCGCGCATGAGAAAAACGATGCCAGCATTTTTCGGAATTGCGCTTGGCCTTTGCGTTTTTCTGCCGGCCGTTTTTCCTGAATCGCCAACGCCGCCCCCAAAGAAGGCGATCCTATTCCTGGGCGACAGCCTTACGGCCGGTTTGGGTGTGCAGCCGGCCGAAGCGTTCCCGGCGTTGGTCGCCGAGAAAATTCGCGCGGCCGGTCTGCCTTTCGAGGTGGAGAACGCGGGCTTGAGCGGCGACACGAGCGCGGGCGGGCTGCGGCGGATCGATTGGCTCCTGCAACGCCCGATCGATGTTCTCTTTCTCGAGCTTGGCGCGAACGACGGATTGCGCGGGCAGCCGTTGAAATCGCTGAAGGCAAATTTGCAGGCGATCATCGACAAGACCAAAGCGAAGAATCCGCAGGCCAAAATCGTGCTCGCGGGAATGCAGGTGCCGCCGAACCTCGGCGCCGAATACGCGAGCGGTTTTCAGCGCGTTTTCGCGGAGCTGGCGCAGGAGAACAACGCCGTGCTGATTCCGTTCCTGCTTGAAGGAGTTGGTGGCAATCGCGAGTTGAACCAACAGGACTTGATTCATCCGAGCGCGGCCGGGCATGGCATCATCGCCGATCTTGTGTGGAGCGCGCTCGAACCGATTCTGCGCCAATCATGAGCGGCTTCGATCCCAACGGCTGTTGCGCGCTCATTACCGGAGCGTCCGCCGGGATTGGCCGTGAATTTGCGCGGCAACTGACGGGACGCGCGGGTGCGCTTGTCCTGGTGGCCCGGCGGTTGGAGCGGCTGGAGGAACTTCGCGTCGAGCTGACGAAGCGCGATCCGAACTTGAATGTGCTGATCCGCGCCGTTGATCTTTCGCGACCGGGCGAAGTGGAGGAACTGTGCGCCTGGCTCGAACAGGAAAAAATTGCGGTAGATTTCCTGATCAACAATGCCGGCCTCGGCGATCGCGGAAAGTTCGCGACGAGTGACCCCCAACGCGTTCAGGAAATGCTGGCAGTGAACGCGGTTGCTCTCACGGTCCTGACGCGCGCCTTGGTCCCCACCATGATCCAAAAAAAGCGCGGCGCCATTCTCAATGTCAGCTCGTCAGCGGGTTTTCTGCCTATCCCCGGTCTCGCGGTTTACGCGGCCACCAAAGCTTACGTGACCAGCTTTTCAGAAGCGATCCGGGCAGAACTGCAAGGCTCGGGCGTTACGGTCACAGCGCTTTGTCCAGGACCGGTCCACACGGAATTTGGCGAGGTCGCTCGGCGCGATTCGACGAAGCCGGAAAAATCGGGCCCCGAGTTTGCGCACGTCTCCGTGGAGGAGACGGTGCGTGTCGCGCTTCAAGCAATCGAGCGCGGTAAAGCGCTCGTCGTGCCCGGCCTGGTCATCAAGATCGCCATGCTCATCGCCCGCGTGACGCCAATGCCGCTGTTGCGGTTGGCGTCACGCGTCGCGAAATAGGAGAGGCGCCTTCGCGCCAGGCGCCGCTAGGCCTTCTTGTATTTCACCGAGCAGCCGTACGGCTTGGTGCTCGCATTGCTGACGGCCTTACCGCCCATCGATTCGTCGAGCGCGGCCTTCACGTAGTTGGTCGAGTTGGGAATATCGGCGGCGTTCGGTGTGGCCTTGCTGTCGATCGCGCCCTCATAAACGATCTTGCCTTCCGGATTGATGACGAACATTTGGGGCGTGTTCTTCGCACCGTAGGCCTGGCCGGCTTTGCCGTCCTCATCAAGGAGCAACGCGGTCTGCTTCGTTTTCCATTCCCCTATTTTCTTCTCGGACTGCTCGGCCGTGAGGTGGCCTTCGAGACCCGGCGCCGAGGAATTAATCGTCAGCCAGACGACGCCTTTGCCGGTAAATTCTTCCTGTAACTTCTGCATGTTGCCGCCGCCGTAATGCTTCTTCACGAAGGGGCACTCGGGATTGAACCACTCGAGCACGACGTATTTGCCCTTGTACTGCGCAAGGGTGTGCGTTTTGCCTTTCGAGTCGGTCAGGGAAAGATCGGGCGCGGCGGAACCAACCGACGGGGAATCGGCAGCCATGGCCGCGGTGGAAGCGAGACAGGCGAGAAGGGTGACGAGCAATTTTGTTTTCATATTTTATTCAGCAGCGATTTGCGGTGATACGGTTTCGAGTTTTTCCAAAACGAGGTTTTGGGTGAGCAATTCCGGGAACAGGATCGGTTCCGCGTTGTTCCCCGGGTAAAGCACATACATTGGGACACCGGGCCGGCCAAATTGTTTCAAAATTTTTGTGATCGCGGGATCGGCGTTGGTCCAATCGGCCTTGATCTTGACGATGCCGCGACGCTGGAAGGCTTCGCGCACGGCGGAGCTTTCGAGGACGGTGGCTTCGTTGAATTTGCAGGTGAGGCACCAGGCGGCGGTGAAATCGACAAAGACGGCCCGGCCCTGTTTCAGCTCGCTCGCCAAACGTTCGGGCGTGAACGGTATCCAATCGCCCTCCGCCGGAGTGGCTGGAGAAGCAGAGACAAGTTTCGTGGCTCGGAATTTTTGGCCGATGAAATAATAGCCGCTGCCCAGAACGAGCAGGAGCATGAGCGCGATGGCGACTAGCCGGGAAGTGAATGAAGCGGTGGGCCCAACGAAAGCGCCTTTCATCCAGCAAGCGACGCTGAGCGCGAGGAGGAAGCAGGAGGCCCAGATGATCGCTTCGACTCCGCGTTCCGCACCGAGGACCCAGAGCAGAAAGAGCAGCGTCGCCATCAGGAGGAAACCCATGAGCTGCTTCACGCGCACCATCCACGCACCGGGTCGGGGTAAGACACGCATCCAGGCTGGTTGGGCGGAGAGCAAGAGGTAAGGCGAGCTCATGCCGGCGGCGATGGCCAGAAACATGACGAAGATCATCCAGCCCGACTGAGTGAAGGCGAAGCCGAGAGCGGGTCCAAGGAATGGCGCGGTGCAGGGGGTCGCGAGGACGGTCGCAAAAACGCCCTGGAAAAATGCGCCGGCATCCCCTTCCCGCGCCGTCCAACCGAGCAGGCTTCGATTGGCGAATTGCGGCAATGAGATTTCGAAAACGCCGAAGAGGTTAAGCGCGAACACAAGGACGACGGCGCTCATGGCGAGCACGAAATAAGGATTCGTGAATTGGAATGCCCAGGTGATTTCGCGGCCGGCCGATTTCAACACGATGAGCAAAAGCGCGAGCCCGATGAACCAGGCGAAAATCCCCGCGATAAAGGCGAGACCGCTCTGCAAAATGCGCCGGCGATCCTGACCCGCGTGCTGAATGAATCCAAAAATCTTCAGCGAGATGACGGGCAAAACGCACGGCATCAGGTTGAGGATGAATCCGCCGAGAAATCCGAAGAGGAGGAATTTGGCGATGCTGCCCGACAGGACGGGCGCCGGCGCGGAAACCGTCGCGACCGGTGCCGCTCCGGTAAGCGACCAGGCGTTTCGTTCGGGACTGTTTTCGGATTGTCCGAAGACAAGGATCCCATTCAGCGCGGAAACATTGCGATCCTGGGTTTCAATGGGAACGCGAAACGTGATTTTCCCGTCAGCGCTCCGCTCCGTTTTGGGATGGCCGGCCACCACATTCTCGCCCGGCAACGGATAGAATTCCGTCGCCGGATAATTCGCCAGCGCGGCGCTTTCGACGGTGAGCTGAAGCTCGGAACTGGTTCGTTTCCAGCTGGCATTGGCGACTTTTGAATCGGGCCACGGCTGCGGGAGCGACCGGCGGTAACGCGAAAAAATCTCCTCATTCGCCGGCGCGTTCTGGGCAGCGACGGGAAGATCCAGCTTCAGGTTCGCGCTTCCCGGGATGCAGATTTTTTCGCAGACGAGCCAGCTGGCTTCCCCGCCGAGCTGCACGGTCGATTCCGTGAGCGACGCGGGCGGCGTTATTTCCTGCATGAGCAAGACTTCGTCGTGGTAACCGTAGATCTGGATGCCGCCCGGCTCGGCCAGCCGAAGCGGGATCGGCCATTGGATCTCGCCCACCTTCCAACCGGCGGGCAATTTCCAATTCATCTCGCTGGGAATGCCGGCATCGCCCGGGAATTTCCAATACGTGTGCCAGTGGGGGACCATGCGGAGCAGGACTCCGACGGTGAACGGCTTTCCGGGAACGACGGCGCTGACGTCCGCGAGGAGGCTGGCCTGGACCAGCTCGCGCCCCTCGTAGGTCTGCGCGCGGCCTGTGCAAAGCAGTCCCAGGAACAAGACTGCCGCAAAAAAAGCGCTGCGCGCCGGACGCCCCGCGTTCATGCCGTTACTTACCATTGAGGCTTGTCCACAGCAACGAGACCGCCTCCTGGCTCGGGCTCTGCTGTTTCTTTGCGCATGCGAATCTTTATTGTCCTGGTTGTCCTGGCCGTGCTCGGGTGGCTTTTCTTAACCCAGAAGCAGCAGGAAGAGGAAAAGGTCGCGGCCGCTGCCAATGTCCCCGCGCAGGCGGCATCACCGCGCCCGGTGAGCGAGCATAATTGGGCGAAACACGCGCTCGACAAGACGAACAAGGTCACGCGCCAGGTCGCCGAGCAACGCAAGTCCGACGGAACGAGATAAGGAGTTGTGGCTCCCTCGCGGAAAGCCCGCGGTTACTTCGTGGCTGCTTTCTCCGCCAGCTTCTCGCGAATGGCTGCCTTGAAATCAGCCTTGGAAAGGGCCTGGCCGGACGACGCTGCTTTTTCGTCTGTACCGAGCTTCGCGAGGTTGGAAACGTGCGCGCCGTTGTCTTTCGAAATGCTTTCGGGAGCGTTCACTTCATCCTGCTTCACGCGAAACCGCCCATGCATGATGCCCACCAGCGGCACGAATTGCTTGCCATTGTTCTCCACGAAAAGGATGTCGCGATCGCCCACCTTGAATCTCGGCGTATCGGTCGCTTCCATGGTGTGGCCATCCACCGTGCCGCCAAACATTCGGATGGTATATTCAGCGCCGGGCGCGCCTTTGATGGGATCTTCAATCTTGAACGTGACGTAGGTAACGATGTGGCGGTCGTTCCCCTGCCCGGTCCACTCTGATTTCAGCGCCGTCACCGTTCCCTCGAAAATCATTTCGGCGTCGCTCACCAGCCGGTCGAAAGTGGGCGGAATAACGGTCGTCGCGTGGATGGTCGCGAGCGAGAAGACCAGGCATGACACCAGGAGGAAAGAGCGAAGCAGTTTCATAGAGAGAATGTTTTGGTTGGGGTGCACTCCGATTTTCGCACGAGTTCGCGAAACAATCTACTCGCCCCGCGGATTTCAGGCATCATGGATCAAGGTCGAATACTTCCACCAGGGCGACGCCGGAGGTGTTATCGAGGCCCCGGACAATGGCCGTGTAATTTCCTGCGTTAAGGCTCGCGACAACCGCGGACTCCAAGGCGTTTACCGGCGGAATGGTCGTAGCCAAAATGTCGTTAACCTGGGTGCTGCCGCCCCAGTCATCGTTGACGGCCAGGAGATTTCCGGAGCCATCGCGCAATTCTAAAATGGGATCGGCCAGAATGCCCAGAACCGGACTTGACCCACCGGCGAGCGACGGCCCCAAGGCGCGGATGATGACTCTCTTCGTCACGCCGCCCTGCACGATCAAGCCACCAATCATTGGCTCATCCGCGGTGCCGACGCGCCCGCGAGTCGAGATGTTCACCATGCGGGTGCTGTTGGCGTCCATCTCATAGGCCTCGATCAGGCCGTTGCCCTGGCCGCCGTCGTACCCGCTCACGACCGCGGTGTAGCTGCCGGGCGCGAGCGTCTTGAGCATCGCCGACTCGAGTGCGTTGGTCGGGGCGATGCCGCTTTGCTGAATTTGCGATGCCTGGGTGTCCTGCCAATCATTGTTCGAGGCGACGAGAACGCCCGCCGAATCACGCAACTCCAGGACCGGATTGGCCAGGACATTCAGGACGCCGCTCGCGACGAGCGAAGGACCGATCGCGCGCAGAATCAGGGTCTTCGGCTGCGAACCCTGGATGATAAAGCCGCCGATGAGAACATTCTGGCCGGACCCGACCTTCATTCGCGTGGAAATGTTCGCGAGATGGCCCGCCGCTCCGCCGGGAGGCGCGGTGGGAGTAGGCGTGGGGGTCGGTGTTGGCGCTACCGGGGCGCCGTAAAGATATTGGCCGCCAGCCATGTCATCGGAAGAAAGCTCCTCCTGGTTGCTGACGATCGAATTCATCACCGCAGTGACGCGCTGGCCGCCCTGATCCGGATGTCCCAGACCGAGGGAATGGCCGAGTTCGTGCAAAAAAACGCGGCGAATATCGGCGATCGCCACGCCATGAGGGATGAACTGCAAGGGACCGCGATAGGAATCGAAAACGGCCGCCCGATTAAAGAGCGTGTCCGCCTCCAACATGTTTGAGCCCGAGCTGGTATAAAAAGTCACCGCGAGGGTGCCCGACCCGAAGGACTGGCCAAAGATGGAATTCGTAAACACGACTGAATTGATGCGGTCGCTTTGCGACACGGGCGCCTGCGGATTGAAGACGTTCGAGATGCGGACGCGCCCAAAACTTTGGTTCCACATTTCGGCGACCGGCTCGACCGCGGTGTCCCAGGAGGTGTTGCCGTCCTGGAGGGTGCGGTTGGCGCTGCCGAGACCAAGCTGGAGGACCAGCACAGTGCCGCTTGGCCATCTTGGGCCTTGGAGAACGTAAGCGTGCGCGGTGGTGGAAAGCGCGGCTACTACCAGGGTAATCGCAATGACGGCGCGCCTCATTGCCGGGAGTTTGTAGCGGAAACAGATCGGCAAGGACAGCGCTTTAGGAGAAAGATGGAGAAGGCCGAATCGGCTCATAATCTCCATAAAGCAGGTACCGTACGCATGTGGCCCCAACTATGCGTTTTTTCGCGGGCTTCCGTAAAAATACGGGTCATGCGAAACTCTTAGGAATTTCCGCGCAGTTAGGCGATGGGAAAATCAGGGAACGAGAAAAATTTTGCCCGAATAGGGATCTTTCACCTTCTGGCCCGGGCTGTAACCCGTGACATCGACATAGCCACCGCTGGCATCGAAGGGGCTGAAGACGTAACCCGGCTTGCCGGGCACAGGCTTCGCGGTGGGGAACTGGGTTTGGCCGGTAACGCTGCGCGAATGGCTTGGAGAGGGTTTCGATCTTTCCGTCACTGTGGCCGGCGACGAACGCGGCGAAGGGCCGGGTCGCGTCTGATCGCGGCGCTGGAGGTCGGTGGTCGGCGGAGGAACGGTGACAGTTCGGCCAGGGGTCGTGACTGTGTCGGAAGAGGTTGTCGTGGTAGTGGTGGTGGTCGTCGAATTCTCCTGCGCGTCAATTTGCCGGCGGACATAATTTGCCGGCGCATCGAGAACACGAAAGGAAGTGTGCGCGACCTTACGGGCCGTGGTGCAACCGCTTGCGATAAGTGCGGCCAACAAAAAGATCCGCGCAGCCGATTTCACGTCCGATACTCTTAACTCGCATCCACCTCGCCGCCAGAGAAATCCACGAGCGCGATCACGCGAGACAGCCCTTCACATCCCTGACGAAATCATCGATGTCTCTTTCCGTAACCGACCACGAACACATCAATCGATAAATGTCCGGCTCGACGAATTTGTAGAAGCGCCAGCCGCGCTCCTCCAGCTGCCGGACGAGGTCATCGGGCATGCGGAAAAACATCGCGCTGGCTTCACACGGAAAGACGGGCTCGCTTCCGAGCACCGCAGACAGCTTCTGCGCCAACAACTGCGCGCATCGATTGGCGTGCCGGGCATTTTCGAGCCAGACGCCGTTGCCCAGCATTCCCGTCCAGGGCGCGGCGAGGAAGCGCATCTTCGAGGCGAGCTGGCCGGCCTGCTTGGCGCGATAATCAAATTCGCAGGCCAGCTCCTTGTTGAAAAAGATCACCAGTTCGCCCGCCGCCGTCCCGTTTTTTGTCCCGCCAAAACAGAGAACATCGACACCGGCCTGCCACGTGATCGATTTCGGCGCGCAGTCCAGCGCCGCCACCGCATTCGCGAAACGCGCGCCATCCATGTGGACCAACAGCGAATGCTTCTGCGCAAACGCGGCGATCTCTTCGATCTCCTCGCGCTGATACAACGTCCCGAGCTCCGTGGCCTGCGTGAGACTGATCACGCGCGGTTTCGATGAATGAACATCCTGGTGCCGCTGCATTTTCGTTTCGACGTTGCTTAGATCGAGCTTGCCGTTCGCGCCCGGCGTCGGCAGGAGCTTTGCGCCCCCGGAAAAAAACTCGGGAGCGCCGCATTCATCGGTCTGGCTGTGGGCGTATTCGTGGCAAATCACGGCGTGGAAGGAGCGGCAAAGGTGCGCGAGCGCCAGCGCGTTGGCGGCGGTCCCATTGAAGACCAGGAACACTTCGCAATCCGTCTCGAAAATTTCGCGGACCTGCTCGACCAGGCGCCGAGTCCATTTATCGTCGCCGTAGGAAACTTCGGCCTCGGCATTCGCTTCCGCGAGGGCGTCCCACGCGGGCGGACAAATCGCCGCGGTGTTATCGCTCGCAAATTCGAAGCGCTCTTTCGGAGAAGCCATCGCGCGTTTCCCCTACGCGACTTCCCGGCGCGGGGCAATCCCGGACCGCCGGCTTCAGGTTTCGGAGAAAATAGCCTGGCGAAAAGTCCGGCCCTGCGCCGGTTTTCGCCAGGCTCATCCTCTACCCCGCGTCCCTAACCTCTATGTGCAACCGCGCAGCAGAAAAAACAGAAGCAAAATTGGAATCGGAACTCCCAGAAGCCACAGCAAAATGTACCCCGATGCGGCTAGTTGCTCGATTCGCTCTTTCAGTTTCATACCCCTTTGACCCCTTCCCTGTGCCTATAATTTCGTAGGAAAGGGCCGGTATGAGTGCCTGCCAGGGGAAGTTTTTATCATGGCGACCCGATGCGTCCCAAGGCGCGTTCACTTTTCCGACCAGATCGCGAATTCGCCGCCGCCCGGGGCCTCGAAATGAAAGCGGCGCCCGCCGGGAAATTCAAAAATCTCGCGGCTGATTTTCCCGCCGAGACGAGCGACATCCTTCGAAATCTTTTCGAGATCCGCCGAATAGAACACCACAAGCGGAGCGCCTTTCTCTACCGCGCTCGTCATTTCCGAGAGAAAGAACCCGCCGGTCGTGCGGCCATCGTCAAACGCGGCATAATCCGGCCCGTAATCCTGGAAGGACCATCCGAAGAGTCCCGTGAAAAAGTCTTTGGTGGCGCTGAGATTTGTCGAGGGCATCTCGATGTAATCAATGGTGTTTGGAAGCGATTGGTGCATGACGGTTAATTTTCAAACTGGGTTTCGAGCGCGTCGAGATAAATTGAAATCGGATCACGTCGGGATTTTTGGGGCCGAGCGGCTGATTCGGCCGCCTTCATGTAATCGGTGAACGCCCCGCTGGGGCCGCTCAGCCGCGTTGCCTCGAACCAATTCAGGTAGTCATCGATCTCGCGCATTTGCGCCGCTACTTCCTGACGCGCGGCGCGCAGCCGGTCCAGCCTTCTCGTGAGCCCCTTGCTCTTTCTCCGCGTGAGAAGCGCGGTGATCTTCGAGTATTCGGAAATTATTGGCCGGTAGATCGGGTTCGCGCGGGTCGCCAACTGGCCCAAATCCTGGGCGAGAACAGCAAGAAGCATCTTCGCGGAGGGATGCTTCAGGAACTTCGGAAATTCAGCCAGTTGGTACGTTTTCACCACGCCGCGATCTGAAATCTTGAGACGCAGCGCTGCGTCGAGCCTCCGCTCCGTCTCCGCGCTGGTCAGCAATTGATACGGCTGTTCGGTGGCGAGCCGCGCGATGTGCCTTGCCCAAACTCTTTCCGCGCCGTCACCGGTGCCGAACAAGCCGGGGAACTGCTCGCGAAGTTCCTCCATCGGATCATTCCCAGCCGAGCGCAGGTTCACGATGAACCGGCCCAACCGCGCGCGGCCTTCCGGCGCGTGGCTGAGCAGATCGACGAGCGCAATCGAATAGGCCCGATAAAGAAGTCGCCCTGGCGCATCGAGCAACTCAGGCCGCTGGTGCAGGAATTTCTCGAGCGGCATGACGGCTCGCGCAGCCACCGGCATGGCCAGGAAATTCGAGACTCGATCAAGCGGCATGTCGGGTGGCTGCGCGGCCACCCCATCGAGCAGCCAATCCGGAGCCGAAACGTAAGCTGTGCCGGCTGGAATGTTCGAATGGCCCCGGTAGATCATTTCAAGAAGGAGGACGCGAAGAAGTTCCCGTCGCATTTCCGGCCGGCTGATCCCCGCGTCGATCGTGAGATCGAGCTGGAGCTTCAGGCCGAACCCGGTCTGGCTAACATTCACGGCCAACCGCGGCAGTTCCGGCAGATTCGCTTGCGGATATTGGGCGTTGATGACGATCGGCGTCGCCCACGCATCGCGCTGATCCAGCAAATCGAGCAGGTCGCGCTTCGTTCGTTCGGCCAGATCGCAGATCGCTCCGCGCACCGCGACCTCAGTCCCATAGACAATAAATTGCCGCGACGTGCTGATGCTCTGCTCAGGCGGCGCTGCCCTTAGCACCGTCGCCCACGCGAGCAGGAAGCCGGTCATGGCGAAACGGAGACGCTCTGTGGGGGACAGGCGAAGCACGCCCGGCAGCATCCCCAAATCCCGCCCGCCTGGCGAGCCGAAAGCGTTACCAAAAATTTTGTTTTCCGCGTAATTAAAACGGAACTTTTCGGCTCTCCAGGGGTCTAATCAACAGGAACAAAAATATGAAAACAACCAAACTACTTCTCATCGCCCTCGTGCTGAGCGCGATGGCCGCTACTTCCGCGATGGCCCAGAGCGTCACGCGAACGAACCGGACGAACACGAGACCGTCGATCACCACCCAGAGGACGGTGGCCACCAACCATTGGGGGAATAATCGTTACCGACATGGAAATTATCGGCACCGGTCCCGCTCAAATGTCTACTTCGGCATCGGGCTCGGCTACCCCTACTACGGGTACGGGTATCCTTATTACGGGTCGTATCCTTACGGCTACGGCTACTACAACCGGCCGCGCGCGGTGGTTTATGAGACGGCCTACACGGATGACGCCACTGTCGCCGCTGTGCAGCGTCGCCTCGCCCGGGGCGGATATTATCGCGGCGCCATTGATGGCGTCATCGGCAACGGTACCCGCATCGCGATCCGTGCTTACGAACGCAACAACGGCCTGCGCGTGGATGGCCGGATCGATCGGCAGCTGCTCGCGACCCTGGGTCTCGCGTAACGCTCAAGTAACGAATTCGGTTGGCGCCTGCCGGGTCGCTCTTCGCGGTCCGGCGGGCGTTTCGTTTCTACGGCTTTGGAACCAGGACCACGGCCTGCGGATGAAATTCGATCGCATTCATCTTCGCGATCGCTTTGCGCTCGCGGTCCAGCGCGGCCCAAAGATCGCCGAAAAGAGGATCGGCATATTTCATTAGCAATGGGTGAATCCGAAGACGTCCGATTTTTCCACCATTGTTGGAGGCTCTAAGATTCCCGTTTTCGAGGGTCACTTTGGACGAGGTGGTGGTGAAAACGGGGAGGCCAAAAAGGGAGCGCTGAGCGGTGATGCGGCAGACGCTCTCGTCAAAACTCACAAAGGCGCGGTCGAACTCCAGCAGCTTGCTCAGGTTGGCCCGCTTATTCCGGAGAGCACTGGCAAGGTAGGCGTTTACCTGGGCCTCGGTGTATTGCAACGGCGGCGAGTTCTGATTCATCGCTGCGTTCTCGATGTCCAGGTTGATCTGGGGAGGAAAATCGCCGCTCTTCGGCCGTTCCGGCAGCGGGTCCGGTGGAATAATCATCTGGATGACGGCGGCCGCGGCGAAAGCACCCAGCACCACCTTGCTGATCTTGAAAAACATCAGCCGCATCTTCACGCGCTGCGGATCGAGCATCGTGCGGAGCCGCCGCTGCGTCTCTTTCGCGTCTTCTCCCTTGGGTGCGATTTTCGCCAGCGATGTCCGATCGAGCCGCGCGCCGCAGTCGTGACAATAAATGCGTTCCGACTCGTTTTCGCGGCGGCATTCCGGACAGATGAGTTTGATCATTCCGCGGTTTGTTTCTTCGGTTTCCCCTCAGACGCCTTGGCCGGTGCCGCGGGCGTTGTCGAGGGTTTCGATTCTTTCGATCCGGCAGTTTTCTCACTCGTCGCCGCGGGCGCGGCCGGCGCATCTTTTTTCGCGGCTTCCTTGTAGGAATCGCTCCGGTAATCGGTGATATAAAATCCGGAGCCTTTGAAGATCAATCCCGCTCCGGTTCCGATCAGTCGTTTCACTTTCCCGTGCCCCCATTTTTCTTGCCGGCAAAGTTCCTTGGGACATTCGCGCAACGATTCATCGCGCATCGATTGGACGATCTCGAAAGTGCCTCCGCATTTCTCGCATGAATATTCGTAGGTCGGCATGGAGCGATTGAAAGCGGCGACGGTCGCAATTCTCCCCCAGAAAAAGCAGAATACAAGCCACCCCTGGGCTTCTGCTCGCGACGGCATTTTCACCCGCGGTCGCGAGTGGTTACCTTGACTTTCAACGCTCGACGCATTAATGGCGTCGTTCCAATTTTCGCTTATGTCGCATCTATTTTTCCGCCGCTTTTCGCTTCTCCTGACCGCGTCCGCCGCCCTGCTCCTGGCAGGCTGTAACGGTGACGATCCGGCGCTCGCGCAATCGCAATATCTCGGCGGCGTTTATGGCAACCATCCGGTCTCGACCTCGGCCCCGCGCGACACGGTTTCGTATTGGGACGGCGACAGCGTCTCGGGGAAACCTTCCATCAAGATCAAACTCACCGAGCAAAAGGCCTATTTTTACAAGGGCGGGCAACTGGTCGGCATCTCGCAACTTTCCACCGGACGCGAGGGCACGGGCACGCCTACCGGTTCATTCAAAGTCATCCAAAAAGATAAGGACCACGTTTCCAACCTCTATGGCGATTACGTGGATTCCGCGGATAACGTGGTCATGGCCAACGTCGATGTGAACAAGGACCCGAAGCCTCCCGGGACCCGTTTCAAAGGCGCGCCGATGCCCTATTTCATGCGGGTGGTGGGCGGCGTCGGATTGCACGCCGGCTATCTGCCGGGCTATCCGGCCTCTCATGGATGCATTCGTATGCCCGAGTTCATGGCGGAAAACTTCTTCCGCTCCGTCGCGCAGGGCACACCGGTCACCATTACTCACTGAGGCGCCCTCTGGGGAAATCCCCGGCTCCCGGCTTGCATTTCCGTTTCCCGGCGACATGATCGTGTTCCGGCTGACCGCGCGATGATCATCATTACTCAACCCAATGCCACCGAAGATCAGATCGATCGGGTCGTGGCGCGAGTGCGCGAATTCGGCCTCGACGCGCAAATCAGCCGCGGCGCCTCGCGCGTGATCATCGGGGTCATCGGCGCCGAAGATCGCGTTCGCGAGAAATCGCTGGCGGCCATGCCAGGCGTGGAAGCCGTCGTCCCGCTCGAGAAACCATACAAGCTCGCCTCGTTCGACTATCGCGGCGCGGCCTCACCGGTCTCGGTGGGAACGGTGAAGATCGGCGGCAACGAAAACATCGCTCTCATCTGTGGACCTTGTGCCGTGGAAAGCCAGGAACAGATTTGTTCGATTGCCCGCACCGTCAGCAAACTGGGTGCAAATATCCTGCGGGGCGGCGCCTTCAAGCCGCGCACTTCGCCCTACAGCTTCCAGGGTTTGCGCGAAGATGGCCTTCGTTTCCTCGCGGAAGCGCGGCAGGAAACTGGTTTGCCCATCATCACCGAGATCATGGACGCGAGAGACCTCGCCATGGTCGAGAAGTACACCGATTGCCTCCAGATCGGCACGCGCAACATGCAGAATTTTTCGCTCTTAAAAGAGGTCGGTCGCAGTCACCTGCCCGTCCTGCTCAAGCGCGGTTTTAGCGCCACGATCAGCGACCTCATCATGAGCGCCGAATACATCCTGAGTGAAGGGAACATGAACGTTCTTCTGTGCGAGCGCGGCATTCGCACCTTTGAAAACGCCACCCGCTACACGCTCGATCTCAATGCGGTGCCGTTGTTAAAAGCGAAAACGCACCTGCCGGTCGTGGTCGATCCGACTCACGGCATCGGGCTGCGCGCGTTCGTTCCTCAAATGGCGCTTGCGGCGGTCGCGGCCGGCGCGGATGCGGTTATGATAGAGGTGCACAACTCTCCGCAGTTCGCCAAGAGCGACGGCGAACAAGCCATCGTTCCCGAAGTTTTCGCCGACCTTGTTCCTCGGCTGCGGGCCGTCGCGGAGGCTGTGGGACGACGAATGTAGCCCTTCTTCCTGCTCCTGATCATGATCTTACTCATGATCCTGGTCGAAGACAGGGTCAGGATTAGGATCACGAGCAAGAGCAAGACGAAATGCGGCCCGTTTGAAGTTCGCCTCGATCGGGCGAAACATTGCCGGTGGAAGATTCTTCGCGTGATCCCCTGCCCTCGATCGTAGCGCGGGCCGAATCGATCTCGCAAAAATTGCGCGAGATCGAGCAAGGCGCGCGTTCGGCCGCCTTCTCCCACGTCACGGAACCGGCGCAGGCATTTCTGGTCGCGGCGATCGCGGGTGAGATCCGTAAGACCTTCTGGATCCTCTGCCCGAACGTCCGTTCCCAGGAATTGCTTTACGAGAGTTTGCTCAACTGGCTCCCGGACGCGCTCTTCCTGCCCGAAGCTGAATTCGCCGCCATCGAAAATATTCTGCCCGATCCGGAGATCGCGGCGGAGCGGCTCGCGCTTTTGAACCGGGTCCAGCGCGAAAAAGGCCCGCACATTATTGTCACCACCCGCGCCGCCCTCGATCAGGCGGCGCCCGATCCAGCCGCGCTGAACTCCGCCGTCCTCGCTCTGCGCCGCGGAAAACGCGAGCCACTCGAGCGCACGATCGAAGCGCTCGCCGCCGCCGGCTACGAACGCGTGGCCCAGGCGACCACGCGCGGCCAGTTCGCAGTCCGTGGAGGTATCCTCGACGTTTTTTCCTGGCAGGCACAGCGGCCGATCCGCGCGGAATATTTCGGCGACGACATCGAATCGCTCCGCGAGTTTGACGTCGATACCCAGACCTCGGTGCGAAATTTGCAAAGCGTCGAGCTCCTCCTCGAGGCCGCGGAAGATCAAACCGCAACCGTTCGCGATTACGTCGCGCCGAATCATCTTCGCGTCGCGATCGAACCGGAAGAGGCGGACAGCTCGGCGGGTATCCTGGTGGGGGAAGGCTGGCTGGGCGGCGATGAGCCGGAAGATTTCCGCGGCGCGTTCGACCAATGCGACATCGGCGATTTTGCCGTGGGCGATTTCATGCTGGTTGAGGCGAAGCGCGCGCAGTTCGCCTCTCGCCTGAGGGATTGGCGAGCGGGGGGATTTCGCATCCTCATTTATTTCCAGACGGAAGGCGAGATCGAGCGATTTCGCGAGATCATGGGCGATGCCGTCAAAGAGATCGACCTGCTCGAAGGCACCCTGCCGCGCGGCTTCGTTTTCCCGGACGGGAAGCTCGTCGTCCTTTCCGGCGCGGAACTGTTCGGGCGCTACACCGCCCACGGGCGGCGGCGTCTGCAACGCGCGGAAAGGCTCAGCCGCAACCGCGCCCAGATCGATTTCAGCGAGCTCAACGAGGGCGACCTCGTGGTTCATCTCGAACACGGTGTCGGCCGTTTTTTGCAACTGACTCGCGTCCCTTCGCCCGGCGGCGAAATGCAGGAAGCGCTCGCCCTCGAATTCGCCAACGACTCGCGCCTCTACGTCCCGCTCGAACAGGCCTACCTCGTCTCTCGGTATGTCGGGGTCGGTAAAAAATCGCCGCCACTCAGCTCCCTCGCCGACGCCAAATGGGCGCGCGCGAAGAAGAACGCGGCCGCGTCGATCTTCGATTACGCCGGCAAAATGCTCGCCGTGCAGGCGGAGCGCGAGACGCAGCTCGGCCACGCCTTCGGCCCGGACACAAAATGGCAAAGCGAGTTCGAGCATTCCTTTCCTTTCCGGGAAACGCCGGACCAGCTGACCGCGATCTCGGCGACCAAACACGACATGGAGCTGCCGCGCTCGATGGACCGGCTCATCTGCGGCGACGTTGGCTTTGGCAAAACGGAGGTGGCCATTCGCGCGGCGTTCAAAGCGGTCATGGAAGGAAAACAGGTTGCGGTCCTCGCGCCGACCACTGTTCTCGCCCAGCAACATTTCGAGACCTTCCGGCAACGCATGCTCGATTATCCGGTGCGAATCGAAATGCTCAGCCGCTTCCGTTCGCACGCCGAACAGCGCAAAGTGCTCGAGCTGCTCCGCGACGGCGGCGTGGACATCGTCATCGGCACGCACCGTCTCATTTCCGGCGACGTCGTATTCAAAGATCTCGGCCTTGTCGTCATCGACGAAGAGCAGCGCTTCGGCGTTCTCCACAAAGAGAAGTTCAAAGAGCTCTTCAAGCTGGTGGACGTGCTCACGCTTTCCGCCACCCCGATCCCGCGCACGCTTTATCTCTCGCTCGTGGGCGTCAAAGACATGTCCACCATCGAGACGCCGCCGCTGAATCGGCTTCCGGTCGAGACGGTCGTGTGCGGTTATGACGAGCGCATCATCCGGGACGCGATCAACCGCGAGCTCGACCGCCAGGGCCAGGTCTATTTCCTGCACAATCGCGTGCAATCGATCGAGAAAATGCGCGACCGGATCGCCGAGCTTTGCCCGCGGGCCCGCGTCGAATTCGGCCACGGCCAAATGAGCGCGGACGAACTCGAGTCCGTCATGGCGCGTTTCGTGGCGGGAAAAATCGATGTCCTGGTTTGCACGACGATCATCGAAAGCGGCCTCGATATTCCAAACGCCAACACGATCATCATCGACCGCGCGGACCGGTTTGGGCTCGCCGATCTTTATCAACTGCGCGGGCGCGTCGGCCGGGCGGAGCACAAGGCCTATGCTTATCTGCTGCTCCCGCGCGAGATGATGACGGTAGGCGCGGCGCGGAAGCGCATCAACGCCATCAAGCAATACAGCTCGCTCGGCGCCGGCTTCCGCATCGCCATGCGCGATCTCGAGATTCGTGGCGCCGGCAGCATCCTCGGCACGGCGCAAAGCGGCCACATCATGGCGGTCGGTTTTGATCTCTATTGCCAGCTGCTCAAGCAGGCGGTGGGGCAACTCAAAGGCGAGAAGACGAGAGCGCGCGTGGAAGTCGAGGTCCGTTTGGACTTCGTCGCGACCAACGAGGCAGAGTTCGTCCAGCTCGGTCGGGAAGCCCGGGTGCCTGCCTTCATTCCGACAAGTTTCGTCACCGATCCCACCTTGCGAATCCAGGCTTACCGGCACCTCGCCGAAATCACGACGCGCGAACAGCTCGATCGTTTGCGCAAAGATTGGCGGGACCGCTACGGCAAATTCCCTCTGGCGGTTGACAACCTGCTCCTTCTCACCGAAATCAAGCTCTCCGCGGCCAGGGCCGGCGTCACTCGAGTCGAGGTGCGTGAAGGAAAACTAATGCTCACCCGGCGCGGGGATTTTCTACTTGTAGGAGGCAAATTCCCTCGCATAAGTACCGATAGAATCGACCGCCAATTGGCTGAGGTTTTGGAATTGATCAGGAAGATTTGAAAACCATGATTCGACCCATATTTGCCGCTTTGCTGGCGACGGCGACGCTCGTCGTTTCACCGCTCTGCCAGGGTGCGTTCGCGCAGCAGGACGACGAGGCCCGCGTTATCGATGGCATCGCCGCGGTCGTGAACGGCGAGGTCATTACTTACTCGCAGGTCCGCGGGCTCTCCGCGCCGCGCGAACGGCTCTTGCGCACGCAATTCAAAGGGGCGGAACTGGAGGAAGAGGTCAAGAAGGCGCGCGAAGCCGCGCTGCAGGATTTGATCGATCGGCAGCTCATCGTGCAATCTTTTCAGAAGGAAAAATTCGAGCTGCCAGACTATTTTGTGGAGCAGCGAATCAACGACATCATTCGCGACGAATTCGGCGGCGACCGCGCGACCTTCATCAAGACTTTGCAGGCCCAGAATTATTCGCTGAGCGAATTCAAGAAGCTCGAGAAGGAGAAGATCATCGTCGCGGCCATGCGAGGCAAGAATGTGAAACCGGTCACGACCATTTCGCCGACGAAGGTCAACGAGTATTATCAGAAGCATAAGGCGGAATTCACCGCCAAGGAACAGGTCAAGCTGCGGCTGATCATGATCCCGACGCGGGCGGCGGAAGGTAATTCGGCCGCGCAGAAAGCGATCGCAGAAGAAATTCTCGGCAAACTCGCCGACGGCGCGCCTTTCGATCGCATGGCGCAGATGTATTCGGAAGATGCGACCCGGGATTCGGGCGGCGACTGGGGGTGGATCGAGCGCAAAACGCTGGCGCCGCAGCTGGAAAAGGTCGCGTTTGTTCTGCCGGCTGGGCGCGTGAGCCACGTGATCGAGCTGGGACCGAACTATTACATTCTCAAGGTGGAAGAGAAACGCGGCGGCCAGACGCCGTCGCTGGCCAAGCTGCGGCCCGAGATCGAAAAGAAATTGATGCAGGAGGAGCAGCAGCGCCAGCAAGAGATCTGGCTGGCCGGGCTTCGCGAGAAGGCTTACATCCGCAAATTCTAGTTCGCGGCCGCGAATCTGCCTTTCTGTTCAGCAACACTCTCCGGACAGCAGCGCAATCCGGAGGGCACCCTACCCTCTCCCAAGGGGAGAGGGAGTCCTTTCGCAAGAGGGAGGATGAGGGTCCGTTCGGCGCGGGTTGATCCATCTTGCGACTCACCGCGGTCTTGGTGACAATGCGCGATGCGCTGCCGCATCGGCATTACTCTGGGCGACCCGGCCGGCATCGGCCCGGAAATCGTGCGGGCCGCGCTCGCCTCAGGCCGCTTGCCGGCTGACGCGGAATATTCGGTCATCGGTCCATCGCTTGACTGCTCGCCAGGCCAGCCGACATCCGAAACGGCCCGAGCCGCCTTGCAGGCTTTGGAAGAAGGAGCCCAGCTCGCCTTGCGCGGCGAGATCGACGCCATTGTCACCGGCCCGATTCACAAAGCCCGCATGTACGAGATTGGCTTTCAGTTTCCCGGCCAGACCGAGTTCTTCGCCGACCGTTGCGGCGTGAGCAATTTCGCGATGCTCTTGACCGGCGGGAAACTTACGGTCGCGCTCGTGACCACGCACATTCCTCTGTGCGAAGTTTCGCACACGTTACGAAGCGAAGAGATTGTCCGCGTCGGATTGCTTCTCGAAGCTTTTCTTCGCCAGCGCGGCCTGGCCGCTCCCCGAATCGCCGTCGCGGGTTTAAATCCACACGCCGGCGAATCCGGCGCCCTCGGAAAAGAAGAGACGGATGTGATCCTCCCGGCGCTGCAACAACTTCAATGGGAAATCGAAAATCGAAAATCGAAAATCTTCCACGGTCCTTTCTCGCCCGACACAATTTTCCATCACGCGGTGAACGGCGCTTGGGATGCCGTTCTCTGCATGTATCACGATCAAGGTTTGATTCCGCTGAAGCTGCATGCCTTTCATGAAGGGGTGAACGTCACGCTCGGCCTTCCCTTTCCCCGGACGAGCCCGGACCACGGCACCGCTTTCGAAATTGCGGGGAAAAATATCGCGCGGCCCGACAGTATGATCGCCGCCATCAAGCTCGCCGTGGAGCTCGTCCGCAAAAAACGCTCCAACGCCACATGAAAGAAATCCCGCGATCGCATCTGGCGCTTCTCTTGATCGTGGCAGCGGTGATGGCCTGGTCCGGGTGGCAACCGTACGATCGCTTCACCTGGTGGCTGGAAGTCTCACCCGTCTTCGCGGGCATCGCGATCCTTCTCGCTACCTACCGTCGCTTCCGCTTCACGACTCTTTGTTACGCGCTGATCGCGCTCCACATGTGCGTGCTCTGCGTAGGCGGGCATTACACTTATGCGCGCGTGCCGGCCTTTGATTGGCTCCGCCCGCTTTTTGGCTGGGAGCGCAATCACTACGACCGGCTCGGCCATGTCATGCAGGGATTCGGGCCTGCGATAATCGCGCGGGAGGTCCTCATTCGCCTGAACGTAATTAATCGGAAGAGCTGGCTTTCGTTTCTCGTGGTCTCGA
This sequence comes from Chthoniobacterales bacterium, assembly GCA_035630155.1. GTDB lineage: Bacteria > Verrucomicrobiota > Verrucomicrobiia > Chthoniobacterales > UBA10450 > AV80. Next base: position 24,980 of record DASQLH010000009.1, read on the forward strand.
TTTGCCTGGCCATTAGTGCCTTCTACGAACTTCTCGAATGGTGGGCGGCGCTCATCGGCGGCGCTGCCGCCGACGATTTTCTCGGCAGCCAGGGCGACGTTTGGGACACGCAATCGGATATGTGCCTGGCGCTGATCGGGGCCGGTTCGGCACTTCTCCTCCTGACGTACTTCCATGATCGAGCGCTGCAGAAGATCGGCCGGACTAAAGAAGGGGCCGTGTGAGAAAATACCTCACCGTTTTCAACCTCGGCCTCCAGAACACTTTCGTTTACCGCTGGAATTATTTTCTGCGCGCGGTCTTCGGGCTGATCCCGCTCGCCGGCACGATCTTTCTCTGGCGTGCCGTGTTTCAGGAACCAGGTGGCGGCATGAACGGCTACACCTACGGCTCGATGATT
>DASQLH010000010.1:0-9468 GCA_035630155.1 Chthoniobacterales bacterium
CCAAGGAAAAAACCGGGCTGGTCCTGGTCACGGGTGCAACGGGAAGCGGAAAGACGACGACGCTGGCGGCATTGCTCAATGAGATCAACGAGCAGCAGCCGGTGCATATCGTAACGCTGGAAGACCCCATCGAATTCGTCCATCCGACGAAGCGGGCGACGTTCAACCAGCGCGAGCTCGGCCACGATTTCAACAACTATCCAAATGGGCTGCGCGCGGCGCTCCGCCAGGCGCCGAAAGTGATTCTGGTCGGCGAAATGCGCGACCGGGCAACGGTGGAAGTGGCGCTCATGGCCGCGGAAACCGGCCATCTCGTTTTGAGCACGCTGCACACGGTGGACGCCGGGCAGGCCATCAATCGTATTCTAGGCCTCTTCTCCCTTGGCGAAGAGCAACAGCTCCGCATCCGCCTGGCCGACACCATGCGCTACATCGTCAGCCAGCGCCTCGCGCCCAAGGTGGGCGGCGGCCGGCAATTGCTCACGGAAATCCTGGGCAACAACCTTCGCACCCGCGAAACGATCGCGATCGGCGAAGGGGAGCATCGGAATTTCTACGAGATCATCGAAGCCAGCTCGCCCTTCGGGTGGCTGACTTTCGATCAATCAATCCTGAACGCCTACGAGAACGATCACATCACGGAAGAGACCGCGAGATTGTTCGCGAGCCGGAAAGGCCGGGTCGGCCGCGGCATCGACCTCATCCAAAAAGCGCGTGGCGTGGACAACGATCTCGACTCCGGTCTGCGCCTCGATCTTCCCGCCAACGCCTTCCGTTAAGCCATGGAAACCCAAGACTCTTCGTTCTTCGATCTCGGCGACAACACGGCGCTCGTTTGCGTCGACCATCAGCAATACCAGAAAATGGTCGTGCCGCAGTTGATCGACATGACCTACAAGGTGCACCTCGGTTTGTTCGAGGAAGACGTCCTCCTAAAGCTCAAAACCTACAGCTACAACGTCGTGGTCGTTTACGAGAACTTCAAAGGCTCGACGCCGCAGAACAATCCCATCCTGCGCGCGATGGTGAAACGCCCGGGGGCCGAACGCCGCCAGCATTTCGTCGTGCTTATCAGCCATCGTTTCCCGACCAACGATGCCATGAGCGCGTTCGTGCAGAGCGTCGATCAGATCGTGAACATCGCGGACCTGGCGAATTTCAAGCCCGTCTTGCGCCGCGGCGTTGCCCAGTATCGCGAGCTTTACAGCTCGCTTCACGAAACGCTCAAGGCCGTTCAGGCGATTTAGCCTGCCCTTCGTTTTTTGGACACGGCTGTCCTCAGGCCGCCGGCGGTTGCTGCGAAAAAATTTGCGCTCGCCGCAACTTTCTCGCCCGATCATTCTTCGGAACGCGTAGTTGCGGCCCCAATTCCCCGCACGATACTACCGACCGACCGTATGAACTTGAGCAACTGGATTCGATTTAGCTGGGACCTGACCCAGCTTCCCCCATTTCCCAACGAGCTGCCGGAGCATTACGAAATCGGCCCGGCCACGGCGGAGGACGAGATTGAGCTGCGCAAGATCATCTCGAGCTCGTTCGTGCTCGATCCGGCCTGGAGCCCGGCGATGCAGGAAGTCACGGAGCGCATCGATCTCTGGCTGGAGCGCGCCTTCGCTTCGCCGGCATCCACCATCCTGGCGCTGCGCCATGGCTTGCGCATCATCGGCGCCGCGGTGATTTCGCACGATCCTGAATCGGAAATTCACCTGACACCCGGACCGTGTGTTTCAATGGAGTATCGAAATCGCGGCTTTGGCACGCGTCTGCTGGAGCAATCGCTCACGAAACTGCGTGATGCCGGATTAAAGGAAGCGGTCGGCGTGGCGAAAGAAAACGTGCCGGTCACCAAGTTCCTTTACCCGAAATTCAACGGCACGGCTTCGCCGCACGAATTCCCGCCGCTCGTCGCGGCCTGATCAGATTTCCGGGGAGCGCAGGCTGCCTGCCTGCCGCAGCCGGCAGCTTGCCGGCTGCAATCGAAGCACTTTCGGCCTGGCACTGAGTCACCGCGTCGAGCAACGCATCTCGGCAAGCTGCCGAGATGAACAGGCTGGCAGCCTGCGCTCCCCATGACATCGTCGCCACGCTCAAAGACATCCGGCGATTTTTGAATCCAATGGCGGGCCCGCCCGCATCCTACTGCATATGATCCAGGATCTTAAGTTCGCCCTGCGCCAGCTTTTCAAATCGCCGGGATTCACCATCGCGGCCGTCGTCGTTCTCGCGCTTGGCATTGGGGCCAACACCGCCGTCTTCAGTCTCGTCCACACTATGTTCTTCGCGCCGCCCGGCTACGCGAAGCCGCACGAGATGGTTCAGGTTTTTTCCCAGGACAAAAAGAACCCGAAAACGTATCGCGGCTTTTCCTATCCGACCTACAACGACATCCGGTCCCAAAATGAAATCTTCACCGACGTGATGGCCTACAACCTGGCGCTGGTCGGCCTCGGACAGAAAGGCGATACGCGCCGCACCTTTTCCGGCATCGTGAGCTCGAATTATTTTTCGGTGCTCGGAGTCCCGCTCCTGCGAGGTCGGACGTTCCTGCCTGAGGAAGAGACGCTCGGACGCAACGCACCGGTCGCGATCGTCAGCTACGCTTACTGGCAGAAACATAATCTCGCCCCATCCCTGCTCGGCTCGGAATTGCTCATCAACGGGCATCCCTTCACCATCGTTGGCATCGCGCCGCGCGGGTTCACCGGCACGATGCAGATCATCTCCCCGGAGGTCTGGCTGCCGATGAGCAACTACGAGCGGATCGCGAACGATTTCGAACAGGAGAACAAGACACCTTTCGGCGAGCGCGCCGGCGCGCAATTGCTCATCATCGGCCGGCTGAAGCCGGGGCTGACCGCGGCCTCCGCCAAACCTGCGCTGGAAGGATTGGCGGCGAACCTGGAGAAAGCCTTCCCGGTTGAGCAAAAGGACCAGACCTTTACCACGACACCTATCTCGCGGTTTTCCGTCAGCACCTCTCCCTCGGGTGAAGGCGGGATGGCGAAGATCGCGCCGATGCTGCTCGGCATGGCGGTCGTGGTCCTGCTCGTGGCGTGCCTTAATCTCGCCAACATGCTGCTCGCCCGCGGTACCGCGCGCCGCAAAGAGATCGCCATCCGCCTGGCGCTCGGCGGCAGCCGTTTCCGCATCGTGCGCCAGCTTCTCACCGAAGGTCTCGTCCTTTCGCTCCTCGGGGGCGCGTGCGGACTTCTCCTCGGGCTTTGGTCGTCGAATTTGCTCGTCGCTTCGCTCGGCAAAATGTTGCCGCTCGACATCGTCTGGCTCGCTGGACCGAACCTCTCGATCCTCGCCGCGACATTCGGCTTCTGCGTCGTTGGCACGCTCGTGTTCGCGCTCGGACCCGCGCTCAAGCTTTCCCGCAGCGCGGTTGTGGCCGATCTAAAGGAACAGGCCGGCGAAGATGTTGTCCGGCGCCGCTGGAAATTTCTCCCGCGCAATCCGCTCGTCGTCGCTCAGATCGCGTTCTCGCTCGCGCTCCTCACCGCGGCCGCGCTGTTTATCCGCGGCGCCGGCAAAGCCGCCTCGGTGGATACCGGCCTCGTAGCCGGGTCGAGTTTTCTCCTCGAAACCGACGCAAGTCTTGCCGGTTACGAGCCACAACGCGCGCAGGATCTTTATCGCAACCTGGAAGAACGCCTGGCCTCGCTGCCTGCTGTCGAGCACGTCAGTGTCTCGGCGACCGTGCCGTTCGGCATGATCTCGCTGAATCGAAACGTCCAGCGCGCCGGCCTTCAAGCCGCACCCGACGCCAAGCCCGCCACCGCCGCGGAAGGTCTTGCCTTTAGCGCCGCTTGGAACAGCGTCGGCGCCGATTATTTTGCGACAGTCGGTTTGCCAGTCGTGCGCGGCCGCGTCTTCAGCCAGGCGGAAGCGACGCAATCAGAAGGGCCCATGGTTGCTATCATCGACGACGTCCTCGCGAAAAAACTTTGGCCGGACGGCGACGCACTCGGTCAGCGCATTCAATACGCGAGCGACACCGCGCCGCGCGCCAAGAGCGGCGGAACAGGTGTCGGAGCTAACGCCGATCTTAGCGGCGCGACGGCCGCCAAGGAAACCATCGAAATTGTCGGCATCGTTCCGGCCACGACGCAGCAGCTTTTCGAGAAAGATCCTCCCGGGCAGATCTACGTTCCGTTCGCACGCGGCTTCCAAAGCAATATTTCATTCTTTGTTCGCTTTCGGTCGCTCGCCCCCGGCACTGAAGCCGCCACCGCCGATCTGCTTCGCCGCACCGTCCGCGAAGTCGATCCCGCCCTTCCCGTTCTCTCGCTGAAAACTTTCGCCCAACATCTCGACAGCAATTTTCAGCTCTGGATCGTCCGTGCCGGCGCCGCGATGTTTTCCGTTTTTGGCGGCCTCGCTCTCGGTCTCGCCGTCGTCGGCCTTTACGGCGTGAAAGCCTACTCCGTCGCGCGCCGGACTCGCGAGATCGGCATCCGCATGGCCCTCGGCGCCCAACCCGGCATGGTTTTGCGCATGATCATGCGCGAAGGCTCCATCATGCTCTTCAGCGGCATTCTCCTCGGCCTTCTCCTTGCCGCCGCCACCGGAAAAATCCTCAGCGGCATTCTCTACGAAGTCGGCGCCCTCGATCCCGTAGCCTTCACCTTCGCCCCGCTCGTTTTGGCCATCGCCGCCCTCTTTGCCACCTGGCTCCCAGCCCGCCGCGCCACCCGCATCAGCCCTATGGCGGCGTTGCGAATGGAATAAGAGCGCTATTCGGAAAGGTGGCTGGGGAGGGAATTGAACCCCCGACACGAGGATTTTCAGTCCTCTGCTCTACCAACTGAGCTACCCAGCCGTGGTGCGCGGATCGCGTGAAAGCCGCGAGCGCGTCACTATGCGGAATTCGCGGCGGGGAGCAAACGAGATTTCGGATTGCGGATTTCGGAAACCGGAAAGGATTGATGCGCGTGCGGTGATGTTGCAGCCTTCTCTTTCCGCAATCCGGTATCCGGTATCCGAAATTTGGTGATTAGTCCATGAAGCGGCGCGGTAGATTCACGGCGGAGTTCAGGAGGTGGAGGTACTCGTAGCGGGAGATTTCGATGGCGCCGAATTTTTGGAGGTGGGGCGTGAGCCATTGGGTGTCGAGGAGGAGGAATTTTCTCGCGCGCAGGTGTTCGACGAGGGAGAGGAGGGCAATTTTCGAGGCGTCGCGGACGTGGTGAAACATCGATTCGCCGAAAAAGGCGCCGCCGATTGAGACTCCGTAGAGGCCGCCGACAAGCTGGCCGTCTTGCCAGGCTTCGATTGAGTGGGCGTGGCCGATCTGATGGAGACGCGTGTAGCTTTCGATGATCTCGGCGTTGATCCAGGTTTCCGGACGCTGGGCGCATTGCTCCATGACCTCGGCGAAGGAAGCGTCGATGCGGATTTCGAAGACTTTTTTGCGGGCGATGCGCTGGAGCGTCTGGGGTACGTGAAATTCCTTGAGCGGCAGAATCGCGCGCGGATCGGGCGAGAACCACCCGATCTCGCCGTCCTCCATCGCCATCGGAAAAACGCCGAGGCGATATCCCTGGAGCAAGACTTCCGGGTCAATCATGGGAAGACAGTGACGTGCGACGAGGGACGTGTGACAAGTAAAGAGAGATCGGAACAGCGCCGAATTGAAACTCGTCACTGGTCACTTGTCACTGGTCACTTTTCCAATTATTGTCGGTGCTTGAAGGCCTTCTCTATCGCGTTCTGCATCGCCAGCGCGATTCTCGCGGGCGGTTGCGCCGATCCGCTGGAAAAACCTCTCGCGGAAGAGGCGGCGGAAAAATTCAAACGCGGGATTACGGGGCAGGGCCAGCTCGGCCCCATGAATCGCTCTGACGATCCCTACCTCAGGGGAGATTATCCGTGAAGACGGCAGCCGCGACCGCGCATTCCCGGATCCTCATCCTCGATTTCGGCTCGCAGTACACCCAAGTGATCGCGCGCCGCATCCGCGAATGCCAGGTCTATTCCGAGATCGTGCGCTTCAACATCCCGGCCGAGGAAGTCGCCGCGCTCCAGCCGAAGGGGATCGTGCTTTCGGGTGGGCCGGCGAGCGTTTATGACGAGCGGGCACCGCAGCTCGATCCGAAAATTTTTGAGCTGGGAATTCCGGTCCTGGGGATTTGCTACGGGATGCAACTGATGGCCTACCATCTCGGCGGCGAGGTCGAATTCAGTGAGCGCCGCGAATACGGCGCCGGCATGCTTCATATTTCGAATGGATCGAAACTGTTCGACGGCATCGGCGAACAAATCGATATCTGGTGTAGTCACGCCGACAAGGTGACGAAGGTGCCGGCGGGCTTTCGCACGGCCGCCTCCACCGAGAATGCGCCTTTCGCCGCGATGGAAGATCCGGCGAGAAAATTATACGCGCTCCAGTTTCATCCGGAAGTGGCGCACACGCCGCGCGGGAAAGAGATCCTCCAGAATTTCGTCTTTCACATCTGCGGGGCATCAATGGACTGGACGATGGGGTCGTTCATCGAGGAAGCCTGCGAGCGGGTGCGCCGGCAGGTGGGCGACCAAAAGGTGGTGCTCGGCCTGAGCGGCGGCGTGGATTCATCCGTGACGGCGGCGCTTTTGCACAAGGCGATCGGCGATCAGCTCACCTGCATTTTTGTAAACAACGGCCTCCTCCGCTCGCGCGAGGAAGAAATGGTGCAGCGCGTCTTCGACGAAAACTTCCATATCCGGCTCAAATACGTGGATGCGGCCGATCGTTTCCTGAGCCTGCTCAAAGGCGTGACCGATCCCGAGGAGAAACGGAAGATCATCGGCCGCGAATTCATCAAGGTTTTCCAGCACGCGACCGAGGAGCTGCTCGCAGAAGATGACGCAAGTGGTGCTGGGCATGGCGGCTATCATTTTCTCGCGCAGGGCACGCTTTATCCGGACGTGATTGAGAGCGTCGCGATCGGCGGCAACCCGGCGCACGTGATCAAGAGCCATCACAACGTCGGCGGGCTGCCGGAGAAGATGCATTTCGAGCTGGTCGAACCGGTGCGCCAACTCTTCAAAGATGAGGTGCGGCAGGCGGGATTGCAGCTCGGTTTGCCGAAGGAGATTGTTTACCGGCAGCCGTTTCCGGGGCCGGGTTTGGCGGTGCGCATTCTCGGCGAAGTCACGCCGGAGCGGCTCCGGATTTTGCGCGATGCCGACACAATCGTGGTGAGCGAGATGAAGGCGTCCGATTGGTATTATCGCGTCTGGCAATCGTTCGCGGTTTTGTTGCCGGTACGTTCCGTCGGAGTGATGGGCGATCAACGCACCTACGAAAACACCATCGCGATCCGGGTCGTGGAAAGTCAGGACGGGATGACGGCGGATTGGGTGCGGCTGCCGTATGAATTACTCGCCAGGATCTCGACGCGCGTCATCAACGAGGTCAAAGGCGTCAATCGCGTCTGCTACGATATCTCGACCAAGCCGCCGAGCACGATCGAGTGGGAGTGACTACATTTTCGAATTTCGATTGCCGATTTTCGATTTTTGATCGCTAATCGGCGAAGTGAACGCCGAGCAGCAGCGCGTCGCGGAGAATAACAAAGACGAGCGCTGGCATTTGTGGGGGCCGTATCTGGCGGAGCGGGCCTGGGGCACGGTGCGGGAGGATTACAGCGCCAACGGCGATGCCTGGAATTATTTCCCGCACGATCAGGCGCGGTCGCGTGTCTTTCGCTGGGGCGAGGACGGGATAGGCGGCATCTCGGATTTCAAACAGCGGCTCTGCCTGGCCTTCGCGTTCTGGAACGGCCGCGATGCGATGTTGAAGGAGCGGCTCTTCGGCGTGACCGGCCCGCAGGGTTCGCACGGCGAGGATGTGAAGGAGATTTATTTCTACACGGACTGCACGCCGACTCACAGCTACATGCGGATGCTTTACCGTTATCCGCAGACGCGTTTTCCCTACGAGGAACTCGTGACGGCCAATCATGGCCGGCCCAAGCACGATCCCGAAGTCGAACTGTGGGATATGGGTGTCCTGCGGGAGCAGCGCTACTTCGATATCTCGCTCGAATACGCCAAGGTCGATCCCGACGATTTTTTCATTCGCGTGACGGCGACGAATCGCGGGCCGGAGCCGGCGGAGCTGCATGTGTTGCCGACGCTCTGGTTCCGCAACACCTGGGCCTGGGGCCGGGACGATCGGCGCCCGGTGTTGCGAGCGAGCTCGGACCTGGCGGAACATTGCCCGGCCATCCAGGCGAGTCATCACGCGCTGGGAGATTACGAATTGCATTGTGCGGATGCCCGCGAGCTTCTTTTCACCGGCAACGAAACCAATTCGGAGCGGCTCTTTTCGTCGCCGAACCGGTCGCCATTCGTGAAAGATGGAATCAACGATTTCATCGTGCAGGGCCGAAGAGAGGCGGTGAATCCCGAGTGCGTCGGAACGAAGGCCGCCGCGCATTACGCCTTCACCATTCAACCAGGCGCGAGCGAGGTGGTGCGGCTCTGGTTCGGCCGCGTGGGCGAAACGGTGAAGGAAGAACTGTCCGACGAACCGGGCGAGATGCCCGAGCACGTTTGCCTTCCCGTGCTGGATCGAAAGGCGTTCGAGAATTTCGAGAGCGTTTTCCAGTCACGGAAGCTGGAGGCGGATGAATTTTATGATGCGCTCGAACCCGCTTCCCTGAGCGCCGAGCACAAGCTGATCCATCGCCAGGCGCTCGCCGGCATGCTTTGGAGCAAACAATTCTATCATTACGTCATCGAGGATTGGCTCCAAGGCGATCCCGGCCAGCCCGCTCCCCCGCCGGAACGCAAGCGCGGGCGCAACGCCGAGTGGCGCCATCTCTACAACGAGCGCGTCATGTCGATGCCGGACAAATGGGAGTACCCGTGGTACGCCGCTTGGGACCTGGCGTTCCATTGTCTCCCGCTCGCGCTGGTCGATCCGCTCTTCGCCAAGGGCCAGCTCGATATCATTTTGCGCGAGTGGTACCAGCATCCCAACGGCCAGGTCCCGGCCTACGAATGGAACTTCGGCGACGTAAATCCGCCGGTCATCGGCTGGGCCGCGTGGCGCGTTTACAAGATCGAGGAAAAACAAACCGGCCGGGGCGACCGCGATTTTCTCGAAACCGCCTTCCACAAACTACTCATCGGCTTCACCTGGTGGGTGAACCGGAAGGATTCCAAAGGCAAAAATATTTTCCAGGGCGGGTTCCTCGGTCTCGATAATATCGGCGTCTTCGACCGGAGCGCGCCGTTGCCGGATGGCGGCCATCTCGAGCAAAGCGACGGCACGAGCTGGATGGGAATGTTCTGCCTCAACATGATGCGGATGGCGCTCGAGCTGGCGCGGCAAAACCCGGTTTACGAAAATATCGCCACGAAATTCTTCGAGCATTTCCTCGGCATCGCCGGGGCGATGAACGACCTCGGCGGCCAGGGCATCGGGCTCTGGGACGAGCCGGACGAATTTTATTACGACGTGCTCCACATGCC
>DASQLH010000011.1:0-5980 GCA_035630155.1 Chthoniobacterales bacterium
TTTATCAGCGCCTCCGCGCCGCAGGCAAACCGCCCAAGCTCGCTCTTACCGCCACCATGCGAAAATTACTTATCGCCCTCAACAGCTCCCTCAAAACCGATCCTCTCCTCGCTTGAACTCAAGACAGTTACTACAGAAGAGCGTCTTGCCGAAACCAGCTACTTCTTTTCCGGCACCGGCTGCGCCCAGTCGAGCGCCAGCTTCCACTCCCCGCTCTTATCAGTCTGCCAGATCTGGAAATAGTGACCTTGCTCTGTGCCTTTACGACGAAGGTTGGAGTATTTGCCGTAGGTGTAGGAGAGATCGGCGGAGCGACTCATGTCCGCGCCCAGCATTTCGTAGGTCATTCTGCCGGCGCTGGCGTCGAGCAACGGTCGCGCGGCCTCCTTGCCCACGGACGGAGAATGACCGTCGCGAAAGACGCGAATTTCATCCGCGGCGAATTTGAGCGTGGCCATGGCCGAATCGGTTTTAGCGGCCTGGGTAAACTTCTCCTGGACGTCCCAGCGGCTCTTTTGCGCCTCATTAAAATCCCCTGCGGCCTTCGGCTCATCCAGCACGACCAGGCGGAGTGTTTCCGGTTTGCCGGTTGGCTCCGGATTTTCGATGCCGCAGTCGAGCGCGACTTTCCACGAGCCGTCTTTCTGTTTTTTCCAAATCGAGATGAACTGCCCGTGACCGGTGAATTTCTCCTCCTGCCTGGTCGCTCTCCACTTCGCAGGACCGGTGTCGTAACCGAAGTCGGCGCTGCGCGCGATGACGGCAAAGGTGGGTTCCCAGACCAGGTCCAGGCCGGCCTCCGGTCGTTTTGCCCAAGCCTCCTTGCCGTTGACCGGCCCGGGCCGGAAAACAATTCCGTCTTCGGCGAGGAATTCCAGGAAGGCAGCGCGGGTGCCTTTCTCCTGGCCGGTCTCGTAGAACTTCTTTTCGGCGTCGACCATCGCGCGGACGGCTTCGGCGGGCGTTTCCGCACGAAGGGAAGCGGACATAAATATGAGACCTGCCGCGAACAAGAGAGGGGGCCGGCGCATTTTGGGATGATTGTTGGCGGCGGCCCCGCTGTTGCCAAGAAGCAAATGTGGACCTCGGATGGAGACGGCCTGCCCTCGCAGGCGCGGGACCGTCCGGGATGGGACATCAATTCTCGATGGCCTGGGGGGCAGGCCCGTCTCCAAGGACCTTGGCCGCGTGAAATCTGATCTCAGACAAAATCGATCGGCAGCGGCGTTAATCTGCGATGCAAAAATTTCTCAGACTCTCGCTGCTTGTCGCCATCACCCTTTCCTGCTCGTGGCACGCGCGTGACGCTCATTCCGCCGGCGCCACCGCGAAATTGCCCCTCGAAATTCCGATCAAGATCGATGGCGGCATGCCCACCATCGAATTGATGGTAAACGGCAAAGGGCCGTTCGTGTTCGGAATCGACACCGGCGCGCAGGGTGGCGCGCGCATCGATTCGTCGCTGATGGAGAAGCTGGCGCTGAAATCCACCGGCCAGCTCCGGGCGACCGACGGCTCTGGGCGCAATCCGCAAATGGCCGAGAGGGTGACGCTGGAGTCGATCGAGATCGGGGGTCTGCGCTTCACTGACGTCACCGCCGGCTCGCGGAACTACCGGAAGTCGCCGCGCCCTTTGGACATCGACGGCATCCTGGGCCTGAGCGTCTTCTCCGAGTATCTCGTCACTTTGGATTATCCGGCCAAGCTGCTTCGGATTGAGAAAGGCGAATTGCCCAAGGCCGACGGCGCCGAAATCCTCGACTACAAAAGCAAGGACGGCATCCCGCTCCTCGAAATGAGCGTGGGCAGTACGAAGATCGACGCGCATCTCGATTCCGGGAATATGGTCGGCGCTTTCGTCCTTCCGACCGCGTTCGCTGAGAAACTGACGCGCGCGTCAGAAGCCGTCGTCGTGGGCCGGGCCAGAAGTGCCAGTGGCGAGATGGAGATCAAGCAAGTCCAGGTCAAGGATGTCATCCGGCTGGGTCGCCACGAGTTTCCCGAGCCGACAATCACCTTTCCCGCGCTCTCCGATATCGGCAATGTGGGCGCCAAGACCTTGAGCCAGTTCGTGGTCACCTTCGATCAAAAGAACGAACGAGTGCGGCTCACCCGGCGGTGAGAAATTCGAAATCCGAAGCACGAAATCCGAAACAATGTCCGAATGTTCGGAGGCCCCGGAAACCGGCCGTTTAGATCATTCGAAGTTTGAAATTCGAGCTTGTTTCGGATTTCGTGCTTCGGATTTCGTAATTGGTTTCAGCTCTTGTCCGCCACATACACCGTGCTGGCTGAATCACCCTCCGTCAGTGGATTGGGAAACGTAACGACGTGGGCCCGCGCATTCGCGAACGCGTTGCCCAGCAGACCGAGGAATTCTTCATCCGGCGGATCGTCCGACCAAAGCGCGAAGACACCGCCCGGATGCAAGTGCCCCGCCAGGGCGCGCAGACCGTCGGCTTGGTAAAACGCTGCGTTGCGCGGATGCAGCAGATCGCTCGGCGAATGATCGATATCCAACAGCACGGCGTGAAACTTTCGCCCCGGCTCCTCCGGAGCGAAACCCTCCGCGGATTGCGCGAGCTCGAAGAAATCCGCGTGCAACATCCGGCAGCGCGGATCGCCTGTGAGTTTCTCGCCGAGCGGGACCAGCCCGCGCTGGTGCCATTCGATCACCGGTGCCAGGGCATCCACGATCAGAAGGGACGCGACCTCGCGATGCTCCAGCGCCGCCGCCGCCGTGTATCCAAGCCCCAGCCCGCCCACGACCACGTCCCAGCTCTCGCCTTTCAATTCCGCCAATCCCAAATGCGCGAGCGCTTCTTCCACCTCATGGAACAAGCTCGACATCAGGAACGCTTCCCCGAGCTTCACCTCAAAAATTTCCACGCCTAACGACAGCATCCGCCTCCGCCGCAGGCTCAGATCACCCAGCGCCGTCTCCCGGTAATCCAGTTCCTCAAAGTCCCGGCTCATCGCGCTGATAGTAGCACAGGCTTTCCGGCGTGGGCCGGGATTGACATCGTCCTGCCTAGAAGGCAGAAGATCGGCATGGCAACGAAATCCAAATCGAAATCAGTCGGTGCCAGGAAGTCACCGGCGAAACCGAAAGCCTCGAAAGCTAAAAAGAGTGGGAAGCGGCGGACTACCGCCAAAGGAAGCAGCGCGGTAGTTTCCCTGGGAAAACTCGGCCGGGTGGAGTGAGAAGGCGGGCGACCGCGTGAGGCGTTAGCCCGCAGGCGCTTGGAACGGCGACATAGCGCCTTTGCTACAGCGTGATCGCTGTTGCTTGCGAACGCTCGTTCAAGATCGGACGTTACTCGCCGAATGAGATCTCGATTCCTTGCAGTTGCCCTGTTCGCGTCCCTCCCGCTGGCCGCTTCCTTCGCGGCCGAAGCGGACAATCCCGATGCGTTGAAAGAGCGGATCATCGCGCACGCCCGCACGGTTACTCCCGAGGATTATGCCTACACGCGCACGATCCGAACGGAATCGACCGAGGAGAACAAAAAGGAAGAGCGCGTGGTCATCGACCGCTGGGATCCCGCGAAGCCGCAGGACCAGCGCTGGACCCTGGTTTCCATCAACGGCCAGCCGCCCAACGCCGACCAGCTCAAGAATTACACCAAGGAATCCCCAAAGCGGCGCACGGTTTACTACGGCCGCGTCGCCGAATATTTCGGGAAGCCGGCGACCAGCGCCACCGATGCGAAGGGCCGGACGGTTTTCCGTTTGGCCTCATTGCCAAAAGAGACGGTGGTGGCGAGCGGTTCGGACATTTCCGCCAACGCCACCGGCGAGCTCGCCGTCGAGACCAGTGGCGGCACGCCTTTCATCGACGAGGTCCGCTTTGTCTCGAACAAGCCAACGCGGGTGAAGCTGGTCGTATTGATCGAGCGATTCGAAGCGGTGAACCGCTACAAAATGATGCCCAACGGCAAGCCGGCCCCCGTCGAATCCTCCTCCGAAATGAATGGCTCCATGGTGGGTAAACAAGGAACCATCCGCACCAAGGTTACCTATTCCGACGTTCGCGCCGTCGGGAAATGATCTTTGGAGACGGCCTGCCCCCAGGCCGTTGAGGCAAACGCGGGTTTCTCCCGTTGAGGCAAACGTTGTCTCTCCCACCGGCACGAGGGCGTGCCGGCTCCAAGAGCTTTCCTCTGATCTGGACGTTGGATGTTGAGCGTTGGACGTTGGATGTTCCTCTGCTTATCTGAGGTTCCGACATCTATGCGCCTTCTCGCTCTGCTTCTTCTTTCCGCTACGCTCGCTGCCTCTCCCCTCCTCGCGCAAACGCCGAGCCCTTCCGCCCCGCCCAAGGTCGATACCGTCATCCACGCCGGCACGCTTCTCGACCGTCCGGGCAAGGAACCGCGACGCAACGCCACCGTGCTTATCGCCAAGGGAAAAATCACGGCGATTCAGGAGGGTCATGCCAAGCCGCCGGAAGGCGCGACCTTGATCGACCTGAAAGACCGCTTTGTCCTCCCCGGGCTGATCGATTGCCATGTCCATCTCACCTCCGACCGCGCCGGCGTCGAGGGCCAACTCTCTTCCGTGACCGACACTGTCGCCGACCGCTCCTACGAAGCGGCGTGGAACGCACGCAAGACACTCGAGGCCGGCTTTACTACCGTGCGTAATCTCGGCAGCTCCGATGGCGTGACGCTCGCCCTTCGCGACGCCATTGCCAAAGGATGGGCCGTCGGTCCGCGCATCATCGACGCCGGGAGAGGCATCTCGACCAGCTCCGGGCACATGGATCCGACGCTGGGCTTCCGCGAAGAACTGCACGACGTGCTGGATCGCCACGACAACGTTTGCGATGGCGCCGATGGCTGCCGCCAGGCGGTGCGCAAACAGATCAGTCGCGGCGTCGATGTCATCAAAATGGCGGCCACCGGCGGAGTGAACAGTATCATTGGCGCCGGGCTCGGTGCGCAGATGTTCGAAGACGAAGCGAAAGCGATCGTCGAGACCGCGCATCTCTACGGCAAGAAGGTCGCCGTCCACGCCCATGGCGCGGACGGCATCAACCTGGCGTTGCGCGCCGGCGCCGACTCGATCGAGCACGGCACCCTGATCGATGACGAAAGCCTGAAGCTCTTCAAGTCTTCCGGCGCTTATTACGTGCCGACGCTTTCCACCATCAACGGCTATCTCGAGCGCATCGCGGCCAATCCCAACGCCTATGCGCCGGAAGTCCGCAAGAAAATCGATTGGCGCCTCAGCATTACTGGCGACGCGTTGAAGAAAGCGATCCCCGCCGGGGTGAAGATCGCCTTCGGCACCGATGCCGGGGTCTCGAAGCACGGCCGCAACGCCGATGAGTTTGAGCTCATGGTGAAATTCGGCATGACTCCGGCCAGCGCCATCCAGGCCGCCACTGTGAACGCTGCCGACCTTCTCGGAATTGCCGATCAAACCGGTTCACTCGAGCCCGGCAAGAGCGCCGACCTCATCGCGGTCCAGGGCGACCCGCTGAGCGATGTCACCGTGCTGAAGACCGTCGCGTTCGTCATGAAGGATGGGAAAGTGCACAAGCAGGAGAAGTAGCCGCTTCAAATCCCAAAACCCAAATCCCAAGCAAAGTTCCAATTTCCAAATTCTAAAACTTCGGCAGCGGAAGTTCGTTGGAGCTTGGGTATTGGAATTTCCTTGGAGCTTGGGTATTGGGATTTGGAGCTTCCGGCGAAGCCGGCACTACAGCTTGCTCTTCTGCGGGTTGTGCAACTTGACTGGGACGGGAGCCTGCTTGCGCAATTTGATGTTCAACACTTCCACGAAGAGGGCGAATCCCATCGCGAAGTAGGTGTAGCCTTTCGGGATGTGGAATCCGAGGCCTTCGCCGATCAGGTTCACGCCGATCAAGAGGAGAAAGCTGAGCGCGAGCATCTTGATCGTCGGATGCCGTTCGACAAACTCACTGAGCGCGCTCGCGAAGACCATCATCACTCCCACCGCGAGCATGACGGCG
>DASQLH010000012.1:0-5493 GCA_035630155.1 Chthoniobacterales bacterium
GGCAGCGCCTCGCCGCTGCGAACAAAAATCTTCCCGCTCGGGCAGAGCCGAAAGATTTCGCATTGCGTGCAATCGGGCCGCCGGGCAAAACAGCGCCGGCGTCCATGCCAGATGAGCCAGTGGCTCCAGATCGTCCAGGACTTCCGCGGCACCAGCTTCATCAGCTCTTGCTCGATCTTCTCCGGATCGGTTTGGCGGGTCAGGCGGAGACGATGCGAGAGCCGCATCACGTGGGTATCGACCACGACGCCTTCATCTTTCCCGAACGCATTGCCGAGCACCACATTGGCGGTCTTTCGCCCAACTCCCGGCAAATCGTGCAACCCCTCCATGTTATCGGGCACCTGGCCGCCATGTTTTGCCACGATGGCGGCAGCCGCGGCCCGGATGCTCTTTGCTTTGTTGCGAAAGAATCCCGTGGATCGAATCATCCGCTCGAGAGCCGGCTGAGTCGCGCCGGCGTAATCCTTCGCCTTTCGGTATTTCGCGAAGAGCGCGGGCGTGACCAGGTTCACCCGCTTGTCGGTGCATTGGGCCGAGAGAATGGTCGCGACGAGCAATTCGAGTGGCGTATGGAAATCCAGTTCGCATTTCGCGCCCGGATAAATTTCCGGGAACACCTCGACGAGCTGCGCGACCCGTTCCCGGCTCGTCATTTCGAGGCGTGCGCCGATCGCGCTTTACCGGATTCGCGCCCCCGAGCTTTGGCGATCATGACGCGTGCGCGGCGAATCGCGCGGCGCGCCCAGGCAAATTCCGTGGCCAGAATGCCGAGCCCGACCGGGATCACAACGATGGCCGGCCCTGGCAAAACAATCATGGCCACGCCAATCAGAAAGATGGTGGTGCCGATGACAGCGACGATCGGTTTCCGCAGCGGCGCCGGGATCCCCTTCAGGCTGACGGCGGCTTTGACCCGTGCCCAGTTCATCGCCTCTACCTCGCCAAGCTCACGCCATGCGTCAATGATTTCTGTAGCTGTCGGGATTACGGCTCCGTTTTCTCTCACGCTTCGCACAGCGGAGCGGCTACAGAAGATGAGCGCTACACGGCAAACCCGCTCAGCTTCTGCTGCAACTGCGGCGGCGTGTGCGCCACGATCAGAGCGAATTCACCTTCGTAACGCAACTCGAGCACGTGCCCGATGCGATGGATCTCCGCGATCAATCCTGCTTCCGTGAGCGGAACACGAAAGCGCGAACGCAATCGCCACGCACCCAATTCGTCCTCCAACGCCTGCACGAGCCCGGCCACACCGGTGCCCCTCCGCGCGGAAATCGCTACGCTCCCCGGAAATCTTTTCGTGTAAACCTCAATCAGCTCGTCGTTCGCCAGCGCGTCGATTTTGTTGAAAACGACCAGCGTTTGTTTGCCGAACGCGCCCAATTCCTTGGTCACGCTGTTGACCGCTTCGATGTGCTCATCCACGCGCGGGTGGCTCAGATCGACCACATGAATCAGCAGGTCCGCTTCGCTCACCTCTTCGAGAGTGGCTTTGAACGACTCGATCAAGGTGTGCGGCAGTTTTCGCAAAAAACCGACCGTGTCGGTGAGCAAAAGGCGTTGCCGGTTTGGCAGCGTCAGGCTCCGCGTCGTCGGATCGAGCGTGGCAAACAGTTTATTTTCGGCGACAACGTCCGCGCCGGTCAGCAAATTGAGCAGGGTGGATTTCCCCGCGTTGGTGTAACCCACCACGGCCGCCACCGGCCATTGATGCCGTTTGCGTCCCTGTCTCTGGACCGTCCGAACTTTCCGCACACCTTCCAGCTCGCGCACCAGCCGCGCGATTCGCTCCTGGACGCGACGCCGATCGACCTCCAATTGCGTTTCCCCCGGACCACGCGTGCCGATGCCGCCGCTCTGACGGGACAGGTGACTCCACATCCGCGTCAGGCGCGGAAGGAGATATTGCAATTGCGCGAGCTCGATCTGCAACCGGCCTTCCCGGCTCCGGGCGCGTTGCGCGAAAATATCGAGGATGAGCTGGGTGCGATCGAGCACTTTGCGCGACAGAAGATTTTCAAGATTCCGTCCCTGGGCCGGCGAAAGCTCGTCGTCAAAGATCACCGAAGTAACCTGCTGATCCTTGAACGATTCCTTGATCAGCTCCGCTTTGCCTTTGCCGATGTAATAGGGCGCCGTCGGTTTCTGCAGTTTTTGAGTAATGGTGTTGACCACATGGGCGCCGGCGGAGTTCGCCAACTCGGCCAGTTCTTCCATCGAATCGCGCAGGTCCCATTTCGAGACGCCTTCCTGCTCGAGACCGATCAGGAGCGCCCGCTCCTGGATTTTTTTTGGGCGAACCTCAATCATTCATGGGCGAACCCCGAAAGCGTTCGGGGTTGCAAATCAAATCGATGGCTTCGGAAGAGCCGTGTTTGGAAAGGTTCAGCGCCGAAAAATTAGTTTGGCGCTGGAACCAGGTCAACTGTCTTTTGGCGTAGCGCCGCGTGGCCTGCTGGATCCTGGCGATGCATTCGGGCTGCGAAATTTCGCCGGCGAGAAGCGCCCGGATTTCCGCAAGCCCGAGCGTTTTCTCCGCGGTCGGGCCGACGTTGCTCAGCGCGCGCACTTCATCCACCACACCCGCCTCGAACATTTGTTCCACCCGCTGATTGATGCGCGCATAAAGCTCCGCGCGGTCGCGGTAAACGAAGACGCCGTTGGTAGCACAGGCATCTTGCCTGTGGGGCAAATAGGCATCTTGCCTGTTTCCGGTAGCGGGCAGGATGCCCGCTGGCCCCACAGGCAAGATGCCTGTGCTACGGATCTGCGAAAACGGTTTGCCGGTCAACAGGCAAACTTCGACAGCCCGGACAAGGCGACGTTTGTTCTGGCGATCGATCCCTTTCGCGCCCGCGGGATCCAAGGCCGACAAACTCCGAAACAATTCCTCGATGCTCGCCTGTTCCAGGGTCTCTCGCAGCCTGGGGTTCGCGCTCGGTAATTCGGCCAAGCCGTGCGTGAGCGCTTTGACGTACAGACCGCTTCCTCCGACTACGATCGCAGGCTTCCCGCGGACCTGGATATCTCGAATCGTTTCCTCCGCCGCCGCCCGGTATTTCTCGGCATTCATCTCTTCGCTCAGCGGCACGTTGCCGATAAGATGATGGAACGCTTTCGCCATCGTCTCTTGATCTGGCTTCGCCGTGAGCAGGTCGAGCCCGCGATAAATCTGAAACGCATCCGCGCTGACGATTTCCGCGCCGAGCTTCTGCGCGACTTCCGCCGCGAGCTCAGATTTTCCCGTCGCGGTTGGCCCAACGATGAAGAACACGGACGTCATTCAGTTACCAAGGAGCGGCGGTTTACAAACCGCCGACCAAAAACACGGCGGTTTGTAAACCGCCGCTCCTTGAGGCTTCTTCACGATTCCACCAAAAAAAACCGGGAGACCGGTGGCAACCACCTTGTCTCCCGGTTTTTGCAAAGCAACAACTCGTTAGTTCGCCGAATGATGCTCGCTCGATTTCGCGCCGCTCACGACCAGCTTGCGGCCGAGGAATTCCTTGTCGTGCAATTCCTCCACGGCCCGTTTCGCTTCGTCCACGGTGTTCATCTGCACAAACGCGAACCCTTTCGAGCGCTGGTTATGTTTGTAGGTCACGACCTCGGCGTTCTGGACCGCGCCGACGCCGTTGAAGAGCTCGAACAGATCGCTCTCCGTCGCATCGAACGACAGGTTCCCGACGTAAAGCCGGGGCGTCGTCACTTCGACCGCTTCCGGTTTACGCTGCGTGCGCAACGGCTCCGAGCCATTGCCACGGGACTGCTGCAGCGGCGCCGGCCTTGCCGCCGCCGCCGGTTTTTCGCCCCCGCCGGTAAAGAAGGCGGTGATCTTTTGCCAGAACGTTTGTTTCGCCGGTGCGCGCCAGGGCGCGCTCTGGTGGCGCGGGCGATTGGTGTCGCCCCTTCTGCGGGAGCCGCCGCGTGGGCGCCGGCCATTTCTTCCCGATGAATGAGATGCCATATTGGTCCTCAGGTTTTACCCAATTGTTATTTGGGCGGAGCGCATCGTTCGATGCACGGTCCTTGGCGCGCGAACCCGAAACGCTCCGTAACAGGAGCCGGTAAGCAATCTGCGTCGCCGGTGGAAACTCCGCCTCATGGTGCCGGGAACTCTTTCGAAAGCAACGGCGGCCCGCACCAGTCAGCCAACGAAACAAGACCGACGCGAAGAGACGCAATCGGCTCTGGCACACACTGGATCGTCTGGAAAAGCGGACGTCCGGGTTATCGAAGAACATTCCCGACATCTGCGAATAACTATGGGGACTAGGAGGGCAAATGCAAGTCAGCCGCTTTAGTCCTCCTGCTCATGATCCTGATCCTGCTCAGGATCCTTTGCGGTTGCGATAATCACCGGAAAGATCAGGAGTAAGATCATGAGCATGAGCAAGAATGGAAATCTCAGTCGCTGACCTTTCAGAGGACGACGTCACGGCCTCTTCCTTGCCGCCAGAGAGGGGGCAGCTACACTCGAGTCTTCAAAAACCAATCCACGAACTTCGGCAGGCCCACACTCAACGGCGTCGCCGGATTATATCCGAGGAGCTCCCTCGCCTTCGAAATATCGGCGCAGGTCACCGGCATATCGCCCGGTTGCTCCGGTAACTGATTGATCTGCGCCTTTTTCCCGAGTGTTTTCTCGATCGCCGCGATCAAATCCTTCAACTGAATGGTGTCGTTTTCCCCAAGATTAAAAATGTCGAAGAGCGGTCCGTTGTATTCGAACGCGGCCATCACGCCCTGCATGATGTCGTCGATGTAAGTGTAATCGCGCCGCGTCGTCCCATCGCCGAACTGATCGATCGGCTGGCCGGCCTGGATCCTTTTCGTGAACTGGTGGATGGCGAGATCGGGCCGCTGCCTCGCGCCATACACGGTAAAGAAACGGAGCGCGACGATGCGCATTTGATACAGATGCGAATAGGTCGAGCAGAGAAACTCGCCCGCGATTTTCGTGGAGGCGTAGGGACTGATCGTTTGCGTGAGATGCAAACTCTCCGAAAACGGCACCGTTTTTGAAACGCCGTACACCGACGAGCTCGACGCAAAAATGAAGCGCTCGATCCCGGTGAGCCGCGCCGCCTCGAGCAAGTGGAGCGTGCCGCCGACATTCGTGTCGTAATAAAGCTGCGGCTGCTGAATGGAGGGCCGCACGCCCGCGCGGGCCGCGAGATGCGCCACGGCATCGAATTTTTCCCGATGAAAAAGCAGGTTCACCGCGCCGCTGTCCCGGAGGTCTACCCGGTGAATCGCCACCTCGCCGGCCACGCCTTCGACATTGGCGCGCTTGATTTGCGGGTCGTAAAAATCGTTGAAATCGTCGAGGATCGAGACTTCGTGTCCGGTGGCGAGTAACTTTTCGACCAGGTGCGAGCCGATAAAGCCTGCCCCGCCCGTGACCAGAATGCGCATCGCGCGAGCGTAAAGATGAAGCTAACCACGAGCAAGGGAAGATCGCGGCTCGGTTTCGTGCTGCTGCTCTTC
>DASQLH010000013.1:0-23666 GCA_035630155.1 Chthoniobacterales bacterium
TCGGAGCGGGTCGTCGTGACCGGAACAAACATTAACTCCAGCGATTCGCCGCCGTTCGTGCCCGAAACAATTGTCAGCCGCGAAGCAGTCGAGCGCACCGGGTCCCGGTCGCTGGGCGATTTCTTTCAATCGCTGCCCCAAAACAGCGGTCCGAGTTTTACCGAGAACCAGAATGAAAGCCTTGCCCCAGGGGGCGCGGCAGTGGCGTTGCGGGGCCTTGGCCCGGACGCAACCCTGGTCCTGGTAAATGGGCGCCGGGTCGCTCCCTATCCATTTGCCCAGAACGGCATCACCGCGTTCGTCGATTTAAATTCGATCCCGCTGGCGGCGATCCAGCAGATCGACATTTTGCGCGACGGCGCCTCGGCCATCTATGGAACGGACGCAATTGCCGGGGTGGTCAACGTGCGTTTTCTCGAGAAATACGACGGCGCCCTGGTCAGTGTCGGTTATGGCAACACCTCCGATACCGACACGTCGGAGTATCGCGCGTCTTTGATTACCGGCTACAGCGACGAACGCAGCGGCACCGAGCTGGTCGTCGTTACCGATTATTTTCACCGTGAAGCGCTGTTCCAAACGGACCGCTATTTTTCTGAATCGATCGACCAGCGCCGCCAGGGTGGCAGCAGCTTCCTCAGTTCCGTGGCGAACCCCGGCACCGTCTTTGATCCTGTGACCGGAGATCCACTGCGCGTTCCGGCAGACAGCGATGGAACCCCGGAGGTCTCTGAATTTAGCCCCGGCCGAAACCGCTTCGATCGCGCGCCTTTCCAGCCGCTCGTGCCGGAGACAGAGCGGTTCGGGTTCACCACCCGCGCGAAAGTCCGGCTCGCCCCCGCGGTAGACCTGTTCACGGAGTTTGGCTATCGCAACATCTTCACGCGCCAACAGCTCTCCCCCGCGCCGATCGAAGGCGACGTGGAAAATGTTTCCGTCCCGGCAGCCAACCCTTTCAATCCCTTCGGCGCCGACGTCGTTTTCCGTTACCGCGTGACCGAAGCCGGCCCACGCGTCGACGAAATCGACTCCGACTTTTATCGGGCGGTCGGGGGCATCAAGCTTCACCTCCCCGGCCGCTGGGAGCTCGAAAGCGCGTTGCTCTTTAGCCAAACCGACACCGAGGTCAACGGTTTCAACAATCTCTCACGACCAGCTGTGCTCGCCGCCCTGGCCGACACCAACCCGGCTACCTCGTTCAACGTCTTCGGCGCTGGCGATAACGTGAACAACCCGGCCACGATTCAGTCCCTCCTTGTCACGACGACGCGCGAAGGAAAATCCACCCTTTACGGCGCAGACACGAAAATGAGCGGGCCGTTGTTTTCATTGCCCGCGGGCGAATTGCTGACCGCTTTTGGCATGGAGTTTCGTCACGAAGAATTGGACGACCACTTCGATCCGTTCTCGACCGCCGGCAGCGTCATCGATCTCAACAGCACTTCTGCCAGCGGCGAGCGCGACATCATCGCCGGCTTTGCTGAATTCTACGCGCCGATTGTCTCGAACGAGATGGCCGTTCCCGGCGTCCACAAACTCGAAGCGCAATTCGCGTTGCGCGGTGAGAACTACAGCGATTTCGGTTCGACGGTGAATCCTAAGATCGGGTTGGCCTGGCAGCCGGTTGCCGATTGGGTGCTCCTCCGTGCCTCGTGGAGCACCGGTTTCCGCGCCCCGTCACTGGTCCAATCCTCCACCGGCTCTCTCACCTTTTCCCAGGAGCTGCGAGACACGACGCGCTTCGCGGTCACTGGCGCGCCGGAGGACGAAAGCCAGTCGCTTCAGATTCTTTCGGGCGGAAATCCCAATCTCGATTCCGAGGATTCGGAAAACTTCTCCGCGGGTTTCGTGTTCACCCCGCCAGTGGTGCCGGGCCTTACCTTGTCCGTGGATTACTTTCACATCGAGATCGAGAAATCGATCGCGAGCCTCGACCCGCAGTTCATCCTCGACAACGAAGGTGACTTTCCCGGCCTCGTCGTGAGGGCGCCGGCTTCGGCGGGCGACATCGCGTTGGGCATTCCCGGAAATGTGCTCCTCGTCAACACGAGCTTCCAAAATCTCGGCTTCATCCGGGTGCAGGGGATTGACACGTCGCTGGAATACGTCACACCCAAGACGCCGGCGGGAACGTTTTCTTTCCGGTTGGATGCCGCTTACATGGATAGCTTTGAGCAGCAGAGCAGCGAAGGGCAACCGGTGCGCGAATTGGTGGGCACTTTCGTACGGCCTCAATTACGCTGGCGCGCGCAGTTTGGCTGGCGCATCGGCGGCTTCGAGGCGATCGCAACCTTCAACTACATTGATTCCTACGAAGACTTGCCGGCGGACCGAACGGTCGATTACTCGACCACCGTGGACGTCCTTCTCGAATATCGATTCGCCAAGGCGAAGCGGGTCGCGGTGGATACCAAAACCGACGCCGGAAAAAACATCCTTGAGTCCGTCACGCAGCCTCCGCCATCCCGCTGGCTGGATGGCCTAGCGGTGCGAGTGGGCGTGCGCAATATTTTTGACGATCCCCCGCCGTTTGCGAACAACACCGCCGGCTATCCGGCTCCTCTCGAGGATCCTCGGCAGCGCTTCGTCTTTTTGGACGTCGAGAAAAGATTCTGAGGTCGGTGCCTGGAATCTTGTTGATCATGACGCTTCCTGCGCACAGGGCAGGGCAACGACGATGTTCGTGCCTCTGCCGCGCAGACTTTTAATACTTAATGTCCCGCCCATTTGCTCGACGCGCTCGCGCAGGCCCATGAGCCCCAAGCCATCATGGCGATCCGTGGTGGTGAAACCGTCGCCGTCATCCGCGAGCTCCAGCCGAACCTCCTTTTCTTTGAAGTTGAGGCGCGCTTCGAACCGCCCGGCGTGAGCATACTTCAATGTATTCGTCAGGGCTTCCTGACCGATGTGCAGCAGGTTCTGCTGCCAGAGCGGGGGAAGCTCCCGCGGGCGACCGCGCAGACGACATCGCGTGTGCAGCGCCGTGCCGGCGGTGCAGTGCTTGATCATCCCCTTAAGCGCATCCCAGAATGACGTGTTTTCTAACGCTTGCGGCCGCAATGCCCGGACGGAGCGCCGAGCTTCGGTCAAGCTTTCGCGTGCCAGGTCGCGAGCGGTCTGCAGATGTTTCACAGCATCCTTTTTCAGGCCTTTCGCACTCGCGTCCTCGGCCGCTTGCAACTGTATAACAATGGCAGTGAAGCCTTGCGCCAAGGTGTCGTGAATGTCGCGGGCCATGCGATTGCGTTCTTCGAGTGTCGCGGCTTGCCGGCTCTGGACCGCAAGCATGACTTGATGCGCGAGGGCCTGCGCGAGTTCAACCTCAGCGGACTGGTAAGGGGGCCGTTCCGCGTGACGAATGCTGATGAAGCCTTTTACTTTGCCGCCTACAAGCGTAGGCAGCCTCAAAATTTTACGCGTTCCCTGCGATTCAAAATACGCACGGAGAGTTCTCGGGATTCGCGGATCGGTATCGACGTGTTCGTAGGTGATCGGAACGCCAGTAGAAAACAATTCCTGAAGACCAATGTCTTCTTTCCAGGAAAGCGGATCCTTCACAAATGGATGCTCCGAGTTACCAGCATCAGAGCCCTGTCCATTCACGGTGGCGCGCAAAATTAGCGAATCGGTCGTGTCCGCGACGAGCCACAACGCTACCGCAGTGCAGTTCCCGCCTAACAAACGCCCCATTGTGCTGAGCATGCGCAGAACGAATTCATCGGGGGCAGGCGCGGTCGCGAGCACATCGAGGCTTTGCACGAGCGCCTCCACCTGTCCGCGGGCGACTTGCTCGGACGAACGCAGTGCCTCCTCAGACCGTTTCCGATTCGTGATGTCGCGCAGATAACCGGTGAAGGAGGGCGGGCCGTCCAACGGGATTCGGGTGATCGCCAGCTCGACGGGGAATTCGCTCCCGTCGGCATGGAGCGCCGTCAGCTCGACGCGTCTCCCAAGGACTCGTGCCTCACCCGTTGCCAGGTAGCGGGCCAATCCCCGCCGGTGTTGATCCCGGAGCGATGGCGGGATGATAACATCGGCCAACTGCCTGCCCATGACTTCGTGCCGGCGGTAGCCGAACGTGCGTTCCGCGGCCGGATTGAACTCAGTGATGCGGCCGTGGTGATCCATCGTCACAATGCAGTCGAGGGCCGAGTCTAGGATCGCGGCCTTGCGCGCCTCACTTTCGCGCATGGCTTCCTCAGCCAATTTTTGCTCGGTGGTATTATGCGCCACCCCCAAAACTCCCGCCAGGTTCCCGTTGGGGTCGCGGAAGGGAATGAAATGCACAGTGAAGGACAAACCCTCAGCTACGGTGACAAAACGGACTGACTCGCCCGCGAGCGCGCGGCGGACATTGGCCTCGAGATTCGGCGCGTCTCGATAGATGTCGAACATGGACCGACCCACGAGCTGGCCTGCTTTGAGACCCAGGTCCTCAAGAGCTTTCCCCTCGGAGAGGGTGATTACACCCGACCCGTCGAACGCGAAAAGCGAGATCGGAACGTTCGCGACCACAGTTCGCAGAAGTTCTTCCGTTGTCTCCGCCGTCGCGAACCTCGATCTCATTTGATAACAGATCTCTTGCCTCGTGATCGGCGAACAAGAGGTAACTAGAACTGAAGCAATCCCCGTCGGCTTGCGGCGGCGATCGCTTCCGTTCGGCTCGTCACCTGTAGCTTCGTGAACATGCTTCTGACGTGCGATTTCACCGTCGTTTCGCTGATAAATAAAGCGGAGCCGATTTCCTTATTGCTTCGCCCCTTCCCGAGAAGCTTGAGCACATCGATTTCGCGTCCGGTCAATCCTTCGCCGCTCATGCGAGCAGCCAATTTCGCCCCGAGCGCCGGCGAGACGCAGGTTTCGCCGGCGTGCACCTTGCGGATGCAGTCGAGTAGTTCCTCCAGCGGAGCATCCTTTAACAGGTAAGCCTTCGCCCCGGCTCGCATCGCCTGATAGATTTCCTCGTCCGTGTCGTACGTCGTGTGAACGATCACCCGCGCGGAGACGTCCTCGTCACGGATCTCTCTAATCACGCCCACGCCCTTGAGCTTCGGCATTCGCAGATCAAGCAGAACGACATCTGGGCGATGCACCTTCCAAAGATCAACTGCTTCAACGCCATCGGCCGCCTTCGCGACGACACGCATGTCCTTCTGGCGCCCGATCGTCACCGCCAGGCCTTCCAGAATCATCGCGTGATCGTCGGCAATCAGTAATCTGATTTCCTTACGCCGGGCGGCGGCAGGGCGTGCCGCATGCCCGCGATCGGCGGTTCCCTGAGCGCGAGCTTTCCGCTGTGTTTTCACGGCAACCGGTCGAGAGGATGCCCGGCGGCGGCCAATCTGTCACGTCTTAATGCAGGCTCCGCGGTTCGCTATCACCAGACCGGCCGTAGTCCCGCGCCATCCTCCAAAAGGACGACCCTCTTCTGATTCCGACTGAGTAGAAATAATTCCATCCTCTGCCCAATAGCCGGCATCGCGAACGGGACGGAAGCTGGGTTGATGAAGAAGAGAACGAAGATCGTGGTCCTCGGTGGTACCGGCCTCATCGGAAGCAAAGTGGTGAACCTCCTTCGTGCGCACGGCCACGAAGTCGTTGCGGCATCTCCTTCGCAGGGCATCAATTCGATTACCGGAGAAGGTTTAACTGAAGCGCTAACCGGAGCGCAGGTGGTGCTGGACGTTACGAATTCTCCTTCGTTCGAAGACAAGGCCGTCTTGGAATTCTTCGAAACTTCCACGCGTAATGTGCTCTCCGCAGAGGCGGAGACCGGCGTGGGTCACCACGTCGCGATCTCTATCGTCGGCAGCGATCGGCTTCCCGCGAGCGGATACTTGCGCGCGAAAGTGGCCCAGGAAAAACTGATAAAAGCTTCGTCAATTCCTTATACGATTGTCCGCGCGACGCAGTTTTTTGAGTTCGTAGGGCGCATCGCTGATGAGGCGACCAGCGGGCAGACCGTTCGTCTGCCCTCGGTGTTGTTTCAACCCATCTTCTCGGACGACCTCGCCGCTAACGTCGCCAAAATCGTTATGGCAAAGCCGTTGAATGGAACCATTGAATTGGCTGGCCCCGACGCGCTCCCGTTTGACGAGGTCGTCCGCCGATACCTCGCGGCGAAGCACGATTCCCGCACCGTCGTGACAGACGAGCAAGCACACTACTTCGGTACGCCGCTTGAGAAGCGCAGCCTTATCCCGGGCGAGAAAAACGCGCTTCTCGGCACCACCCGTTTCGCAGAATGGCTTAGCCGCACGGCTCAGCAGCATTAATCCGTTTATCACAAACTAAACCTCAACTACTACATGAGACCGATAATTGCCCCTCTTGGAACCCAAGAGAACGGAAGCGATTGGATGCAGCCGCTTCCCACTTTCACGAGCCCAGCTGAGGGATTCGCAGGTGCTTCTGATCACGCCAATTCGACCGAACCGGAGAGGGCGTTGGCCGGCGGCGTGCTCCGCCAGGCGGCAAGCGATCTGCGACGGTTTCGGGCGTCGGAAGATGCGGCCGGACGCGAGATCTATTGCGATGCGCGCAGCTGGTTCAACTCGAACGACACGGCGTGGCCGTATTCCTTCCTCAACGTATGCCGGTCGTTGGGCATTTCGCCCGAAGACATTCGCGGCAAGGTCTTCGCGGATGCGCGAGCGGGGTGGGTATCGCACGCACGACGCGTCGCCATCGCAACGGCAACACAGTCCGTCGGATCGGTCCTGGTTCTTTTTTCATCTCGTCGCAGCAGAACCCTCGCAGTTCAACATTCATGAAAACGAAATCTCGCCATCTCCTGCTCAAACTTTGGCACAGGCTCTTCCGGCGGCCTGCGGCCGCGCACGATCCTTTTCTCTCGCTGAGTATCACGACATTCAATTCTTCGACCGGCTGGGATCGCCTCCTGCAAAAGCAGCTGCGGTCCCTGGCCTAACGACAACAACAACACCACAAAACCAAGACAAACCTATGAGCACTATTACGACAAAAGACGGCACCCAGATTTACTACAAAGACTGGGGCGCAGGGCAGCCCGTGGTCTTTTCGCATGGCTGGCCGCTAACCGCAGATGCCTGGGAAGATCAGATGTTCTTCCTTACCTGTAATGGCTACCGCTGCATCGCCCACGATCGCCGCGGTCACGGACGTTCGAGCCAGCCATGGCACGGCAACGATCTCGATACTTACGCTGACGACCTGGCGCAGTTAGTCGAAGCCCTCGACCTGCAAGACGCCATCCACGTCGGCCACTCCACGGGTGGGGGCGAGGTTGCGCGTTACATCGGCCGCTACGGCACGAAGCGCGTGGCCAAGGCCGTCCTCATGAGCGCGATCCCGCCGCTGATGCTAAAGACTGCGGCGAATCCGGGCGGTCTGCCGATGGAGGTCTTCGATCAACTGCGCACCGCCCTGGTCGAAGACCGGTCGCAGTTCTGGAAAGACTTCGCCATGCAGTTCTACGGCTACAACCGGCCCGGAGCGAAGATCTCGCAAGGCGTAATCGATTCCTTCTGGCTCCAGTGCACAATGACAGGTTTCCCTGGAGCCTACTTCTGCATCAAAGCCTTCTCCGAGACCGACCTTACCGAAGACTTGAAAAAATTCGACGTGCCGACGTTGATCTTGCACGGCGATGACGACCAGGTCGTTCCGATCGGTGCCTCCGCGATGTTGTCGTCCAAGATCATTAAGGACGCGACGCTTAAGGTCTTCAAAGGAGCGCCGCACGGCATGCCGACCACCCTGAAACACGAGATCAACGCGGAACTCCTCGCTTTCCTTCGAGGCAAAGCGCAGGCCAAGGCGGCGTAAAATGTTCTGATCCACGGTTCACCATGAGCAAAGAAAAATCTGTAACGATCTCTCGCGGCAGTTAGGATTTCGATGTGAAGCATTCGCATTGCCTCCCGCTAGCGCGCCCCCAAGGATAGTAATGAAAGAGGCACTTTATTCGAAGGATCCGCGTTGAAGGAGATTTTCATTGGAAGCAGCAAGGAAGGGCTTGAGCAGGCAACGCAGGTGGCTGCCGTCCTCTCGGAAGCCCAGGATGTAAAGCCTCTCTTGTGGACGGAATACTTCAAACCGGGCGAGATCACGTTTCTGGGTATCGAGAACATTGCCAGTCGAGTTGCTGGCGCTGTCTTCCTTGCGACGCCTGACGATGATTCTGTCATTCGCGAGCGCCGGATTAAAACCCCCAGGGGGAATGTGTTGTTTGAGTACGGCTATCTTTCCGCCACGCTCACCCGGAGCAGGGTCGCACTTTGCCATTACACGAGTGCTGAGCTGCCATCAGACTTCGCGGGCGTCACCTACGTCTCAATGGGAACTCTTGAGGCAACCCGGCCGCTCGCTCCCAAAGCGAGATCAAGATTGAAATCGTGGGCGGCTGAACTCCCCGCCATCCAGGCTGGATTCTCGCCAACGTGTCAAATGCACGGCTATTCAGGCCGTTGGCAAACAGAGGTGACCTACGAAGTTTACCGCCACATCCAGCTTAAAGACCCGGATTATGTGGTCTTCAACGGAAACATGCTTCTGCAGATTTCAGCTAATGGAGACGGTGGCGCCGGTTGCTCTTACGGCAATTTGCAGGTTCAGATCGGTGGTTGCTACGCTGAGTTTGAAATCAGCGACCGGGTCATCGATGCCCGGGTCTTTCGCGATGGAAGCATTAAGATCCGCAGTGCGGTGCAGAGCCGGCAGCGCATCAAACTGGAAGGGGAGCCTCGCCAGAGAGACGGATTTGAGCCTGATTTTCGCGGGGCTCGGGAGGTCGATTTATTGATCCACTGTCCCCCTGACGAGCCTGGCGTCCTCCGCGGGCACTTCTCAAGTGAGGTCGGTGGCAACATTTACTCGAAGGCAACCGGCAAGTGGTACAGGTAGTTCCCGCGGATGAGGATACGAATCTGTTCCGCCGACCCAGGCGCATGAGCCAGCCGAGCGCCGGCCTGGGAGCGATCTCTTCCCAGCGCCAGGATAAGCGAAGTCCTTACCAGCAGCCAGCCGATGAAGTTTTGGCTGCCCTGGGAACGGATTCTCGCCTTGGATTAAGCGAAACTGAGGCGCAGGCGCGGCTCGAGCGAGTTGGCAGGAACGAGCTGACTGCAGAAGAACCCGTCCCGGGGTGGCGGAAGTTCCTGGCCCAATTTCAGAATGTCCTTGTTATCCTGCTGTTGATCGCAACCGCGATTTCAGCCGGACTCTGGCTTTACGAGCGCGAATCGACGTTGCCGTACGAGGCGATCGCAATTTTCGCCGTGGTGCTGCTTAACGCCATCATGGGCTACATTCAGGAGTCGCGCGCGGAGCAGGCTGTGGCGGCGTTGCGAAAGATGTCCGCGGCGCACGCCACTGTAATTCGTGGCGGGGAGCGGCAAAGCATTGCGGCCACTGATGTCGTTCCGGGCGACATCGTCCTCATCGAAGAAGGGGATACCGTCCCAGCCGACGCCCGGCTGATCCAAGCGACCTCTCTGCAAACCGCAGAAGCGGCCCTTACAGGCGAAAGCCAGCCGGTTTCAAAGGACACCCGTGCAATCGCGCAGGCGGTCGGACTTGGCGACCGCCATAACATGCTTTTCAGCGGCACCGCGGCGACCTATGGCCGCGGACGTGCCGTCGTGGTGGCGACCGGAATGCAAACGGAAATGGGGCGCATCGCCGGCATGCTGAAAGACGCGCCGATCGAGACCACGCCGCTGCAGAAAGAATTGGCGCGGGTTGGCAAACTGCTCGGCATCGTCGTCGTGGTGATCGCTGTCGTGATGATTGCGACCATCATCCTGGTCGAGCATGTGCGCGGTTTTGCCGCCATTTTTGATGTGCTCATCCTGGGTGTCGCGCTCGCGGTGGCGGCGGTGCCGGAAGGCTTGCCCGCAGTCGTGACGGCCGTGCTCTCCCTCGGAGTGCAACGGATGGCGAAACGCAACGCCATTGTCCGCCATCTCGCCGCGGTGGAGACGCTTGGTTCGGCCAATGTGATCGCTTCCGACAAGACGGGAACGCTGACGAAGAACGAGATGACGGTGCGAGCAGTTGCGACGGCCAGCGGTCGCGTCGGCCTTAGCGGCACCGGCTATGCCCCTGAAGGTGAAGCGCGCCGCGACGATGGCGGCGCAATTGATGGAGATCTGCGCTCTGAATTGGTGCGCGCGCTCGCCGCGGCCGATCGCGCGAACAATGCCGTGCTGCAAGAGCGCGAAGGCCGCTGGACGGTGCAGGGCGATCCGACTGAAGGCGCGCTGATTGTCGCCGCTCGCAAAGCGGGATTGGAGAAAGATTGCCTCGACGCCCGTTTCGAACGCGTCGGAGAAGTTCCCTTCTCGTCTGAACGCAAGCTCATGACAACGATTCACACCGACGCGGAGCGGGGCGCCCGCCTGCGCGTTTTTACCAAAGGCGCGCCCGACATTCTCCTCGGGCGCTGTTCGCACGAGCTTCTGGGCGAATCGACCAGAGCATTAAACGACGCACGCCGCGCCGAGATTTTGCAACTCAATGACGAGCTTGCCCGACAAGCCTTGCGTACCCTGGGGGTGGCATTCCGCTCCCTGTCTGCGGACGCCTTCGAGGCGGATGAAATTGACGATCGCGTCGAGCAGGATCTGGTCTTTGCAGGTTTGGTCGGGATGATTGATCCGCCGCGCCCCAGAGCGAAGGAGTCAGTCGCCCGCGCCAGAGCGGCAGGAATCCGCCCGATCATGATCACGGGCGATCATCCCGTGACGGCCGCCGTTATCGCGACTGAGCTCGGGATCACCAGCGACGGGCGAGTCATGACCGGCGCCGAGATCGACAAGCTGCCGGATGACAAAGCGCGCCTTGAAATGATGAGAGAGGTTTCCGTCTATGCGCGCGTCAATCCGGAACACAAACTGCAACTCATAAAAGCGCTGCGGCACGACGGTGCAATCGTAGCCATGACCGGTGACGGGGTGAATGACGCGCCCGCCTTAAAGACGGCGGACATCGGTGTGGCGATGGGGATCACCGGCACGGACGTTTCCAAGGAAGCCGCCGACATCGTGCTGGCAGACGACAACTTCGCCACGATTGTCGCGGCGGTCGAAGAAGGGCGCGCCATCTTCGCGAACATCCGCAAATTTCTGCGTTACCTTCTCTCCTCCAACATCGGCGAGGTGATGACCATGTTCTTCGGCGTGCTCCTGGCGGACGCGATTGGCCTGACGGCGGCAGGAGCTGGAGCGGTGGTGTTGCCGCTGCTGGCCACGCAGATTCTCTGGATCAACCTTGTCACCGATGGAGCGCCCGCGCTCGCACTGGGAGTCGATCCCGCCGACGAAGACCTCATGCGTCACTCGCCGCGCCCGCGGACTGAAGGAGTGATCACGCGGCAAATGTGGATCGGCATCTTCTTCGTCGGCGCGATCATGGCAGCAGGCACGCTGCTCGTGCTCGATGCATCGCTTCCGGGCGGCTTCATCGAAGGCGGCGGCCACATCCGTTACGCGCAAACGATGGCCTTCACCACGCTGATGATGTTTCAGCTCTTCAACGTCTTCAACGCGCGCTCCGACGAGCAGAGCGCGTTTCACGGCTTATTCCGAAATCACTGGCTCTGGATCGCGGTAGCCGGGTCGCTCGCCCTGCACCTCGCCGTGATCTACGTGCCCTTCCTCCAGAGCGCCTTCTCCACCGTCAGCCTAACGAGCGGCGATTGGCTGCGCTGTGCGGCGGTGGCGAGTTCGGTCCTGTGGCTGCGCGAATTGAGCAAGGTTGTTACCCGCGCAGCCAGCCGTGAGGAGGGCATATGAGACGCTTGATCAGGGTGGAAGCAGGCATCGCCCGCGCCGGTGCCCGCGTAACCGCCTCGGTCATCCGAGATCCAAGTCAAAACAGTAAAGGAGGACGCGACCGATGAGGAATTCCATGGCAGACGAAGTTGCGACACATAACGTCAATCGCTCGTACTCGCTCGCCGCGACGAGCATCGGGATCTTCACATTCATGCTGTTCTTTCTGTATCCGAGGTTCGCGAGCGGCGAGGTCAACGCCATCCTGTTTCAAGTCACGTTAACCGTGATGGGTGTGGCGACGTTCTCATTCGTGTTCGCCTCCCTCTATTACTACTGCTCGTCGCTCGGCAGCCGGATCGATGATGTCGAGCGGGCCCTGTACTTCCGGCGAGGCGATCGCTTCTGGCTGCTCGGTGACACCATGCTGTTCCTCGTTCCGAGCCTGATCCTCTTCACGGTCGGGCTTCTTGCCGTCGGGTCTGCCTGGTTCGCGCTTTGGCTGGTCTACCTGCTCTTCGTGATTCGCCACTTCCCCAGGGTCCAGACTCGCGCGGAGGATTCTAGTCGAGGTGAAGCGTGACCACGTTGAAGACCCACTCGGTCACCAGCTATTCGGCATTCAGCTCTGGCCTGTGGTCGCACGCGCGACGCGACGGTCGGGGATGAGCCACATCACGGCTACGAGGACATACAGCGCATCGCTCAGCCATTGGTTCACGAAAGCCAGCCCGATGGCCGCAACGTAGCCCGCGAGCGAGAGCTTTCCCTTCCGGTCGTTCCCGAGCGCGGCGGTTAGCCCGGAGTCGTGTTCGTGCGCGGAGACAATCATATTTTGCAGGATCAGATACGCGGCGGCCGCCATCAGCAGCACGCACATTGAGCGACCTCTTAGCGGAAGGAAATTCTTCTCGCTACATGCGCCGCGCCCTGAAGGATCCCATGCCTCGCAAGTGATCGCCAGCGAGGCGCGGGCAGCCGAGTCAAAGCACCCCTTCTTCCACGTCGTACACGTCGAAGAAGAACTTCACTTTGCTCGGCGGCTTGCAGAATTTCGGGATGTATTCCTCAAAATACTCCTGCACCTGCTCCGGAAGCTCGCGCAGCAGCAGTACTCGCATCTCGTTGTTCCACTTGATGATTGCTTTCGGATCTTTCTCAACAGCTTGCTCTCGCACCCAGCGGTCCATTTCTTCATCGCTCGCGCCGGTAGCGGCGAATTCCCTGAACTTCTGCGCGTCCAGCCCGGTGAACTTCCAGAAGAACGCGCCGAGACCGCACGGGTAGAAATTGTATTCGCCGTTCGTGCCGAGGATGTCGGCACGCGCTTTGTCAACCATCCGCGCGGCGATGACGAACCCGCCGAGCGTCTCGCGCGGGCTGCGGGGCGGTGTCTTTCTCAGGTCGCGCGCGATCGATTGCAGTTTTTCTTTATTCATAGGTGATGTGTTCCCTGTTCCTGTCTTCAACTCCCTCTAGATCGGCATTGGCCGCAGTTCTCCGAGCATGGTCGGGATCAACTCGGAGACGGTCGGATGAATATGAACCGCGCGTTGAATGACGGTGTAAGGTGCTTTCGCATACATCACGTCAAGGATAGAGTGGATGACCTCATCGCCGCCGGTGCCGAGGATTGCGGCGCCAAGAATTTCCTTCGTCCCGGCGTCGACCATCACCTTCATGAAGCCCTGCGTCTCGCCTTTCTCGACCGCGCGCTGCACTCTCGTCATCGGTCGGGTGGTGACTAGTGCGGGGCGGCCGCGCTTTCGCGCTTCACCTTCCGTCATTCCTACTCGCCCCAGCGGCGGATCGATGTAAAGCGCGTAAGCCGGAATGCGATCGCTGATTCGGCGCGAATCGCCATCGAGCAAATTCGCCGCGACGATTTCCGCGTCGTTGAACGAAGTGTGAGTGAAAGCGCCGCGCCCGTTGCAATCGCCCAAGGCCCAGACGCCATCGACATTCGTGCGCAATTCGTCATCCACCGTGATGTAGCCGCGCTCATCCCTGTTCACCCGGGCCTTCTCCAGCCCGAGATCATCTGTGTTCGGCACGCGGCCCACTCCGAGGAGCACGTGCGTGCCGGTCACCTCGGGCGCGCCGCTCGCGCAATCGAGCTGGGCGATCGGTCCCTCACCGCCCCGGGAAAAGCTGATACATTTCGCGTTCAGCCGGATGTTGATGCCTTCGTTTTCGAGGATCTTCTGGATCGCCGCGGACACATCTTCGTCCTCGCGCCGAACCAGGCGCGGCCCCATTTCAACGATCGTCACCTCACTGCCGAAGCGGCGAAACATTTGCCCAAACTCAAGGCCGATGTAGCTGCCGCCGATCACGATTAAATGCTTCGGCACGAAGTCCACGTTTAGCAGTGAGCTGTTGGTGAAGTAATCCACCTGCTCCAAACCGGGCATACCTGGCACGTGAGCGCGTCCGCCGACGTTGATAAAGATGCGGCTCGCCGTGAGCCGTTCGCCGCCGACGCTGATCTCGCGCGCCGACTCGAAGCGGGCGTGACCTTTGAAAACGCGGCAATTCTTCATCGACTCCAGCCAGGTGCGCAGTCCCGATCTCGACTCTTCAACGATCGCGTCTTTCCTCGCTTTCACGCGCCGCATGTCGATGCGGGGCTTGCTCCCGGCGTCGATGCCGAACTCCGCCGCGCGCCTCGCCAGATGCGCCACATAAGCGCTCGCCACCATCGTCTTCGTCGGCGTGCAGCCCGTGTTGACGCAGGTGCCGCCGAACAAGCTCCGCTCCACGATGGCGACCTTCATCCCGCTCCCGGCCACACGTCCGGCGAGAAATGGGCCCGCTTGACCGGTGCCAAGGATGATCGCGTCGAACGAACTCGTCATGCGAAGTGCCAGAGGATGAGGAGGGCGCCGCCGATCGCGACCGCGTCCTCAAGCAACGCCGCCGGCAGATCTTTCCCGAACGCTTGCGCAAGCCGGGCACGCAACGCCGAACCGCCCAACGTTCCCACGACGCCACCGACGGCGCCTGCGATGAAGCCAATCAAGAGCCCTCCGCTCGCAGCGCTTAGAGCTGCTCCGCACAGCGCGCCGACGACGATGCGGGTGCCAAATTGAATTGGCACTTTGCGACTCGGCGTTTTCGGCATCTTGTCGCTGATCAATTCACCGAGCGCGAGCGCGCTGGCGATGTAGGGCGTGACGGCATGAGCCAGAAAGGCCAGCCATGTGCCACGCACCTGCAGCCACCCGAGGAAGGCAGCCCAACTGACCCCCGCCAGAGGAGTCATGGCACGCAGCCCGGCAATCACACCGACGAAAAAGGCGAGTAGGATCACAACACGAATTTGCCCGTGCGCCCCAACCCCGCGCCACTGGGCAGACGAGGGAATTATTCTCCCTGCTGAAGAACGAGACGCGCCTCCTCCATTTGAAGGAGGAAACTCAGAGCTGAATCAGTCCGTCATGACGGCGAGCAAAGACGAACGTAACTGGCCCGCCGAGTCGTAGCTCGCCGCCAAAGGCGTGGCAAAATCAAACCGGTCCGCCTTCGCCAAGGCTACGGCGCGACAGTCTTTGCTCCGCCTCGGACGGCGAGCAAAGACTGGAGCCTAGGGGATTCGAACCCCTGACCCCCACAATGCCATTGTGGTGCTCTACCAACTGAGCTAAGACCCCATCAGAATTTTTGATTTTCGAGTGCCGCTTTGCGATTTGCAACGGGTAAGTTGCCCGAGTGCGTAAACTTTACGTCATTGCCCTCGTCGCCTGCTTTGCTCAAATGGCGATCGCGACCTCGGTTTGGATTGATTCCGATGTCTCGATCGGGTCGCCGATCCGCGAGGTGGACGACGCCTACGCGCTCGTGCTCGCGTTGCATTCGCCGGAAATTCGTATCGTTGGGGTGAGCACAACTTACGGCAACGCCCCACTCGGACATACCACGCGAGTGGCGCAAGACATTGTCCGCAGATTCGGAGCACCAGCAGGCTTGAGCGTCACCGAAGTCTATTCCGGCGCACGATCGGCGTCGGAGCTCGGCCGGCGAACGGCGGCCAGCAATGCCCTGGCAGCAGCGCTCGAAAAACGCCCGCTCACTTACATTGCCCTGGGACCATTGACCAACCTGGCCACGTTCCTGCAGCTCCACCCAAAACTCGCGTTTCGAATCGATCGGGTGATCTTCCTGGGCGGGCAGGCGCCCGGAACGAGCCTGGCGTTAAGACCGAACGGCTCGTTTCGAATCCACGACGCGAATGTCTTCAAGGATCCCGCGGCGACCGCGATCGTTCTGCGCTCGAATATTCCGGTTACGGCGATCCCAGTCTCGACCGCGTCAAAACTTCTGGTAGACGCGGCGGATTTGCGTGCGCTGGAGAAAAGCGGTGAAGCAGGGAATTATCTTTCCAGCCGCAGCCGCATCTGGCTTTGGTTTTGGACGAATGTTGTGAAGACGAAGGGTGGAGCGGTTTTCGATACGCTTGCCATCGTCGCCGCGGCGAAGCCCGAGTTACTCGCGATTGAAAAGCAGTATGCCCGGATGGATCAGAAAAGGAACCTGCTGGTGACGGCGCGGCCAAGAAACGGCCGGCCAATCAGATATTGCATTGGCTTCGCGCCGGGGACGAAGCGATTTGTGATACAGCGAATTATGATGCGGCGAAGCCACGATTAACAAGGAAGGCGATTTACAAATCGCCCTCGGCGGTTTGTAAACCGCCGCTCCTCGGGGCGTCGTCAGCGCGCGACGATCGAGATGTTCGAACGGGCGGCGGCTTCTATGAGCGCTTCTTTCTCGAGCAGAAGCGTGCGTCCCGCTTCGATGGCGATAACGCGCAGGTGCGCCTCGCTCGCGATATCGACGGTGGCAGCGCCAATTACCGGCACGTCGAAGCGCATGTCCTGATTCGGCTTTGCGACCTTGACCATGATGGCGTTCTTGCCGCCAAGAGCTCCGCCTCGCTTGATCGCTTCGTTGGTTCCCTCGAACCCTTCCACCGCCAGGACCGTTCCGTTTTTCACGATGACGGTCTGACCAATATCGAGCCGGCTCACTTCTCGTGCGATCTGGAATCCGAAGGTGACGTCCTCCTCTTCCCGGCGAGTCAGTTTCCGGCCGGCAATTAGTCCAGCCGGCGCGAGCGCGTCTTCCAGAAAGGCGGTCGCGGGCAGGAGCGTGATGCCGGCGCTGCCGAGTTCGTCACCGATGGCGGCAAAAATGGATTCCGCGTTGCGGCGTTTCAGCCGTGCGAGGAGAAGCAGCGTTTTCCAATCGGGCCGCAAATCGAAGAGGTTCTTCGGCGCAATCTGGCCGGACATGATTGCCTTCGTCACCCCGGCGTTCCGGAAGCAGGCGATCATTTTTTCCAATTGCCCTACCCGCATCCACTGGATCTCATCGACCTTTTGGGTCAGGCGATCGTCGGTTTCGTCCGTGAAAGCTGCCGCCACGATCCGTTTCACGCCGGCGCGTCGCGCGGCATCGGCAAGCAGGCGCGGATAAACTCCGTTGCCGGCGATGATCCCGAGCGTGTCTGGAACTTCCACGACGCGAGATTAACGATGGAGCCGATTTCCTAACAGGAGATAACAGAGGGAACGGAGATTCCAATGAACCCCTCCGTTTTCTCCCTTTCCTCCTGTTAAATCCATCAGCCCCGGCGGCGGCGCTTCACGTGCAACTGGGCGAGCGCCTTCTGCAAGGAGGCCTGAACGGCCGCGACCTCTTCCGAGCCGAGATCTTCCTTCATCGCTTTTTTCGCTCGCTCCACCGCGGCCTCCGCGGCGCTCTCGTCGATCACCGCCGACTCGAGCGCCATGTCCGTTAGCACGGAAACCGTAGTGCCCGTGATTTCGACAAAGCCTTCGCCGATGGCCAGGAATGTTTCCTTGCCACCCTTGAGCACCCGCAGCTCGCCCGGATTCAAAGTGGTCAGCAACGGAACATGATTCGGGTAAACGCCCAGCTCCCCCTCCACCCCGGGCAGAGTGACCATCTCGACGTCCTCGGAATAGGCCGTTGTCTCCGGCGTCACGATCTCGAGTTTCAGGGTTGCGGCCATGGGTGGGTTATGGGCGTTGAAGCGGACAAGATTTCACGATGTAACGCTTTAACGGTTCAACCTTCCTGCTGAATCATATCGATGCCGCCCTTCATGTAGAAGTTCTGCTCGGGAACTTCATCATGTTTGCCATCGAGGATTTCTTTGAAGCCGCGGACGGTTTCGGCAATTGAGACGTATTCGCCCTTCGTGCCGGTAAAGACTTCGGCGACGTGGAACGGCTGGCTGAGGAAACGCTGGATCTTGCGGGCGCGCAAAACGGACAGCTTGTCCTCCGGGCTCAATTCGTCCATGCCGAGAATCGCGATGATGTCCTGAAGATCGCGGTAGCGCTGTAAGACTTTCTGCACTCCGCGAGCAACGGCGTAATGCTCCTCGCCGACTACGTCGGGCGCGAGCGACTTGGAGGTCGAGGCCAGCGGATCGACCGCCGGGTAGATGCCGAGTTCGGCGATAGAGCGCTCGAGCACGATCGTGGAATCAAGGTGCGCGAAGGTGTTCGCCGGCGCCGGATCGGTCAGATCGTCCGCCGGGACGTAAACCGCCTGGACCGATGTGATCGAACCTTTCTTGGTCGAAGTGATGCGTTCCTGAAGGTCGCCCATCTCCGCAGCCAAGGTCGGTTGATAACCGACAGCGGAAGGCGTTCGACCGAGGAGAGCCGAGACTTCCGAGCCCGCTTGCGAAAATCGGAAGATGTTGTCGATGAACAATAAAACGTCCTGGTTGCGCTCATCGCGGAAATACTCTGTCATCGCCAAGGCGGAGAGCGCCACCCGCAAACGCGCCCCCGGAGGCTCGTTCATCTGGCCGTAAACCAGCGCCACTTTCGACTTGCTCAGGTCTTTCTGGTCGATGACCCCGGCCTCGCTCATTTCCGTGTAAAGATCGTTGCCTTCACGGGTCCGCTCGCCGACGCCGGCGAACACCGAGAAGCCGCCGTGGCCTTTCGCGATGTTGTTGATCAGCTCGAGAATGACGACCGTCTTGCCGACGCCCGCGCCGCCGAACGCGCCGACTTTGCCGCCCTTGGTGAACGGGCAGATCAAATCGATGACCTTGATGCCGGTCTCGAGGATCGTCGCGCCCGTGTCCTGATCGGTGAGCTCCGGCGCCTTGCGATGAATCGGGTAGCGCTTTGTGAACGAAACCGGCCCGCGATTATCAACCGGATCGCCCGTGACGTTGAAGACGCGGCCGAGAGTCCCCTCGCCCACCGGCACGGTGATCGGTCCGCCGGTGTCGTTGACCGGCATCCCGCGCTTCAAACCTTCCGTGGACGACATCGCGATGGAGCGGACCCAGTTTTCGCCGAGATGCTGCTGCACTTCGAGAGTGAGTTTGGTGGGGTTGCCGTTGACTTCGTATTCAAGTTCAAGCGCGTTATAGATGCGCGGCAGCTCGCCCGTGTTCTTAAATTCCACGTCCACCACGGGACCGATGACCTGAACGATATTTCCTTTATTCATAAATTGGGTTAGCCGCCGACCGCCATCTGCGCGGTCGAGATTTCGAGCAGCTCGGTGGTGATGCTGGCCTGGCGCATCTTGTTGTATTCGAGAGTGAGATCCTTGATGAATTGCTTCGCGTTATCTGTCGCGTTCTTCATCGCGACCATGCGCGCGCTGTGCTCGGAGGCGCGGGCGTCGAGGATCATTTGGAAAACCTGGTAGTGCAGATAATAAGGCAGCATGACGTCGAGCACGCCTTCCGGTGTCGGCTCGAACATGTAACCGATCATCGGGTCGCCGCCGTCCTGCGCGGTCTCGCCTTCCGCCGGCGCCTGCGAAAGCTCGAAGCTTGAAATCGGGAGCAACGTTCGCACGACCGGCTTCTGGTTGATCGTGTTAATAAAATGCGTGTAGAGCACGGAGACTTTATCGACTTCGCCGCTCATGAATTTTTCGACGCAGAATTTCGCGATCTCCTTCGTCTCGGTGAAGGCCGGCGCATCTTTCAATTCGAAATCGGCCATCATGTCCCGGCGAGTGCGGGCGAGGAACTGGCGCGCCTTGCGGCCGGCCACGACGTAACTCGTCTTGTCCGGATCGAAGCTCGCGGCTTCGCGGAGGAGGTTTGTATTCAGCGCCCCGGCCAGGCCTTTATCGGTGCTAATGACGACCACCAGCTCTTTCTTGACCTCGCGAACCTGGAGGAGTGGGTGGAGCTTTGAGTCGGTGCGCTGCTGGAGTGAGACCAGAACGCGATTCATCAAAGTCGAATACGGACGGCCCGCCAGGGCGACGTTCTGCGCCTTGCGCATCTTCGACGCGGCGACCATCTGCATCGCCTTCGTGATTTGCGCGGTATTCCGGATCGATTTGATCCGGCGCCGTATATCTTGAGTATTAGCCATCTTCTAAAATCTTTTCTTCGTCCGATAACGCGTGGCTCGTTCGCGGACATGGAAACCAATTTCACGTTTGGTCTTCGGCGTCGGCTCTAGCAGCCGCTTCAAAGCAGCGAACAGATCGACGATCGCCTCGTCATGCGTGTCGAGACGCCGCTCCAAGTCCTCGAGCTTGCTCGCGAGTTGCACATTCGCAGCAACCATTTCGCGTAAGCGCACAAACGCTCGCACCACCCGAACGCTGGCCTGAATCGCGACAGGGCTGTTGAGCACGCTCGCGAGCATGATTGCCCCATGCTCCGTAAAGACCCACGGCAGTTTTCGCCTGCCACCCCTGCCTTTCTTTGATATCGCAATCTGCGATATCAAATGCGTAAACTCCTCGGGCGTAAGCTGAAACGCGAAGTCTCGCGGGAACCGCTGGCGATTTCGCCGAAGCCGTTCATTGAGTCGCATCGTACTCGTCCCGTAGATTGCGGCCAAATCCGAATCGAGCATGACGCGCTGCCCACGAAACAGATAGATCGTGCCTTCCTCGTTTTCGACCTTGCGCAAAGAACTCATTGAATCAAGCGCTCCCAACGAAATCATTGCCAAGTCGATTTGAATTCATCGAGCGCCGCGCGCAGGTCGGCTTCGAGATCTTTGTCGAGCGCGCCTTTCGAGACGATTGAGGCAAGCACGCCCTCTTTCCGGGTCGAAAGATATTCCTGCAGCTTCACTTGGAACTGCTTCACCTTTTCGACCGGCACGGAATCGAGATAACCGTTCTGCATCGCCCAGAGAACAGCCACCTGTTCCTCAACGGGAATCGGGTTGTACTGGACCTGCTTGAAGAGCTCGACGATGCGCTGGCCGCGATCGAGGCGCGCTTTGGTCGCGGCATCGAGATCGGAGCCGAACTGCGCGAAGGCCGCGAGCTCGCGGAACTGCGCGAGGTCGAGTTTGATCTTCCCGGCCACCTGTTTGATCGCCTTGATCTGCGCGGCGGAACCGACGCGGCTGACTGAGAGACCAACGGAAATCGCCGGCCGCACACCCTGATAGAAAAGATCCGTCTCGAGATAAATCTGGCCGTCGGTGATCGAGATGACGTTCGTCGGAATGTAGGCCGAGACGTCGCCCGCTTGCGTCTCGATGATCGGCAAGGCCGTCAACGAACCACCGCCCGCCTCTTCCGTGACGCGCGCGCTGCGTTCCAGCAGGCGCGAGTGAAGATAGAAGACGTCGCCGGGATACGCTTCACGTCCAGACGGACGCTTCAACACGAGCGAAACCTGCCGGTAAGCGACCGCGTGCTTCGACAAATCGTCATAGATAATGAGCGCGTCCATCCCATTATCCATGAACCACTCGCCCATCGCGGCGCCGGCGAACGGCGCGAGATACTGGTTCGTGGCCGTGTCGGAAGCCGGCGCGGAAATGATCGTCGTGTAAGGCATCGCGCCTTCCTTTTCGAGAATGGCGAGAGCGCGAGCGACGTTCGAATTCTTCTGCCCAATGGCGACGTAGATGCAATAAAGCGGGCGATGGTCCTTCAGGCGGCCTTCCTCGGCCGCTTTGTTCAAGCGCGCCTGGCTGATGATCGTGTCGATCGCGATTGTCGATTTGCCAGTCGCGCGATCGCCGATGATCAGCTCGCGCTGGCCGCGGCCGATCGGGATCATCGCGTCGATCGCCATGATGCCGGTCTGGACCGGCTGGCTGACGCTCTTTCGTTTGATAACGCCAGGCGCAATTTTCTCGAGCGGATACGCGACATCGGACTTCACCGGACCTTTGCCGTCGAGCGGCTGGCCGAGCGTATTGACCACGCGTCCAAGCAACCCCTTGCCGACTGGAACCTGGAGGAGCTTCCCGGTGGTCTTGGCCTCGTCGCCTTCCATGACCTGGGTCGTGTCGCCGAGCAGGATGGCGCCGACTTCAGTCTCCTCGAGATTGAGCGCGAGCCCGAACACGCCGCTCGAGAACTCGATCATTTCGTTCAACATGACGTCGCTCAGGCCTTCGATGCGGGCCACACCGTCACCGGTTTCGCGGACGACGCCGACGTTGCTTTTGCTGGTCGTGGTCTTAAGACCCGCGATCTGCGTTTCGATTTCTTCGAGAATGCTGCTCATATTTTAGTTGGGTTAAAGTTGTTGCTGGAGGCGATGGAGCCGGTTGCGCACGCTGCTGTCCCAAACATCGCTGCCGACACGGATGCGCATCCCGCCGAGCAGCTCCGGGTTCACGACAAACCTGGCCGCGAGCTCGCTGCCGTATTTGCGCTTCAGGTTGGCCACGATCTGCGCGGCCGCATCGGCCGGAAGCTCGGTCGCGGTCTCGATCGTTGCCGTCCGCTTTTCCACTTCGAGGCGGAGCAGGCGCTGGTACGCTTCGAGGACCTGGATGTAATGACGGGGCTTCTTTTCGATCAACGATTTGACGAGAGACGCGATCCGGCCGCTATCGAGCTGGCCGTCGGTAAAGCTCGCGCGAAGGAGTCCCTTCGAAAGCTGGCGCGTCTCTTTGTTGATCTTCATTTCAGGATCTGGGGAGCGCACGCGCCTCGCGTGCCGGTTTCGGCGCCTCGCCGAAACAGTTTTTTCCGGAGAAGTCCGCGATGGCGAGGGCGCCATCGCCAGCACGCGAGGCGCGTGCGCTCCCCAGATTAATTGCATTCAATCCGTGCATATCGTTTAAGATGCGATCTGCCTCGACGCTTCCTCCTGCAAACGGCGCTGATCTTCGGAGGTCAGGACTTTGCCCGTCACTTTCGAGGTGGTGTCCACGACAAGCCGGCCCAGC
The DNA here is from genome assembly GCA_035630155.1 of Chthoniobacterales bacterium. Classification (GTDB taxonomy): domain Bacteria; phylum Verrucomicrobiota; class Verrucomicrobiia; order Chthoniobacterales; family UBA10450; genus AV80. Next base: position 22,934 of record DASQLH010000013.1, read on the forward strand.
TCGCGCTTCAATTCCGCCATCACCCGTTCCCGCTCAATCGCGCTGGCTTCCTGAGCTTTCGCAATGATTTGCTCAGCGGCCACGATCGCTTCCTGCTGCTTGCGCTCGCCAACGTGCGCGGCGCTCTCCCGCGCTTCGTCGATCATCTTTTGCGCCTGCGCGTTCGCCGTGGCCAGGATCTCAGCGTGCCGCTGCTCCGCTTCCGCAAGCTGTTGCTTGATCTTCTCCGCGTTCAACAGGCCTTCCGCAATCCGCTGACGCCGCTCTTCGAGCACAGCCAGAATCGGCTTGTAAGCGAAACGCCGCAAGACCAGCGCCACGATGATGAAGCTGATGACCTGCGAGAGGAAAATCTTGGTATCGAAACCGAAGGTCTCCCCGGTTTCACGGACCATGTCTCCCAGGCCGGCTTGAGCAAGAATTGCGATGTTCATATTTTGAAGGCAGTTAGCCGGACCGTCAGCGGCCGGTTGGTTATTTCGGAACCAGGAACAAGGCGTAGAACACGATCGCTTCCGCGAGCGCGATGGCCAGAATCGCCTGCACCAGAATCGGTGTTGCAGCGCCGGGATTACGGCCGACCGCCGAGGCCGCGCCCATGCCGATAAGTCCGACGCCGATGGCGGCGCCAAGTGCTGCGAGTCCGACGTGAAGGCTGCCGGTCAGTTCCGCGAGTATTGGTAGTATCATATTTTTTTCTGTTGGTTGTTTCATCGAGCGACCTCCGCGGGAA
>DASQLH010000014.1:0-5012 GCA_035630155.1 Chthoniobacterales bacterium
AATTATGGCAGAAACGTAATCTCCTTTGCTCCTGAATCTTGCGTAAATTTGTTATTGCCTTTCCAAGGCGCACGCGGGTAATCTTCGCCCGCATCTACCGAAGGACCCCACGTGAACCAACAATTACTATCCGAGATCGGCCGTACCCAGCGGCTGGAAATTCTTAACACGCTCAAGCGGACCAAAGGCCTCTCGGTCAACGAGCTCGTCTCCCGCATGAAGATGAGCTACATGGGCATCAAGCAGCATTGTCTTACGCTCGAGCGCGACGGTTACCTCGACACCTGGCGACGCCCCCAAAAAATGGGCCGGCCGGAGATGGTTTATCGCCTGACCCGCCGCACCCACGACCTGTTCCCCTGCGATAGTAACGATTTTACCCTCGAGCTCCTCAAATCGATCAAGGAAGTGCATGGATCGAACGGGCCCGAGAAGATGCTGTTCAATGTCTTCGAGCGGAAGACAGCCGGCCTGAAAGCCAAAGTGAAAGGCGAGAATGTCGTCGAGCGCGCCAAGTGGCTCGCGGCCCAGCGCGAAAAGGAAGGCTTCATGTCGCAGTATGTGGCGGACGAAAAGGAAGGCGGCCCCCAGATTCTCGAATGCCACTCGCCCATCCTGAACCTGCTCGATCAATACCCGATAATCGGCCGGCTCGAGAAGGACATGTTCGAAGGAATCCTCGGCACAGAAGTCCGCCGGGAAGAGACGCGCACCTCGGGCCTTTACGAATGCGCCTTTTATTTCGCGGTTTGATTTAAGGGCGTCATTCCGACGTTTATTGGAGCCGGCACGCCCTCGTGCTGGGGGGACAAGCGGCGCTCTTCTCAAACGGCCTGAGGGCAGGCCGTCTCCATTACGCATAATAGCGCCGACACAATTCCCCTTTCGCAGGGAACGAAAATCGGTTGATTGATGGCCCCATGCTACGGGCCTTTCCTACCGCTGTTATTGAGAACCTTCAGCCGCTCGTCGATGGCGGGCGTTACATGGTCAAGCGGGTGGTCGGCGACGACCTGGCGGTGGAAGCGGATGTTTTCAAGGATGGCCACGACGTCGTGGCCGCTGCCCTGAAATGGCGGAAGCTGGGCGAGACTCAATGGCACGAAACGCCGATGGCGCACGTCGATAACGACCGTTGGCGCGGCGTCTGCACCCTTTACGAGAACACGACCTACGAATACACGGTCGAAGCCTGGACTGACACGTTCCGCGGCTGGCAGCATGAGTTCGCGGCGAAATTCGAGGCGGGCATTGCGAATCTGGTTAGCGAGACGCTGGAGGGCGCCGCTCTTCTTGACGACGCGGCGACGCGGGCGATCGATGCGGCGGATGCGGATCGACTCCGCGAGCTGGCCAACGCGATCCAGACAGGGGAGCCCGCCGAGGTCAATGCGATCGCGCACTCCGGTGAGCTCGAAGTGTTGATGGCGAGTTACCCGGACCGCGCCGGCGCCACCCAATATGGTCCCGCCCCGCGCGTGGTGGTGGACCGCAAGGAGGCGAGGACCGCAGCCTGGTATGAATTCTTTCCCCGCTCCGCCGAAGGCTACGGAGATCGCGGCTCCACTTTTCGCGATTGCCTGGCCCGCGTGGATGACGCCAGGGCGATGGGATTCGACGTAATTTATTTCCCGCCGATCCATCCCATTGGCCACACGAACCGGAAGGGGCGGAACAATTCCGTCACCTCGGAGCCGGGGGAACCGGGGGTGCCGTACGCGATTGGCAGCGAGTCGGGCGGGCACAAGGCGATTGAGCCGGCGCTCGGCACTTTTGAAGATTTTGCCTGGCTCGAACAGGAAATCCGGAATCGCGGGATGGAGATCGCGCTCGATTTCGCGATCAACTGTTCGCCCGACCACCCGTATGTGCGCGAACACCCGGAATGGTTCTACAAGCGCCCCGACGGGACGATCAAGTATGCCGAGAACCCGCCGAAGAAATACGAGGACATTTATCCGCTGAATTTCCGCTGCGAGAATTGGCGCGCGCTTTGGGAGGAGATGAAGAGCATCATCCTTTTCTGGGCGGACCGAGGGGTCCGCATTTTCCGCGTGGACAACCCGCACACCAAGCCGGTCGCGTTCTGGGAATTCCTTATTGCGGGTGTGCGCGCCAAGTTTTCGGACGTGATTTTTCTCTCGGAGGCTTTCACGAAGCCCAAGATGATGAAAGCGCTGGCCAAAGCTGGTTTCACCCAGAGCTACACTTACTTCACCTGGCGAACGACGAAGGCGGAGCTGACCGAATATTTTACGGAGCTCACCCAAACGGACATGCCCGATTATTTTCGCGCGAATCTCTGGCCAAACACGCCCGACATCCTGCCGCTTCATTTGCAGGAGGGTGGCCGGCCGATGTTCATGATCCGCGCCGTCCTAGCGGCCACGCTCTCGAGCGTTTACGGGATCTACAGCGGGTTCGAGCTCTGCGAAAACGCCGCGTTGCCCGGGCGCGAGGAGTATCTCGATTCCGAGAAATACCAATGGAAAGAGCGCGACTGGGACGCGCCGGGAAACATCAAGGACTGGATCACCCGCATCAACCAGATCCGGAAAGAAAACCGCGCCCTCCAGCTTTACGACAACCTGCGTTTCTACCGCGCCGATAACGATGCAATTCTCTGTTACGGCAAAATGACCGAGGCGCGGGACAACATCATTATCGTCGTCGTGAACCTCGACCCGGCCCGGTCGCAACACTCCTACGTCCACATTCCAATCGAGGATTTCGGGCCAATGGACTCCGACGTTTACCAGGTCCACGATCTGTTAACCGACATGCGCTACCTCTGGCGCGGCGATCGAAATTACGTCGAACTCGATCCCCAGGTGCAACCCGCCCACATCTTCCGGGTCCGCCGCTGGCTCGCCGGGGAAAAGTTTGTTTGAACAAGGGCGGGGCGTGCGGCGTCTCTCATTGACGGTCATTTGCATCTCTCACCCTCGTTGCCTATCGTAACAGCACTTTCGGAATGAATAATCTCTTCGCGCTGTTCGCGGGCGCTACGCCTTTTCTAGCGCAGACTCCGGCCCCCGTGACTCCAGATTTGCCTCGGGCAAAATCGATTCTCGATACCATCCTGGCCGCCGGGCCGGTGATGATCCCGATGTTCGTTCTCTCGATCATTTTCGTGATGCTGGTGGTCGTTTACTTCCTGACCATTCGGCGGGGCGCGGTCGTCTCGAGCGGTTTCATGGCCACGACCGATGCGCTCCTGCGGAAACGCGATTACCTCGGCTTGCTCGCGGTTTCAAATCGCCACGGCGAAGCGATTGCGCGCGTCGTGCAAAAGGTGCTCGATTTCACGACGAAAAATCCGAGCGCGGACTTCGCGCAAGTCCGCGAGATCGCGGAGACAGAAGGAACGCGCGTCGCCTCGAATTTAAACAACCGGGTCATCTACCTGGCGGATATCGGCATGATCGCACCGATGCTCGGATTGTTGGGAACGACCTTTGGTATCATCAAATCGTTTAGTGCCTTGGGCGCGGATCTTGGAACGCAGCGCTACGCCCTGCTTTCGAGCGGCGTCAGTGAGGCCCTCGTGAACACCGCTGGCGGACTGGCGGTCGGCATTCCGGCGATGATTGCCTACGCCTATTTCCGCGGGCGGGTGCAACGGATCATATCCGACTTGGAATCGGCCGTGACGCACATCCTCGCCCTGCTCTCGCTGCAATACACCAAGCGGACTCCCGAGCGCACGCCGGTGCTCCTCGAAGATGAATTTTGAGGGCACAGGTGCGTCAGAGATTCTGACTCCTGTTCCCCAGAACTTGTGATATGAATCTTCGCAGGCACGCGACTCCGCAACATCCCGGCATTCAGCTTGCGCCGCTCGTTGACGTGCTGTTGCTGCTCCTCATTTTTTTCCTTATGACCTGGAACGCCGCGCGGAACGAGAACGAGCTCGACGTGAAGGTGCCGAAGGCTTCTTCCGCCAAGGAAAAAACGGCGACTATGGGAGATGTGGTCGTGAACGTGAAGGCCGATGGCAATGTCGTGGTCAATCGGCGCACCCTGACGGGCCCTGAGCTGGGCGATATGTTGAGGAATCTCGTCCAGCTTTATCCCGAGCAGGCAGTGGTGATCCGCGGTGACGAGACCGGCGCCTACAAAAACGTGGTGGGCGTTCTGAACATTTGCAGCGAATCCGGCATCACGAATGTCGCGTTCGCGACGGCAAAATGAAAGCTCGCCGGGGCGCCGTTTGCCTCGTGCATGCGGCGCTGATTTTTGCGGCGGTGCCGTTCGCGCTCGCGCAGCAGAAGACTCCGGAAGTTCGCCGGGCCCAACCGGTAGACGAGCCGCCCACGCCGAGGGCGGTGCCTTTCGATACGCCGGCTGCGTCGCCTTCCGCCAAACCTCGACGCAGCCCGCCCGAGCCAAGCATCGCGCCGAAACCAAAAGCAAGCGAAGAGCATGGCCCTGCCCCGGAGCCTGCTTCTGAGACCGACGCGTCGGACCGCCGGCAGCTCGAGTACGCCAACGGCCTTTTCTCACGCAAGCTCTACGATCTGGCCGCTCCGGAGTACGAAAAGTACCTCGGCCAGTATCCCGGCGCTCACGGCCGGGCGAGCGCTTACTTTTATCTCGCGGAATGTTACCGTGCCCTCAACCGCACCGGCGCGGCGCGCACGAGTTTCCAAAGCATTCTCGATAACTATCCCGAGGGCGAGTTCGCGGGGCCGGCTTCCTACGGCGTCGCCGAGATCCTCTTCACGCAAAAGGATTTCGCGGGGGCGCTGCCGCTCTTTCACCGCGCGGCGGCTAAATCGAAGGAACCGGCGCTCGCTCTGTCGGCTCGGTATTTCGAAGCGCGTTGTCTCGAGAATCTCGACCGCAAAGACGAGGCGCAGAATCTTTATCAGGTCGTCGCCGACACAAAAAATCCAAACCCGTATCGAGAGGATTCCCGAATGGCGGCGGGCACGATTGCGCTGGCCCGCGGGCGAAAGGCGGACGCCTTCCGGAATTACGAAGCGCTCGCCAACGAAACGCAAAAGCCG
>DASQLH010000015.1:0-3833 GCA_035630155.1 Chthoniobacterales bacterium
CACGGCCGGTTCGTGCAGGATCAATCCCTGGCGCGCGAGCGTGAGAAAAAGCGGGCAGCCGGTCTCGCGCTGTTCCGCGCGGCCCTGCTCGGTTTGTTCCGCGTCAACGGTCACGAGCGTGATGGGCGCTTCCGGGCAATACAGGACTGGATCGCGCGTAGTGGCGAGAATGATCTCTCCTTTGTTCGCGTAAAGATCGACGCTCGCCTTGTTCCAAAACGAACGCAGGGTGCCGGTGAGCTTTTCATTGCCGATCGTGTGGAGCGCGCCGTTGAGGGAGAAGAAGCTGGTGTCGCCTGAGAAAAATGCGCCGTTCAGGGGGAGCGGTTCTTCGACGGTGCTTTCGACTGGGGCCGGCGCAGCCGCGGCGGATTCGAAAGTGGCAGGGGCAGTTGCCGGCTCCGATTCCCATGTAGGAGCAGGAGCGGACGAAACTGGGGCGCTCCACCAGGCATCACTGGTAGCGCCGGCGGCGGACGCGATCTCCGCCGTTTCAGCGGGCTGATCTAAATTTGCTTCGCTCATCTTCGGCCAGGTCGGTTCGCTTGTATCCTGCGCGACCGGTTGAGGTTCGGGATCTGATACCGACTCCTCTGCCTCTGCCATTGGCTCCGGTTCCTTCCAGGCCGGCTCCGTCCAGGCAGGTTCGTCCTTCGCGATTGGCTCCGGATCCTGCCAGGCTGGCGCGGTCCAGGGAGATTCGTCCTTCGCGACTGGCTCAGGATCGTCCCCGGCCGGTCCGGTCCGGGGAGATTCGTCTTTGCCAACGGGTTCCGGTTCCTGCCAGGCGGCTTCCGGCGTCGCAGGAGGCTGCTCTGCTTCCAAGGTTTGAGATTCTGGCTGCGCCGGTTCGCTCGTATCCTTGGGCATGAGGTTTTCCACCGTTTTGATTAAGAGATCAGATGTGAACGGTTTGTTCAACGACCCGATCACGTTGGCGCTCTTGATTTGGTCCGGCTGGAGGTCCGTTCCGAACCCCGACATATATATGATGGGCACTTTCGCCGTCGTCGGGTCCCCGGCCAGGCGCTGGCAAACGTCGTCGCCTTTCATGTCGGGCAGGACGTAATCGAGGAGGATCAGGTCCGGTATCGAGCGGGCGGCGGACTCGAGTCCTTCTTCCGCGGTGGGCGCCGTGTTTACGAGATAGTTCGCTTCCGACAGGATCTCTTTGACGAAACTGAGGAGCATCAGGCTGTCGTCGATCACCAGGACCCTGCGCTGGCTGCTCGTGGCAGGTTGAGCGGCGACGGACGATTCGGTTCCACGGGTCTCATCGATTTTGCGCACGGCTTCCATAAGGAGAATCTGCCAGTCGAGATCGATCGTCCGCGGGACCTCGCCAGCGCCGGATACCTCGGAAATTTGCCCGCCCTTCCAATTCACGATTTCGTTGAAAGCGGCGACGCCTTCCTTGCCCGGCGCGGTGGCGTGTCGCACCTGGCCGCTCTCGAAATAAACGCGCGCCTTTTCTCCCTGCGGCCCGGTGAATTGCAGCGCCGCCGAGGAGCCGCTCATGCATTTGAGCTGGATGATGTCGGCCAGGTGCAGGTCGCTCAAGGTGCCCTGGAACTTTTCGCCGTCCGGTTTGCTCGAAGGCGAGAGGAGCGCCTGGACGAGATCGACAAAATCGCCGTGCGGAAAGGGCTTCTCCAGAAAATGGATCGCGCCGAGCCCCGCCGCCTGTTCGCGATGCGCGGCAAAATGCGTGCCGGTGAGAACGATCGCCCGCGCGTTCGGGTGGCTCGTGCGCAAGTCGTAAAGAAATTCCTGGCCGAGATCGGGCACGGCATCGACATCGAGGACGAAGATGTCCGGCTTTGCGCTCAGGATCAGGCCTTGGGCGCTTTCCAAAGTGGGGGCCACGTCCACCTGCGCGGAGGGGGCGGCTTCGTTGAGCGCGGCGCGAATTTTCTCGGCCAGATCGAGGTCCGGCTCGAGCACGAGAATGCGGCCGGCTGTTTGGGCGGCGTCGGAGGATTGGGTCGGCGTCGTTTCGTTCACGATGGAAATGGGCGCGTGGTCAGCGCCAAGCTGGGCTTGCGCGACACGGCCTAATTAGAGATGCCTGCTTCCGAAGAAATGGAAAGCAGTTTTTCTTAGTCAACTTTGGAGACGGCCTGCCCCCAGGCCGTGGGATGAAATGCCGCCGATCGTCACCGGCACGAGGGCGTGCCGGCTCCAATTTTCGCGCTCGAGGCCCTAGTGCACTCCCGCTGTCACCCCGTGGCCGCTGCGGGTTTTTACCGTTGTGGAGCAGCTGCTGAATCCGCCCAGAAGCACGATGGCCGCAATGATAGTGAGTAGAATGGTTCGCATGATGGATTCCCTTATCTATCCGTTATTTCGCAGCGCGAGTGGGACTTGAGTGCCTCTCCCGCGAAATCAGTCAGGCGCCAAAGCGTTGCGCCAACTCGCGGCGGCTCACCTTGCCGCGTTCGTTTACCGGAATTTCATCTAGGAAAAAAATCCGCTTGGGCACCTGCCAGCCGCTCAGGCGTCCGCGGCAAAACTCGAGCAGCTCCGTCTCCCGAACGCCTTCGCCAGCGACCACGCAAGCCGCAACCTCTTCGTTGCGCAGCCTCGAGCTAAGACCGAAAACAACCGCGGCGCGCACGCCTTCGCAGCGCAGCAGTTCCGCTTCGACTTCCGCCGGATTCACCTTTTTCCCCGCGACGTTGATGACGTCGGAAATGCGGCCGACGATGCGGAAACCTTCCTGGCTCGCGCTCAGTAAGTCGTCGGGCGTGAAGCAGCCGTCACCCAACTTGTCCTCATCCGGCTCGGGAAAATAACCGTCGCCGGCTGCTGCGCTTCGAACTCGAATCAGGCCTGACGACGCCTCGGGTGCGAGAAGCTCCAATTCCACTCCGCGCATCGGCGGGCCAACGAAGCCCGCCTCCAGCAAACGCGCCTCGCGGTCGTAACAAATCCCGCCGCATTCCGACGAACCGTAAAAGGAATGGATCGAGCGCTGGAATCTTTCCCGGAATTTCCGCGCGATCTCCAACGGCAGCGGCGCGCCCGCCGAAATGCAAAGGCGCAACTTCGGCAACGCCGGCGGATTCTCCATTTCGCAAAAGGCCTGGTAGAAGACCGGCATGCCGGGAAAAACCGTGGCGCCGGTGCGGGCGAGATCGTCGAGCACGGCGCGCGGCATGCGATCGCGGCTCACGACCAGCGGGACGCCGCGAACCAGCAACGGCGTGACCAGGTTGCTGAAGCCGTAGGAGTGGGAAAGTGGGATGACGCCGAAGTTGAGATCGTTCGGGCCAATTCCCATCGTGTCGCAAATCTGGATGCAATCGGCCACGAGCTGCTCGCTCCGGAAACGGATCGCCCGGGGCGCGGCGGTTGTGCCTGAGGTCAGTTTCAACAATGCCGGTGGCCGTTCGCCCCAATCGCCCTGGCAAATCGCGAGTGCCGCAGCGCGTTGTTGCGGCGTGACCGAACCCTCGAGCGGCAAAGCCACGAGGTCCTGACGCAACGCAGCCAGGAGGTGGGAAGGCCAGTCGGGATGATTCCCGATATCGATCGGATAGACGCGGGTGTTGCCGGCGGGGTCGATCTGGCTTTCCAGGTCCCGAGCCCGGTTCTCGACCTCCCGAAACGTTCGCAAGACCGCCCCGCGGGTGTCGAAAATCGCCGGCGCGTCACCTTTCCGCGCGAGCGTTTCCTCCCACGCAGCCAGCAGGGCGTCGTCCGATTTCATCCCTTGCGCGAGAGCGGGAGCGCGCCTAAGTTCGCCACTCGTTTCCAAACATGAAAGCGGACATTCATCCAGAGTATCTCGAGACCGACATCGCCTGCGCGTGCGGTGCTGTCTACCACAC
>DASQLH010000016.1:0-5048 GCA_035630155.1 Chthoniobacterales bacterium
CAGATGGCGGATACGCAAAAGTATCCCGTGGTCGTGCGGACGGAAATCGATTACCGGCGCGCGGCCAGGCTCGGCGACAAGCTCGCGGTGGAAGGCTGGCTCGACCGGCTGGAACGCGTCCGCTTCTGGTGCGCCTTCAAAATTGTCCGTCCGGCGGACGACACCCTCATCGCCGAATGCCGCCAGATGCTCGCCATCATCCAGATGCCGGATGCGAAGTTGCTGCGCGTGCCCGACGACTGGGATCGATACCGGCTTCCCGATTCCAATTCAGCCTAACGACTCTTCGCCATGGTCGCCGGGGCCCGCACCTTCACGCTCGAAGATACCTTTCTCGAGCCGCAGATCCTGAATCCCCCGCCGACGCGGCACGCGCTGCTTGCTTTCCTCCTCACGCTTGCCGCCGTCCTCCACATTGGCACCGCGGCCTGGGGCGATCTCTACGATGGCGTTGAAGGACAGCTTGCGGGCGGCGCGCGGGAGATGGTGGAATCGCGGCAATGGCTCCTCCCCACCAACAACGGCGTGTCGCAGTTGGAGACGCCGCCGCTGGCTTACTGGGCAGTCGCGCTCTCCTACAAAATTTTCGGAATAACAGCGACGGCGGCGCGCATCCCGATCGCGCTTGCGATGGTTGCGTCAGTGGCGCTCATTTTCCTTATCGGTGAACGCCTGGCCGGTTATTGGCGCGGGTTTGCCGCCGGCCTGATTCATCTTTGTTCGGGAGGCGCCTTTCTCCTCGGGCGGATGGTCAGTCACGATTCCTTCTTCGCTCTTTTTATCGCGGGAGCGATCTACTGTCTGATTTGCGGATACCAGCGTCGCAAATTTCGCTGGGGTTGGTTTGCCGGCTTTTGGTTCTGCGGAAGTCTCGCCTGCCTCACCAAAGGTCCCGCCGCGATTATCTATCTCGGCGGCATTTGCCTGCTCCTCGCCATTTTTTTTCGGGAAGCGCGCCTTCGGTTCCGGTTATTGTTCCATTGGTCGTATTTGCTCCTTTTCGTCGTCATTACCGCCCCGTGGTTCGTTTGGACGCAGAATCAATTTCCCGGATTTCTTTCCAGCTTGCTCATTTCAGCGAATGAGACGGCCCTGCCGCGCTGGCAGTTTCTCCTCCTCCATTTCGCATGGTGGTTCCCGGCCATCTTTCTCATTCTTCCTGGATTGCTTTTCGCGCCGCGCAAAATCCTCCGGTCCCATGAGATGACGTTCGCGGATGCGCTCCCGCTCTGCTGGCTGGGAATTGCATTTCTTCCTTTCTTAATCGGAGATCGCGCTGCTCATTCCGCCGTCGCCGCTCTGCCGGCCTTTGCTCTCTTCGCGGCTTGCGCATGGGAACGAACATCGCTCCCATTTCGCATCGCCGGCATAGCCCTGGTGCTCCTTGCTGGTGGCGCCGTCGCCGCCATGTCTTGCTTTGCTCCACGCCTTTTCTATTCAATCATCTTCGGCACCATACCCGGCGAGGAATCACGTTACTTCTGCCACATGATGCCGATCGCCCTGGTGGCCTTGCTCGTCTTTTCCCTGCCCGCGCTTTTCCTGGCCTTCAAACAGCGCGAAGAACTTGCGCTTTTCCTGGTCCTCGGCTCGATGGTCCCGATCGGCTTCGGCCTCGCGGAAGGCGTTTCGCGGCTCGCTCCTCTCTTCTCCATGGCCGACGCCGCGCGATTCCTCAACCCGCGGCTCGGACAAAACGGCGAAGTTCTTTACGAAGGCCCGTTGCGACGCTCCAACAGCCTGAGCTTTTACCTGAATAAAAAATTCTTTCTCGTGAACCAGGCGCCTGGTTCCTTCGAGCAACCTGCCGCGTCACAAAGATACCTCGATGAACATTTCGTCCTGGAGGCCTGGGACCGGTCGGACCCGATCTATTTCATTATCGAACAGGATCGCGTCGCGCATTGGCGCAAGCTCATCGTCAACCGCGTCCACATCTACCGGCAGGTGACGACGAGCGGGACGCGCGTCGTTCTGAGTAACGAGCTGTAGCTGGGACGGAACATAGGCTTCCAGCCTGTGCGCCCAGCGGAGTTGCACTCCGCTGCAAAAACGAGAAGCGACCGGGCAGCGGACAGAATGTCCGCTGGGCGCACAGACTGGGAAGTCTATGTTCCGCTATTGTAGCGGCGCGCGCACGTCCTCGGTCAGAAGCCGGCCCCACAAGGCATTATACGGATGCACTCGGGTCACCGGCTGGTCGCCTTGGACCAGCGGCCGATGTTCGTTGGCCCATTGGAAAATCGAGCCCTCCAGGTTCCGGACGTTGGTGAAGCCGGCCGCGCGCAAACGCGTCGCCATTTCGGCTGACCGATACCCAACCGCGCAATAGGTCACGATCGGCCTCTCTTTCGAAATTTCCGCGGTCACACTTCCCAGCGGAGCCTTCGGGTCCGCATGCCGCGCGCCGGGAAGATGGCTCACGTTCCATTCTTCCGGCGTCCGCACATCGAGAAGCACCGGCGCCGGCTTACTCTTGTCGCCGAGCCAGCTCGCCAGTTCCTGGGTCGAAATCCATTCCACCCTGGGAAAGCTACGCTCGAGCGATTTCTTGAGCAGATACCAATGGATGCTGCGCATGAAAAGGAGCGCCACGGCCGCGACGATCAATCCCGTCATAAGCAAACCGAGCCGCGCATTCGGGATGCGCGCCGCGCGCGACGGAATCGGACTGAAAAGTTCCATCAGGCAAACATTGTTTCCGATCTAGCTTTGCACGGATGTTGATCGCATTCTAACGGCTCGTGAACGTACGTGGCCAACATTACCGGACGATCTGGCCCAAGGAGGGGGATGAGCGCGTCATTCAACTGATCGACCAGCGTTTCCTGCCGCACCGCTTCGTGATCGAGGAAGTGCGCACGGTGGCGGAGATGGCAGCCGCCATTCGAGAGATGCACGTGCGCGGCGCGGGATTGATCGGCGCGGCGGCGGGATTTGGAATGTATCTGGCGACGTTTGAGCCGGCCCTCCTGGCCGCGGCGGCGACATTGAAGGCGACGAGGCCAACGGCGGTGAACCTGGCGTGGGCTATTGAGCGGCAATTACAAGCCATCGCGATGGCGAAGACGGATGCAGAGAAACGAAAGGTCGCGTTTCAAACCGCACGGGAAATCGCCGATGAAGACGCGGAGTATTGCCGGAGGATCGGTGAGCATGGCCTCGAGCTGATCCGGCAGTTGAGCGAAAAAAAAGGGGGCGCTCCTGTCAATATCCTCACGCACTGCAACGCGGGCTGGCTGGCTTTCGTCGATCATGGTTCGGCCACCGCGCCGATTTATGCGGCACACGACGCCGGCATTCCGGTTCACGTCTGGGTGGACGAAACGCGGCCGCGCAGCCAGGGCTCGAAGCTGACGGCGTGGGAGCTCGGGGAACATGGCGTGCCCCATACCGTCATTGCCGACAATGCGGGCGGCCATTTGATGCAGCACGGCAAAGTGGACGCGGTCATGGTGGGAACGGACCGCACGACCTACACCGGGGATGTGGCGAACAAGATCGGCACGTATCTCAAGGCCCTGGCGGCGAAGGACAACGCCATTCCATTTTACGTCGCGCTCCCCTCTTCTTCGTTCGACTGGAACATTCGCGACGGATTGAAGGAAATTCCGATCGAGGAACGCGGCTCTGAGGAAGTGAATTTCGCGGACGGATTGCACAAAGGCGAGCAGGTGGAAGTGCGCGTGACCCCCGAGACCAGCGCCGCAGCCAACTTCGGATTCGACGTTACGCCGCGTCAGTTGGTCACCGGGCTCATCACCGAGCGCGGAATTTGCGCGGCCAACGAGAAAAGCATCCTCGGGCTTTTCCCCGAGCATCGCTCTCTGTAGCCGCCGCCCTGTGGGCGGCGTGAGAGCGGCGAGGTTGGCAGCCCACGCTTCGCACAGCGAAGCGGCTACAGAAGAGTTGAAAATCCGAACTCACACTGTAACGTTGCCGCTCGATTTCCCAGGGAACAGGAGCATTTATGTCGCAACACCGAAGTCTAAAAGGAGCCAGCACCATCACCGCCAAGCGAAACGTCCTGAAACGTTTCGAGCGCGTCGAGCTTCTGAAAAAGCGCGGCCAGTTCAAGGAAGGCGCGAAGGTCATCGGCCTGCCGAAGACCAAGCCGGACGCCTAGGCGCGCTTGTGCGCCTGAACCGCTTTCTCGCTGCGGCCGGCCTTGGCTCGCGGCGGCATTGCGATGAATTGATCGCCGCGGGACGGGTCACGATCAACGGCCGCGTTTGCACCGACTTTAGCGCGCAGCCGACTGAGCGCGATCACGTCAAAGTCGATGGCAAGCTGGTGCACGGCGAGCGCCGGCTCGATATCATTTTGCACAAGCCGGCTGGGTTTGTTTCCACCCGCAGCGATCCCAATGCGCACGACACGATCTTCGATCTTCTGCCGCCACATTTACCTCGCCTTTTCAACATCGGCCGGCTCGACGCCCAGACCGAGGGCCTTCTTCTCCTGACCAACGACGGCGAGCTGGCGCAGCGGCTCACGCATCCGCGTTACAAAATCGAGAAAGAATATGAAGTAACGCTCGATCGCCCGTGGGATCCGGCGCTCGCCGTGAAATTGAGGAGCGGCATGATGCTCGATGGGCAACGAGCGCGGATCGAAAACGTGTTTTCAATCAAACCGACGCGGGTTCGCGTCGTCCTCCGGCAGGGCATCAACCGGCAAATCCGCCGGATGTTTTACGAGCTCGGATACGAAGTGAAAAAGCTGGTCCGCACCAGGATTGGCCGGTTGCGTCTCGGCGATCTGCCTCGGGGGCATTGGCGCCCGCTGAGCAAGAGCGAGCTGAAAGCGCTTCAGCCGGAGAATCGAACAAAACACTAGCGCTACAACTCACTCCGCTTCCGCGCGCAAAATCTCCAGCGGCGGCGCGCTGCCCACTCCGCGGCTCGCGATCAAACCAATCGCGACCGTCAGCAAACTCACCGAGCCGGCCGCCACGAACAAGGGCAGGACAGATGGCGCGTAATCGAGTTTGAAAATGAACTTCGCCAGACCCCAGCTCGCGCCGAGGGCGAGAACGATCCCGGTCG
>DASQLH010000017.1:0-3463 GCA_035630155.1 Chthoniobacterales bacterium
CGGCACGGTGGGGAGCGCGGATTGCGGCGACATGCTGCGGATGTGGGTGAAATTCAAGGAGGAAGGCGGCCGCAAGGTGATCGATCGCGCGACGTTCCAGACGTTCGGCTGCCAGACGGCCATCGCGGTGGCGAGCGTCGCCACCGAAATGCTCGCAGGGAAGACCGTGGCGGAAGCGCAATCGATGTCGGGCGAAGAACTCGCCGCCCCGCTGGGGGCATTGCCGCCGGTGAAGATTCATTGCGCGCAGTTGGTGGAAGGGGCGTTGCGCTCGGCCTTGAGCGGCGAAAAAAACTCGCCATCGGTTGAATCCAGACCCACGTCTCCAACATTGCTCCAAAATTTCGCCGGAGAATCGGCGTCCGCCAAGAAAGTGAAGATTGTTTTGGCCAAGGATAAACACGGATGAAACACGGATTTGTTTTGGGAACTCTTGATCCGTGTTTCATCCGTGTGAATCTGTGGCAATGAATTCCCCGATTTGACCATGCACGAAAATACCGAATTCACTTTATCGCGGGATGTGGAGGCAATTCAGATCCCCAGCGGAAACAAAACGATGATCCCGGAAGGAACGCCGGGCGTCATCACCCAGACTCTTGGCGGCAGCTACACGATCGCCACCTACCAGGGCCTGGCACGCGTCGCCGAAAAAGATTTGGATGCGCTCGGGATCGAAAAGCCGGCCTCCACCAACGGCTCGACCGAGAAAACTGCCTCACCGGTGTCGGCGGGCGAGGTCGATGAGAAAGCGGTCTGGGACCAGTTGAAGCAATGTTTCGATCCGGAAATTCCCGTCAACATTGTCGATCTCGGATTGGTTTACGATTGCCAGCTGACGAAGCGCCCCGAGGGCGGCGTGAAGGTCGATGTCAAAATGACACTCACCGCGCCCGGTTGCGGCATGGGCCCGGCGATCGCGCACGACGCGCAAAGCAAGATTCTCACAATCGATGGCATCGACGAAGCCGACGTCCAGCTCGTCTGGGACCCGCCGTGGAACCAGAACATGATCAGCGAAGCCGGCCGGATGAAACTCGGGATGGTGTAGGCGGGATTGTCGCGCTTCGAGCCGCGATGTTTCTTAGGGAACGTCGCTAAAGACGCCTCCGGTTCCCTCGGCGAATTTCTTGAGCGCTGCCTTCTTCACGTTGCCCGTCAAATTGCTGTCCAGCCAGGTTTGCAAGCCAGCCGCAGTCGGCTTCTGGCCTTCGCGGTAGCTGAACGGAACCTCCGGGTCATTTTGGGCTTGGAAAGCGTCCGCGAAAACCAGCTTCATGGTCTGGCGATCGAACAACATCACCACGCCGTTCGCGTTGCCACCCTGGAAATTCTCCGTGCTGACCGCGACCGCCGGTTTTACTCCGAGAATTTTGAGCGCACCGATGTAACGCACTTGCAGCGCCTGGTCGAGCTCCTTGCGCAGGTTCTTTGATGCCTTCCGGGTCAATTGCTCATCGGTCAAGATGCCGGTGCGGATTTGTGTCAACACGCGGCCGGAGATGTGAGGATCCATCGCGAGAGGAGATTTTAAACCCAGAAGCGGATCGGAAAGCTGTTCGAACTTAAAGACGGCCGTGTTCGAATCGAGAGTGTTTCCCTTCAGGATGGGTTTGGGCTTCAAGGGAGCGGATGGGCGCACTGCGCTCTTTGGATCCATCGCTGCCATTTCTGAGAGCTGTTTCCGAAAAGCTTCGTATTGCGGCCGAACCGTCTTGACGACATCGAGTTGGGTCTCGCCGCAACCGGCGACCAGGATGCCGACAAAAAAGATGCTTAGCCGTCCCACAATTGAATTCATAACGATTCGCAGCTTAAATCTCGCCGGTTTGGTGGCGACGTTTTCTGCGCTTGCTTTGTCTCTCTACCTGGTGAACGACGTGATTAAAGAATGTCATCAATTTTCGGTTCACATGCATTTCGAGCGGTTCGCGGATTACTATGGCCAGCTCTTCGCAGAGTTTGAGAATGCCGGCGCTACCAAGCTTTTCGATTTTGGTTTCTAGATATCCCGGACGCGTATGACGTGGATGGAGCGGCATGCGCCGCGAACCCGCTCCCATAGGGTACATGCAAAAGATCAAAAACGGGAGAAAATGTAAGGTTCCGCCGTGATGATCGATACCCGATGCGTCGGTGAGCTCTTGCAAAAGCTGCGAAAAGTCCTCTTCAGCCACGAGTCTTCCGATCGGCTGATCCAAGTATCTCAGCATCAATCTCATTTAACAGAAATGACCGCTGCTGCCTATAGTTCTCGCCTTAATGGCTGAGCTTAGAGCGCACATTCATCGGAAAAGGCAATGTTGCTTGACAGGCTCATCTGCTCCCATACTGTCGAATCTCTCGCCGCCGAAAGGGTGATTTCGGCGACTTCCCTATGCCTTCTACTGAAATTATTTTGACCGAAAACATCCCTGGCCTCGGCGCTGAGGCGGATGTCGTTAAAGTGCGCCGCGGCTACGCGCGCAATTTTCTTTTGCCCCAGGGCAAAGCTTACGAAGTGACCAAGCGAAGCCTGCGTCAGCTCGACAATTTAAAGGCGAAACGCGCCGCGCGCGAAGCCGCGGAGCTCAACGAAGCGGAAGAGCTCTCACGCCGCATCGGCAAACTCAAAGTCGTCTTTACGCTCGAAACCGGCGAGACCGGGAAAGCGTTCGGATCGATCACCGCGCAGGATCTGGTGAAGCGCTTGAAGAACGAGCTCGGCAACGAGATCGATCGTCACCGCCTGGTGCTCGATCATCCGATCAAGACGACCGGCGAACACGAAGTGCCGATCAAGTTGCATCACGAAGTCACCGCGAAATTTGTTTTCCAGGTTAAACCCGCGAAAGAAGAAGCGCCGGCGGCCGAGCCGACCGGAGAGGTCACTGAGAAATCGCGACCGTTCAGAAAACGCACCGACACAAAATAATTGGCTACTGATCCATCCGCTCGGACCGGACAGCAGCCTCGCAGATCGGGCAAGACGCCCGAGAGAGGCTGGCCGCAAGCGAATGGCGGGGCTAACGGAGGCCAGTTATTAAGTTCTTCTTCGCCTGATATTCACAATCGAGCGCTCCCTCACTCCATCGAAGCGGAGCAAGGCGTGCTCGGTTCCATGCTCATCTCGCCGCGCGAAATCATCGCGGAATGCGTCGAGAAGATTAACGAGGAATACTTTTACGATCCGGCGCACCAGACGATTTACGTTGTTCTGGTCGAGCTTTGGAATGCCGGTCAGGGCATCGACCTGATTACGTTCACGCAGGTGCTGCGCGATCGGAATTTGCTGGAGACGGTCGGCGGCGCATCGGCAGTGACGAGCCTGTTCACCTTCGTTCCGACGGCGGCGAACGTGACCTATTACCTGGAGATCGTTCGCGACAAATACATTCTGCGCCAGATCATCGCCGCCTGCACGGAGAGTGTGCGGCGTTCGTTCGAAGAGCAGGATGAAGTGCACAACCTCCTCGACGAGGTG
>DASQLH010000018.1:0-26059 GCA_035630155.1 Chthoniobacterales bacterium
CCTGCGCCGTCAATTGGATGGGGCCTTGCTCGTCCCAGTCGATCGCGCGGGCCAGGAGAAAGAAAATGATGCTCGCGATGAGGTAGATGCGCAGGGGATGAACGTAGCGGGCGCGGCGGCCGGAGTTGAAGTCGTTCGTCAACTGCCACGGGCGGAGTAAAAGGACGTTGAGCGAGTGAAGAAACTTCGTGTCCCAATTCAGGAACGAGTCGAGCGCATCCAGCACCACGCGAAACAGCGACCGGCGATAATCGATCGCATGTTGCCCGCACTGGGAGCAGAACTCGCCCGTGAGCGGCGTACCGCAATTCTCGCAATGGGTGAGCGGCTTCACGGGCAGCTTCGAGCGGCGCCGCCAGCCAAAGATTCCGCGCCGTCTCGGCGGCTGCTCGGCGATGTTCGCCGCGGTATCAGCGAGGACGATTTGCTCGATTTCGTTGCTCATGGGATCAACGGTGCTCTGTCATCTTATCGCGGCCCAGACGCGATGCACGTCATCGTGGTCCTCGAGCGTTTGTAGGAATTCCCCGGCGTGGGCGCGTTGCTCGCCGGTCAGCTCCGGAAAGCTTTTGGCGATGTAACCGAGCTCGCTGGTCACGACTGTCCAGGCGTTGGCGGCAAGCCATTGTGAAACCGAATGTAAATCGGCGCGCTCCGTGATGAATCGCGCCCCGGCCGTTCCCTCCGGAATGTCGTCGTTCGCAGCGTGCGACAGCGGCTCGACGTTTTGCGCTCCGGCTTCGATGGCCGCCGCCTCGATGTCCGCCGCCGCGTCCGCATGATGCGCTTCGACCAGGCCGACATGATCGAAGAGAAATTTGTTGCTGCCCGGCGCGCCGAGCAGGCCGCCTTTCTTGAAGAGCACGCGAATCTCCGGGGCGGTGCGGTTGTTGTTGTCGGTCAGGATTTCGACAATGATCGGGACTTTGTGGGGCGCATAGCCTTCGAAGACGACATGCTCCATGACGAGCTTGTCGTCACCGATACCCGCGCCTTTTTTGATGGCGCGCTCGATGACGTCGCGGGTCACGCTGGCTTTGCGCGCCTTATCGACAACGGCGGCGAGGCGCGGGTTCCCGGCGGGCTCGGCGCCACCGAGCTTCGCCGCGACCATGATTTCCTTCACGAGCTTGCCGACGAGCTGACCTTTTCTCAGCCCGGCGACTTCCCGTTTGGCATGAAGCCATTGGCGACCCATACCGCCGATGTATCAGGTGCCAGCTTGCTTATCAAGGAGCGGCGGTCTCCAGCCCGCCGTTGTTTAGAGCGCTTGGAAAGCGCCATTCTTTTTGGGTCGGCGGTCTGGAGGCCGCCGCTCCTTGGTAAAGGCGGCCGGCACAGGGCGCTAAAACTTGAGGATTGACCCTCATCGCGCGGCGGTGCCACGATTCGCTCCCGCAACCTCAACCGAAGGAGAAACGTGGCGTCGCAACTTTTCAAAACGAAGAGCCCTGAGCTTTTAATGCGGGAATCGGAGGCGCCCGAGCGCCAGATGAAGCGCTCGCTTACCGCGCTCGACCTTACCGCGCTCGGAATCGGCGCCATTATCGGCACGGGCATTTTTGCCCTGACGGGAACGGCGGCGGCGGGCGAGCAGATCAGCACCGCTACGAGCCAGTTGACCACGCCGGTTCTCAACTTCATTCAATCGTGGATCAGTGGCGCCGACGTCGTCCTGGGCCGGCCTGGCGCGGGACCGGCGGTTGTGTTGTCATTCATCGTGGCCGCGATCGCTTGCGGCTTCGCGGCGCTTTGCTATGCGGAGCTGGCCTCGATGATTCCGGTTTCGGGATCCGCCTACACTTATTCCTACGCGACCCTCGGCGAAATAGTGGCGTGGATCATTGGCTGGGACCTGATCCTCGAATATGCGGTGGGGAACATGGCGGTCGCTGTCGGCTGGTCCGGCTATTTCGTGAAACTATGTGGGAGTTTATTCGGGCTCCAGTTCCCGCTATGGGCGGTCACGGACCACAAGACCGCCACCGATCTTTTGGCGAAAGGCGGCGAGGCGCTGCAGGGTTTTTCTTCGACGACACTGCCGACCATCGGAGACTATTCGATCGCCCTGAACATTCCGGCATTCCTGATCGTCGTCGCGGTGACCGTGCTGCTGGTTTTCGGGATCCGGGAAAGCGCCCGCGCGAACTCGATGGTCGTGATTATCAAAGTCGCCGTGGTGGTGTTCTTCATAGCCTTCGGCGCCTTCATGGTGAATCCGACAAACTGGACACCGTTTTTACCCAGCGGCTTCGGCGGGGTCATGAGCGGCGCGGCCATTGTCTTTTTCGCTTTCATCGGATTCGATGCAGTCTCGACCACGGCCGAAGAGACAAAGAACCCTCAGCGCGACCTGCCGATTGGAATGATCGCGAGCCTGATCATCTGCACGTTGCTCTATGTGTTGATGTCGGGAGTGCTCACGGGCATCCGGAAATACACCGATTACCTGGGCGATTCCGCAGCCGTGGCGACGGCGATGGGCGGGACGAACTGGGCCCAGGCGTTGGTCAGCGCCGGCGCGCTCGCGGGGATGACTTCCGTGCTCCTCGTTTTTCAACTCGGCCAGCCGCGCATTTTCATGGCGATGGCCCGCGATGGATTGTTGCCGCAGTATTTCGCGCGCCTCCATTCTCGGTATCGCACTCCGTATATCACCACCATCTGGACCGGCGTAATCGTCGGCGGCGTCGCCATGCTTACGGATATCGGATCGTTAGCTGACCTGACGAACATCGGCACGCTCTTCGCCTTTGCTCTGGTTTGCATCGGCGTTATTATTTTGCGCCGCACCGACCCCAATCGCCGCCGCCCATTCCGGGTGCCGATGGTGCCGCTGGTGCCGCTGCTGGGCGTCTTCATGTGCGTCGCCTTGATGCTCAGTCTGCCGATCCTCACCTGGCTCCGCTTTTTCGCGTGGCTCGCCCTCGGGATCGTCATCTATTTCGTCTACAGTATTCGGCACAGCCGCCTGCAGCATGGCGTCGATGTCGGTCCGACCGAGGATGATCTGCCGCCGCCGGGTGGGCCGAATTAGGTGGATCGCGTCCCGCCATCGCGGGATCGCGCGATGTTATGTCCCGGCTTCGCCGGCATTCTTTGTCATCGAGCGGCGGAGCGCTCGATCCACCTAGCTTTCGCGCAGGAGGTCGTCGAGATCGAGCGGCCGGGAAAACATGGCGAGCTTTCCTTCGGGCGTGCGTGGCCAGGCCGCCTTTGGCCGGTCCCAGTAGAGTTCGACGCCGTTTTCATCCGGGTCGCGAAGATAGAGCGCTTCGCTCACGCCGTGGTCAGTCGCTCCATCGAGAGGAATTTTTGCCTTGGCCAATCTTCGCAGCGCGTCGGCCAGCGTACCGCGCGTCGGGTAAAGAATGGCGAGATGAAACAAGCCGGTGCAATTCGGCGGAGGCGGGGGACCGCCAAAACTTTCCCATGTGTTGAGACCGATGTGGTGGTGATAGCCGCCCGCGGAAACGAACGCCGCCTGCTCACCGTAACGCTGGGTCAGTTCGAAACCAAGAACGCCGCAATAGAAGCCAAGCGCGCGCTCCAGATCGGCCACCTTCAGGTGGACGTGGCCGATGCGAACAGCGGGATCGATGGGTGATGTCATTGACTCGAGCTGTAGCCACGGCGCTATGTCGCCGTGCAGTTTCCTCTATCGCCCCGACATAGCGGGGCGGCTACAGCGTATTTCGCGGGGCGGCGCCGGAACATAGGCTTTCAGCCTGTGCGCCCAGCGGAGTTGAACTCCGCTGACGATATTAAATCCTGCCAAAATAATGTCCGCAGTCCAGGATTCAGCGGGCTGCAAGCCCGCTGGGCGCACAGGCTGAAAGCCTATGTTCCGATCCGCGCTCGATTCAGTTGGCCTCACCTTATTTCTCCCCCTTATCGTAGAACAAAATATTGATCAGGAGCGTCACGCCGCCGGCCGCGGCAGCGAGAAAAAGAAGAATCGCCAGGCCGGGATAACCCCAAAGCCGAAACGAGGTCTCGACCTTCATCAACATCGCCGCCCCGACAATCAGCGCGGCGATAATCAAGCCGACCGTGATGCGATTCGCCACTTTTTGGAAGCCGACCACGAGAGTCTTTTCGTCGATCGCATCCACCGAAATTTTCAATTCGTTGTTCGCAATGGCATCGAGGATCTTGTTCAGCCGCGACGGGAGACGCTGCACAAGGTCCTTCAATTCCAGGACGCCGCTGAAAAGATTTCCCGGCGACAAACTCTTCATCAACCGCTGCTGCATAATCTGCGCGGCGTTGCGGCGGATGGAGGCGTTCGGGTCGAAGGTCGGTTCGATGGCACGCCCGACTTGATCGAGATTAAGGAGCGTCTTGCCGAGCATCGTCAGCTCCGGCGGAACGCGAACGCCGTTTTCGCCCGAGGCTTGCGTCACTTCGAGCACGAGGCGCCCGACCTGCATCTGCTCGACGGTGGCGCCTTGCTGTTTCGCGACGATTTCGGCGATACGATGTTTGAAGTCTTTCTCCGCGAAGTCTTCCTTGCGCTCGCCCAACTTGATGGCGATGTCCGCCGCGTCGTCGCCGCGCCCCTCAGAAATTGCGAGCAATAACTGAAGGAGCTGCTCCTGCAATCCCGGCATGATTCGGCCCACCATGCCAAGGTCGATGAGTGCGATCTGGTAATTGTCGGTTAGGAAAACATTGCCCGGGTGCGGATCGGCGTGGAAGAAACCGTCAACCAGGATTTGCTGGAGGTAAGCGCGAAAGAGTTCCTCCGCGAGCGCGGCGCCATCGAACTCCATCCGGGCGAGCGGACTCAGGT
Organism: Chthoniobacterales bacterium; assembly: GCA_035630155.1. GTDB lineage: Bacteria > Verrucomicrobiota > Verrucomicrobiia > Chthoniobacterales > UBA10450 > AV80. Next base: position 4,796 of record DASQLH010000018.1, read on the forward strand.
CGGTGATTTTCTTGCCGTGCACATACTGCATTGTCAGCACGCGCGAGGTGCTGTAATCGGTGATCGGCTCGGGCACGACGATGTGCTCGAATTCCTTCAGGTTCTTTCCGATGGTGGTGAGGTTGTTCGCTTCCATCCGGTAATCGAGTTCGCGAAGAAGACTTTTCCGAAACTCACTCAGCATCTGACAAAACTCGTAGCGCTTTCCCGCGGCGGTATGCCCATCGAGGAATTCGGCGATCTCATCGAGCGCATCCAGATCTTCCAGCATCGCGTCGCGGATCCCCGGGCGCTGAACCTTTACCGCCACCTGCCGGCCATCCCGCAGCCGCGCGCGATGCACCTGCCCGAGCGAAGCGGCCGCCATCGGCGTGACTTCGAAATCGGAAAACGCTTTCGACATCCGCACGCCGAGCTCGGACGCGACGATTTTTTCGACCTCGTCGAACGGGAACGGCTCCACCTTGTCCTGCAACCGTGTCAGCGCGTCGAGATACGCACGCGGCATGAGCTCGACGCGGGTGGAGAGCAGTTGCCCGAGTTTTACAAAGGTCGGGCCGAGCTTCTCGAGATCGTCCGCCAGCTCGCTCGCTTTCGCCGCTTCCTTTGGCGTAACGCGCTGCTCCGCCTCGAGAGTTTCCTCGAGCCCGGTTTCCTTGACCAGGTCGGAGCGGCCGTATTTAACGAAGAGCCACGCGATCTGGCGGTAGCGATTGAGATGCTGCGGTTTGAGAGAGATGCCCATGCAATCTCTAAACGAATCTCGCGCACCGAGCGGTTGGTAGCACAGGCATCTTGCCTGTGGGGCAAACGGGCGTCTCGCCCGTTCCTCACGGGCAAGTCATTCTCGTGTCAGGCAAGATGCCCGACGGCCCCACAGGCAAGATGCCTGTGCTACGTGACGTGGTTACGCTGCTTTTTGGTAGCTGGCTTTGTCGTCAACCTCGAGCCAATCGAACAGCGTCGTCTTGGCCGGATCGAGATCGTAGGGCTTGACCTGCTCCTCAAACCACTCGCGTTTTTCCGGATTGTTGTAGGGATTCGCCGCTTCGGTCTCGTCGCTCCAGGCTTTCACTTCCTCCGGCGTTTTCTTGGTGCCGTGGTTATCGAGCCAATTGGCCATTTCCTCATCCGTCGCGCCTTTCTCGACTTCCGCTTTGAAATCGTCGCCGGTCACGCCCTTGAAACCGAAAAGCATGTTGTCGAGGGGGCAATCGAAATGATACTCGCCGATATTGCCGCCCAGGAGGGCACAACATTTGTCGTAGGTGCGGGCCAAAATTACGTAGCCGCCGATGCGGAGTCGCGGACTGCGCGGCGCTTCCTTGGTCAGATCCTTGCCCTTAACATTTGTGTTCATGCTCGAAGCTAAGGCCGAACGGCGTTGCCGCAAACTTTGCGCCGAAAAATGCACGTAATTTCCCGCGAAATCCGTATTGAGAGTATATGAGTCAACAAAAGGAAATTATCTCGACGATCAACGGATTGATCGAAACGCTCAAAGACGGCCAGGAAGGTTTTCGCCAGGCGTCTGAGGCCGTGAAGGATACGCAGCTGAAATCGCTCTTCAGCGAGTTCTCACTCCAGCGCGCCAAGTTCGCGGGCGAACTGCAAAATGAAGCGATTACGCTGGGCGAACACAATCCCGAAGACACCAGCAGCACCGCCGGGGCAATGCATCGCGCCTGGATCAATTTGAAGTCGGCGATCACCAGCGCGGACGATCATGCGATCCTCGCCGAATGCGAGCGGGGCGAAGATTCGGCGGTGAGCGAATTCAAAAAGGCGATGGAAGAAGAAGAGCTTTCCGCCCCGATTCGCGAGACGATTTCGCGACAATACGTCGATGTGAAGCGCGCGCACGATCGCATCCGCGAACTGCGGGACGCGGCGAAGAATAATTAAACGAACTTAGCAACAGGGGCAGGCGGAATGCGCGAGGGCGTGCGTTCCGCCTGTTGCTTGTACGGAAGGACTGTCTTCCTCGTAATCGTGCTCGTGCTCCTGCTCGTGATCGAAGGGATGCGGCGTTCGATTACGAGCACCGAGCACGAGCACGAGCACGAGCACGAACGCAAATTGCCCGAACGCTTTCGTTCGCCATATTACGGAATGGTCAACGTCTGCATCGAATATACTGGCGAGCTCCACTGCAACGCGGTGCACGGCCCGTCGCACGCGAAACTCGCGACAGACGCGCCGACGGATAACAAAGGCAAAGGCGAGTCGTTTTCCCCCACCGATCTCGTTGCCACTGCGCTCGGCACTTGCATGAGCACCATCCTGGCGATGGCTGCCGAGGAGCATGGGCTCAACGTAAAAGGCATGACGGTAAACGTGAGCAAGGAGATGTCGAAAGATGCGCCGCGGCGGATCATCGGTTTGCCTTCGGAAGTTCACATTCCGCTGCCGGGAAACACGCCGCAGCGCGCCTTGCTCGAGAACGCCGCGCTCAATTGTCCGGTGCACAAAAGTCTCCCGCCCGAGATCGAGCGCCCGACGAAATTTTTCTGGGAGGAGGCGGCTCGGTAACAGCGCTGGCTGAAAGGTAACCATATGAAATCCGCCGACGCCGATGACAAACCATCCTTGTTTAGCCTGCCGAAGATTGTTTCGCGCGAGGAATGGCAGCACGCTCGCGACCAATTCCTGGTGAAAGAAAAAGCGGCGACGAAAGCGCGGGACGCGCTGAACGCGGAACGGCGGCAGTTGCCGATGGTGCGGATCGAGAAGAATTATGTTTTCGAGGGGCCGGGCGGGAAGATCCGCTTGCTCGATCTGTTCGAAGGGCGGCGCCAACTGATCGTTTATCACTTCATGTTTGCGCCGGGCGTGGATGGGTGGCCGACGGCGGGATGTCCGGGTTGCTCGATGGTAATCGATCACATTGGGCCGCTCGAACATCTTTACGCGCGCGACACTTCGTTTGTCGTCGTGTCGCTCGGACCGCTGGCGAACCTCGAAGCGTACAAAAAGCGGATGGACTGGAAGGTGCCGTGGTATTCGTCCGCGGCCACGAGTTTCAATAAAGACTTCGGCCTGAGCACGGACGAAGGCGAGCATTTCGGCCTGAGCTGCTTTCTGAACGACGGCGACGCGATCTATCACACCTATTTCACCACGGATCGCGCGCTTGAGGCGGTGGATACGAACTTCACCCTGCTTGATTGGACGCCGCTCGGGCGGCAGGAAACGTGGGAAGATTCCCCGGCGGGATGGCCACAATCGCAACCATACATTTGGTGGCGCCGCCACGATGAATATTGAGGCGCCTCGCTCAACGACAACAGGTTGCGTTGTCGGTTAGTCGGGAAAAGCGCCTTGCCAGTGCTATTCGTTACTGCCCGAGCACCCAAGCGAAGATTAAACAAGGCGCGCAAATCGTGGGATTGCATGATGCTAGGGACCTCGCGAGCCCACGCTATTTAAGCAATAAATATGTTGCGCATCGAATTTATTGCGCAATAATAGCGTTGTAATGAAGGAGCCCGTGCCTACGATTGTTATTGGAGCCCCGGCCACCGGAGCAAGGTTTTGGCCTCGAGAAGATATCACGAGTGTTCTAACCGAGGGACTGCAGAACGACCATGTCATCTTTCCTGGCCCCCGCCGGACCGGAAAGACGAGCATCCTCCTCAACCTCAGAGCGACCGTCCCGCCACCCGGGCGCGCTGTTTTGGTGAACGCTGAGAAGTACTCCAATCCGACCGAGCTTATTCAGGGGATCGCGAAAGAGGTCATCACGCCCGATCTTAAGAAACGGGTCGGCAAAATCCTCAAATCCAGCGCTTCCAAGATCAAGGGCGTTAAGCTCTCGATTTTCGGGGTCGATTTCAACCAAGCCGCGGAAACCGATTGGACCCAAGCCGCGGAGGGGCTATTGCAGGCGCTGATTGAGGAAAAGAATCCGGTGTTGATCATGATCGATGAGTTTTCCGTCTTTGTGAATGCGCTCGCCAAGCGCTCGCCGGATGAGGCCGAAAAGCTACTCAGGTGGTTTCGCGAATGGCGGCAGCGGCTTGCCGACACCAAAGTGCGTTTTCTGCTCACCGGTTCCATCGGCATCGACACCGTGCTGCGCCGGTTGAAGCTTGGCGATACGATCAACGATTGCAGATCGATAGAAATGTCACCGCCAAAGCCAGATGCCGCCCGTGAGTTCCTGCTCGCACGCGCCAAAGAGAACGCCATACCTGCGAGGGAAGAAACGGTGAGCGAAATCCTGCGGATGATCGACCCGCATTGGTATTACCCGCTTCAGATTTTCCTCGTCGAAATCCAGACGTGGATTCGCAAGAACGGACGCGAGCCAACTTTGGACGATCTCCAAACTATTTATGTGGATGAGCTGGTTCGGAAGGGAAACGAAAGCCTGAAACACATGTGGGACAAGCTCACGGAAATCTTCGATCCGCTCGACGCGCGATTCGCCCAAGCGCTGCTGAAGGACCTTTGCAAGAATTCGACCGGGTTCTCACGGGAGGAGATGCAGCAGATTCATCTTCGGGAATCTCCAACGGACGATCCGGGCAAGCGTGCCGACTTCAGTTTCGTTCTCAACGTGCTCCGACACGACGGCTATCTCATCCAGGACACACAAGGCGAGCAAAGGACTCGCTTCGCCTCTAATCTCCTCCGCGACTATTGGTCGCGGCAGCATGCGTAATGGCCTCTTCGATCGCTCTCGGCACCTACAATCCATCGCAAGTTCCCAAAGGGACTCTCCTCTCGGAGTTCACAGCCCGGCGCGGGATGCTGTCCGACTTGCTTGGCATTCTCCGATCAAATGCACCGGGAGAACCTTGCCAGCATTCGCTCCTCATCGGGCCACGTGGTTTCGGGAAAACAACGTCGCTCTTCGCGCTGAAGTATGGCGTCGAAGACGACGGCAAACTGGCCGCAATCTGGGAGCCGCTCCTTTTCGACGAGGAAAATTACCAGATCGCCGATCTCGCGGGATTCTGGCTGGAGTGCCTGCGGCTTGCCGAAACCGCATTCCGGGTACCATTGGAAGCAGCGCGCTACGCACCATTAAGCATCAGCCGCGATCCGAACCTGGAAGCCATGGCGCGAGAGGCCTTCCTGTCCGTACTCGATCAAAGTCATCGCCGTTGCTTGCTACTCATCGACAACATCAACGACATCCTTTCCGTTGTCAGCGATGAGAACCAACAGCATCGACTCCGGGCTTTTCTCCTCGAGGACAGCCGGGTGTGCGTTGTTGGGACGGCCAACACTTATTTCGAGGCGATCCAAAATACTGATCAGCCTTTCTACAACCTCTTCCGCATCTTCCGGCTCGACCGATTTTCTCCAGCAGAAATGAGGGCGGCCGTGGAAGGCATGGTGGAGGCTCGCTCAATGGGCAACGGGGACCTTCTCCTCCCACCCTCGGAAGGATACTGGAAAGGCCTGCACATTCTCACAGGCGGTAATCCCCGCCTTCTGAAGATGGTTTTTCAACTCATGGAACAGGGCGTGACCTCGGATTTTCGCGCGCAACTAGAGGGTCTTCTCGACGCCTATACTCCTTATTTCAAGCACCGCATCGAAACCATGTCGCCCCAGCAGCGGCGCGTCTTCGACGCCATCGCGCTCGCTTGGGATCCAGTGCAGATAAGCGACATCGCGCCGGGTCTTCGGATGGAGTCAAATCAGATCAGCGCCCAAGTCCGCTCGCTCATGGATGCGCAGCTCATCGTCATCGCTGGCGGCTCCGCCAAGCGCCGCACCTACCAGATCGCCGATCGTTTTTCGAATATCTATTATTTCATGCGCTACACCCGGGCTGGGCGTTCCAAGTTTGAGTGGTTCGTTCTAACTATGAAGGCTATCCTGACGCCGGAGCAGTTCCGCCTGCAACTCGATCGCATGCGCACGCTTGGGCTCGCCTGCGCCGATGATTCGGACTTACGCGACCAGGCGCATTTGCTCGTCAGCGCCACACACGCGCTCGACGATCCTCGCCTTCGGCGCGCCGAAGCCCACAAAAGCGTCGCGGTATTCTTAACCCACTCCCAAGAGAATGCGTTGAATCATCTTCTCGATGATCCAGAAATGCGCGAGGATCTTGCCGAAGAACACGCCGCCGTTCGTTTTTTTGCGGAACTGCCCCGCAAGGAGAGAGAAAGCATCAATTACCGGCCCGAGGATGCGAGCTGGTGGTACCAGTTGACCGATTTTGCAGAAGCTCGATCACTATGGCCGCTTGCCGAAGCAGCCTATCAAAAGGCCATCGCGATCGACCCCTTCTATGCTTCTCCGTGGAACGGCTTGGGCAACCTTTTCCAGAATCACCTTGGGCGGTTCGAAGAGGCGGAGGCAGCCTATCGGAAGGCCATCGAAATCGATCCTTCCGGTGCCTATCCGTGGAACGGCTTGGGCAACCTTTTCCAGAATCACCTTCGGCGGTTTGAAGAGGCGGAGGCAGCCTATCGAAAGGCCGTCGAGCTCGATCTCTCCTATGCTTCTCCGTGGTATGGCTTGGGCTACCTTCGCAAGAATCACCTGCGGCGGTTCGAAGAGGCAGAGACAGCTTATCGAAAGGCCATCGAGATCGATCCCTCGACTGCCTATTCGTGGAACGGCTTGGGCAACCTCTTGGCGGATCACCTTCAGCGGTTCGAAGAGGCGGAGGCAGCTTATCGAAAGGCTATCGAGATCGATCCCTCCGATGCCTATCCGTGGTACGGCTTGGGCCACCTTCTCAGAAACCACCTGCGGCGGTTCGAAGAGGCGGAGGCAGCTTATCGAAAGGCTATCGAGATCGATCCCTCCTATGCCCCTCCGTGGAATGGCTTGGGCAACCTCTTGACGGATCAACCGACGCGGTTCGAAGAGGCGGAGGCAGCCTATCGAAAGGCCATCGAGATCGATCCCTCACCTGCTTTTCCAAAAGCCGGGCTGGCCGACTTGCTTTTGAAACTCGGGAACCGCGCGTCAGAGGCGATCGAGCTGAGCACGGAGGCCACCGTGATTGACCCCGAGGCGGGCTGGCCGCGGCATGTTTTTCGCCAGATTGCTCTAACGGTGCCGGACTCGGCGGCTCGTGTTTTGAAACGAACAGCCGAAGCTCTCGCGAATGCGCATTCGGGTGCCGACGCGGGAGATGCGACGGGTCAACTGTATTCACTCGCTCTCGACTGCATCTCGACGCTTCTTCGCGCCAATCAAGACGACCAAGTCTTGGCCTTGATCGATCGCCCGGAGACGCGCGATCTTTTCGAGATTCCAATCCGGGCGGTCGAAATTCGGCGTGATCCCACAGCAAAAGCACAACTTGCCATTGAGCGTGTCGCGCTCGTGGAGGCTTTCCTCCAGAAAGTTGCCGGATCGCCTGCCAGCGAATCCAACAAATGACGGCTCGGAACTAGGCGCTGCGAAAGGTCCGTTGGCAGCCGCTGCCTCCTCTAACGAAGACAAGTTACTGCCCGAGCACCCAGGCGAAGATCAAAGGCGCGCAAATCGTGGCATCGCTTTCGACCACGAACTTCGGAGTTGAGGCCGCGAGCTTGCCCCAGGTGATTTTCTCGTTTGGCACGGCGCCGGAGTAGCTGCCGTAGCTCGTCGTCGAATCGCTGATTTGGCAGAAATAACCCCAGAGCGGCACCCCGGTGCGCTCCAGATCCTGGTGGAGCATCGGGACGACGCAAATCGGGAAATCGCCGGCGATGCCGCCGCCGATCTGGAAAAAACCGATCGAGCCCTCTCGGTTGCGGAGCCTCTTCGCGTTTTTCGTGTAGTAGTCCGCAAGCCAGGTCATGTATTCGATGCCCGTGCGCACGGTGTGCACGTTCCGCACGTCACCGCGCATCACAGCCGCGGCAAACATGTTCCCGAGTGTCGCATCCTCCCAGCCCGGCACGATGATGGGCAGATTCTTTTCGCAGGCCGCCACCATCCAGGAATGCTTCGGATCGATCTGATAGCTCTTCTTCAGCTTACCGCTGCGAAGAATCTTATACATAAACTCATGCGGAAAATGACGCTCTCCGGCGCGGTCGGCCGCGATCCACTCTTCGAGCACCGCCTTCTCGATCCGCCGCATCGCTTCCATCTCCGGGATGCACGTATCGGTCACGCGATTCATATGCCGGCTGAGCAGTTGCTGCTCGTCCCGGGGCGTGAGCTCCCGGTAGTGCGGCACCCGCTCGTAGTGGTCATGCGCGACGAGATTGAAAATATCCTCCTCGAGGTTCGCGCCGGTACAGACGATCAGGTGCACCTTGTCGCGACGGATCATCTCCGCCAGCGAGATGCCGAGCTCGGCTGTGGACATCGCGCCTGCGATCGTCATCAGCATTTTGCCACCGGCGGCGAGGTGGGCCTCGTACCCCTTCGCCGCGTCGAGCAGCGCGGCCGCGTTAAAGTGACGATAACTCTTCGCTATGAATTTCGAGACCGGCCCTTTTTTTGCCGCGAGCGCGGCGTTGATCTCTTCCGGGCTTTTCGACCGCCGTTTGGCTTTCATCGTTTGGGCAACTTTTGGTAGGGACGCCGCGCTGCGGCGTCCGCGGGTTGCAGCTCGACCGCGTCCATCGTTCGGACGGCGCAGCGCGCCGTCCCTACCATGCAGGTCATCGGTTTCATGCGGGATACAGCCAGCGCATGTAATCGGCGACGCCGGCCTCGAGCGGATATTTCGGCTCGTAACCGAGACTGTCGCGCACCCTGGTCAGATCGGCCTGGGTAAAATTCTGGTAATGCGCGTGCGGATTCTCGATGTAATCCGGCTTGAAGTCGGTGCCTAACGAGCGGTTGAGGACATCGACGAGCTCGTTGAAGGAGCGGGCGTGACCCGAGCCGAGGTTATAAATGCCGCTCTGCTTTGCCTCGAGGGCGCGGATGCTGCCCTCCACGATGTCTTTCACATAGACGAAGTCGCGTTTCTGGTCGCCCTGCTTGAAGATCCGCGGCCGCTGCCCGGCCTTCATCTGGCGCGAGAGATGATAGACCATGCTGGCTGGCACGCCTTTGTGAGCTTCGCGCGGGCCGTAAACGTTGAAGTAGCGAAGGCCGACAATGATCCAGCCGCTGACGTCTTCCGCGGCGCGATTGGCGAGGTTGTCCATGATCGCCTTCGAGAATGCGTAAGCATTCGCCGGCGCGGCGCCGTTCGTTTCCACGCTTGCGGAGCTGGCCGCGCCGTAAGTGGCGGCGGAGGATGCGTAAACGATTCGAGTCTTGTTCGGCTTCGCAAATTTCAGGAGCCGGCGAAAGCTTTCCACATTGTCGTGGGTCTGGACGAACTGATCGTGCAAAGTCGTGTCGGTGATCGATGCCAGATGAAAAATCGCGTCGAATTTCTCGTCACCGAACTGGTGCTCCCAATCGAGTGTCGCCAGATTTTGCGCAACGAAATCGCCCGTGTAGCCGGCGAGGTTCTTAAAATCGCCCGAACGAAAATCGTCGATCACCGTCAGCCGCGCATTCGGCATCCGCTCCTGCAGGGTGAGCACGAGGTTGGAGCCGATGAAGCCCGCGCCGCCAGTAACGAGAATGGAATTTGCAGAAGACACAGCGAACGAGCGCGATGATGCGCGTCTCGAATAGATAAATCCAGAGCCGACGAGCGCAAGCACCTTGTGCTTCAAGGAGCGGCGGTTTGCAACCGCCGACCTAAATAAAAGGCGATTTCAAATCGCCTCTCCTTGAAGCTTCTCGCAGGCGCCGCGAAATAAAATCTTGAGTTGGCGAATTCATCCCGCTACTTCTGGCCGCAGTTCTTTGTGAGTTTGCTCAGTGGACCGGTGCGAGGAATTCCCGTGAGAATCGGGAGCAGTTGCGCTGCTGTAACTGGATACGATTTCCCAAGGCCAATCGGTGAGCGGCCGGAGCATGGACTTTCAGTCTGTGTGCCCAACAGGTTTGTAACCTGTTGAAGATCGCGGACAACATGTCCGCGAGGCGCACAGGCAGGATGCCTATGTTCCGTGAGCGCAGACGGTGAAGGCGGGAAAGAGGACGAAGTGAGTTGAGAGTGAACCAAAGACTCCCAACCTCTTCACAAGCCAGGAGCCAGAATATTTGCCCGTTCCACCTCATTCGAGACGGACCTGCAGCCGCGATTGTTGATCGCGGGCCTTCTGCCGGTGGCGCCTCGGAAAAACTTCTTCGCGAAAAAGAAGAATGGGAGCTGTGGACGCGACGCGGCGGCAGCCGGGCGAGTCTGCCTCTCTAAATTGGAGGTAACTTGTATGTCGCACACAGCGATTGGAAGTGGTGACCGGTATTTTCCGGGTAGCGCGTGCGTCTCGCGCGCTGGTTTTGGCGTCTCGCCAAAACAATCTTTTGAGAAGTCCGCGATGGCGAGACGCCATCGCCAACGCGCGAGACGCGCGCGCTACCCAGGCGCTTGCATCTTCGCGCTCTGGTTAACCGGCATGCCATTCATCTGCTGTGCGCAGGATGCAGTCGTGCCTCTGGCGGAAGCCGAATCAGAAGGAATCGTCGTCAGCGCGACGCTTATCGAAACGCCGGTGAGCGAAATCGGCAGCTCCGTGACGGTGATCACGGAGAAAGAGATCGAGCGCGATCAGAAGCGCACGTTGCCGGACGTTCTCCGGACTGTTCCCGGCCTGAATGTGGTCCAAACGGGCGGGCCGGGCGGCAAGACGTCTGTGTTCCTGCGGGGGAGCAATTCGAATCACACCAAGGTGTTGATCGACGGAATCGATGTGAACGATCCCAGCCAGGATGGCGTCTTCGATTTCGGGCAGGTCATGACTTCGGACATTGCGCAGATCGAAGTGCTGCGCGGTCCACAAAGCAGCTTGTATGGATCGGACGCGATCGGCGGCGTGGTCAACATCGTGACGAAGACCGGGGAAGGTCCGCCGCAGTTCACGGGGCGCATCGAGGGAGGCTCGTTCGAGACGTTTAATCAAAGCGCGAGCGTCACAGGCTCGGTCTCTCGTTTTCGCTATGCGTTCAACGTGGCGCATGTCCTGGTCGACGACACGCCGGTGACGCCGCTCGACTTGCTGCCGCCAGGGCGAGAGCGAATTAACGACAGTTACGAAAACATCACGCTCTCGACGAAGCTCGGCGCGGACCTGACCGACATTTTCGGCGTCGATTTCGTGGGGCGCTACACAGAGTCCACCCTGTTTTTTACCGGCGAAGATTTCTCCTTTTTTCCGAGCGTCCCGGCGGCGATGCAGAGCGAACAAAACGCGCGGCAGTTTTTCACGCGTGGGGAAGCGCGCCTTTCGCTCTTCGGCGGCGTCTTCCAAAATCGATTCGGCGTGGGCTACACGGATTACGAAACCACCATCCAGGCGCCCGATACCGGCTTCGGGGTGCCTCCGGCAAACATCAATCATGGGGACCGGCTCAAGTTCAACTGGCAGGGGAACATTGGGCTCGGCAAGGGCCACGATTTGATTCTTGGAGTCGAAGACCAGACGGACCGGTTGATCGATAGCCCGATCTCGGTCGAAAACGGCAATTCGGCCGGCTTTATAGAATTGCAGTCGGAGATGTTGCCTAATTTGTTTGTCGCCGCGAGCGGGCGCTATGATGACAACGAGCGCTTTGGCGGGAAAACGACGTGGCGAATTGCGCCCGCCTATTTGATTCCGAAGAGCGGCACGAAGCTCAAGGCGAGCTACGGCACCGGATTCAAGGCGCCGAGCCTGACGCAATTATTCGTTAGCTTTCCGGCGTTTAATTTTTTCGCGAACCCGAACCTCGAACCGGAGGAAAGCGAGGGGTTCGATTTTGGATTCGAGCAATCGCTGGCCGGGGAGCGAGTGCGGTTCGGCGCGACCTATTTTCATAACGACATCACGAATTTGATCGCGGCGAACGCGACCTTCACTTCGCTCGAGAATGTCGGCGCGGCGACCACGGAGGGCGTCGAGACTTTCGTGTCGTTGGCGGTCACCGAACGTTTCAAAGTGCGCGCCGATTACACCTACACCGACGCCGTCGATGATACGACCGGGCTGGAGCTTCTCCGCCGGCCCAAACATAAGGCGAGTCTCAACCTGATTTGGATTCCGATCGACCGGCTCACGATTTCGGCGACCGCGCTTTATGTCGGCTCGCAGGTGGACGGGAACCGCAGCTTTTCCATCCAGCGCCTCGATACCGATCCGTATTTTCTCGTGAATCTGGCCGCCGACTACGATCTCGGGCGCGGCGTGACGGTCTTTGCGCGGATCGATAATGCATTCGACGAGCGCTACGAAAACCCGACGGGATTCCAGCGCCCGGGATTCGGTCTGTTCGCGGGAATGCGCGTCAATTTTGCCGCGAAAGATACCGCGCCGGCGCCCTCATTGCAGGAGGCGTCGAAATGATCCCTCCGAATCGATGGACCGACGGCCCTTGCGACGCGGATTTCCGGATCGCGGAGCCTTCTTTCATGGCGAACTTCATCTGGATGGCGATCCTCACCCTTGCCGCGGTGGGCGTCACGGTTGCGCTCTCGTGCATAACGCCATTTGCCGCGCTGGCCGTAGCCCTGGCGGGAACTGTCGGATTGCGCGCCTCATTGCGCGTGATGATCGCCGTCTGGTTGGCGAATCAGGCCATCGGTTTCGGCTTGTTTCATTTTCCACGGACGACCGACGCGTTTCTGATAGGGCTTGCGATTGGTGGAGCGGCCGTGGCGGGCACGATTGCCGCCTGGCGGGTTTTGCACCGGCTGCGATCCCGGCCCGTGCTTCTCCGGCTCGGCGTCGCGCTCCTGGTCAGTTTCGGGATCTACGAGCTGGCGCTCATTGGGCCCGTTGTATTTCTCGGTGATCTCGAAACCTTCCGGCCGGCGATTGTCGCGGAGCTCGGCCTCGTTAACGCGTTCTCTCTCGTGGGCATGATCGCGTTGAACGAGGTCCTCGCTGCGTTGTGCAGGCCCTGGCTTGGACGAATACCGCGGCTCGTCCGATCGTGAGGTTGGAATGACCAGTTCGCCGCGCATTATTTCTCTGCTGCCGAGCGCGACCGAGATCGCGGCCGCGCTCGGCTTCGCGAATCATCTCGTCGGCCGTTCCCACGAATGCGACTTTCCGACCGGTGTCGAAAGGCTGCCGATTTGCAGCTCCACCAAAGTTCCCGCTGACGGAACCTCCTACGAGATCGATGAGCGAGTGAAGGAAATCGTGGCGGAAGGTCTCTCGGTTTATCGCGTCGAGGCCGAGCGTCTTCGCGAATTGCGCCCCGATTTCATTCTCACCCAAACGCAATGCGCGGTTTGTGCCGTGACCCCGCGAGACCTGGAGCAAGCGCTTTGCGCCTGGACCGGCGCGCAGCCGGCGATCATTTCGCTTGAGCCCAACAATCTTGATGATGTTTGGAACGATGTCCGCCGGGTCGGTGAGGCGTTGGGTGCTCCGGATCGCGCGGAGAAGTTGATCGACTCGCTAACCCAACGTCTTGCGGCGATCCGCGACAAAGCGCAAATGGCACAATCGCGTCCGGGCGTCGGGGCAATCGAATGGCTGGGGCCGTTGATGGCCGGGGGCAACTGGATGCCGGAGCTGATTGAGATTGCGGGCGGCCGCAGCCTCTTCGCGAAAGCGGGCGAACATTCCTCCTGGCTGGAGTGGGCAACTCTTATCGAGGCCGATCCGGAAGTCATTCTTCTGCTGCCCTGCGGATTCGAGATTGCCCAAACGATCCGCGATCTGAACCTGCTCACCGAAAATCCGGCGTGGGCGAATCTGCGCGCGGTGAAGGAAGGCCGGGTTTACGCCATCGATGGCCATCATTTCTTTAATCGGCCTGGTCCGCGCCTGGTCGAATCAGCGGAAATCGTAGCGGAGATTCTACATCCAGATCGGTTCAGCTTCGGCCATCGCGGAACGGGATGGATTCCGATTAGCGAGGCCAACGCTTCGGCGACGAAACAATAAGCTCTTCCACGGGCGTGCACGGGGCGGGATGCGACTGATCCGCAAAAAAGAAGTTTTTCCGAGAAATGTCTGTTTCGATTCGCACTTTTCACATACCAACACCGAAAACATTTCTCGCCTACAAATGAAACTACACACCTCGCGGGCCCACGCTGTTGCTCTTTCCTTGCTCACGGTTTCCACTATTGCCGCAGTTTTCGTTTACGTCCGGCCCGCGCCGCCGCGGACCGTGGCGAGGACGAAGGCCCAGGTCCGTGAAGCCTATGGGCACCTGCCATTGAGTTTTGAGGAGAACCGCGGCCAGGCGGACGAGTCGATAAATTTTCTGGCGCGTGGTCCCGGCTACACACTTGCCTTGTCCCCGACGGAAGCTGCTTTCGCCTTGTCGCCGGGATCGGGTCGATCACAGGAGAGCGGCGAGCAATCAGTCGGCCAACTCGACTCGTCAACGGATCGAGGATGCGGATCGTCCGCCATGGTGTTGCGGATGAATGTCGTTGGAGCAAATCGGGATGCGCGCGTTGCGGCGTCGGATGCATTCGAAGGCAAGGTGAACTACCTGATCGGCCGCGATCAAACGCATTGGCGGACGGATATTCCGACCTTCGGCCGAGTGCGTTACAACGAAGTCTATCCCGGCATCGACCTGGTGTATTACGGGAACCAGAGACAGCTGGAGTATGATTTCGTGCTCGGCCCCGGAACCAACGTTGAGACAATCAATCTCGAGTTTACGGGCGTGGAAAACCTGGAGGTAGACGAGGCAACCGGCGATTTGCTGCTGCGTCTCGGAGACAAAACCGTCCGGCAGGGCAAGCCCTTGAGCTACCAGATGAAGAACGGCGAACGGCGGGAGGTCGAGAGCCGGTACGCGATGAAGGAAAATGGACGAGTTGGTTTTGAGGTGGGGGAATACGACAGGAGCGTCCCGCTAGTCATCGATCCGGTGCTGGTCTATTCCACCTATCTCGGCGGTAGCGGCGGCGAACAGGGCTTGGCGGTCGCCATCGACCCGGCAGGGAATGCCTATATCACCGGCTTTACGAACTCGACGAATTTCCCTACCGCCAACGCCCTCCAGGCGGCCAACGCCGGTTTTCAAGATGTCTTTGTCACAAAGCTGAACGCGACAGGCTCGGCCTTCATCTATTCCACGTATCTCGGAGGTAGTGGGGGCGATCAGGCGAGGGGCCTCGCCGTGGATTCCTCCGGGAACGCCTACGTAACGGGCTTCACAGGGTCGAGCAATTTCCCGACAGCCAATGCTTTTGACGCAACGATCGGCGCTGACGGCCAGGATTCGTTTGTGACGAAGCTCAATGCCGCAGGTTCGGCCCTCGTGTATTCTTCTTACCTGGGGGGCGACGAGAGCTCTGAGTTTGGCGAGGCCGTGGCGGTGGACTCCGCCGGCAACGCCTACCTTACCGGGAGCACTTTTTCGAACGACTTCCCCACGGTTAATCCGATTCAGGCGACAGAGGGCGGCGGCTCCACCGACGCTTACGTGACGAAGATCAACGCGGCCGGCTCGGCTTTGGTTTACTCCACTTATCTTGGAGGCGATGGGAATGAGATCGGAGAGGGCATCGCGGTGGATACCGCAGGCAACGCCTACGTCACGGGAGATACGGCCTCTTCAAACTTCCCCACCGCGAACGCCTTGCAGGCTGCGAGCGCCGGAGGCGACTCAGACGTTTTCGTCACGAAGATCAACGCGGCTGGCTCTGCGTTTGTTTATTCCACTTATCTCGGCGGCAGCGCCCGGGATGCGGGGGAAGCTATCACGGCGGATTCCGCCGGGAACGCTTATGTCACCGGCGACACGGAATCGACTAATTTTCCCACGCTCAATCCTGTGCAATCCACCAACGGCGGCGTAACGATCACGCAGGACGCCTTCGTGACGAAGATCAACGCGGCCGGTTCGGCGCTCGTCTATTCCACCTACCTCGGAGGCACGGGTGGCGAGGTTGGCTTTGGCATCGCAGTGGATTCCGCCGGGAACGCCTATGTCGCAGGAGGGACCGGCTCATTCACGAGCTTCCCAACGGTTGACCCGTATCAATGCGCGAGCGGCGGCTCGCAGGACGCCTTCGTAACGAAGCTCAATGCGGCAGGTTCGGCGTTTGTCTATTCAACCTATTTTGGCGGCAGCTCCGTCGACAATGGCAGAGGAGTCGCTGTGGATTCCTCCGGTAACGCATACGTCGGGGGGTTCACGCGCTCCAGTGACTTCCCTGTGCTCAATCCGATTCAAAGCGCCTTTGGCGGGGATGCGACGTTCGGCGACGCCTTTATCTTCAAACTGAATGACGCCTCGGGTCCGAGCTGCTCCGCCACCCCGACTCCCACTCCCACGCCGACGCCGACCCCAACTCCGACGCCTTCCGCAACTCCTTCGCAATTGCTAAACATCTCCACCCGCGTGCGCGTGGGGACGGACGATAACGTCATGATCGGCGGCTTCATCATCCGGGGGAACGCGAACAAGCCGGTCGTGCTGCGTGCGCTGGGACCTTCGCTCACCAGCATGTCGGTTCCGGCGAACGCGGTCCTGCTCGATCCGGTCCTGACTCTCCGCGGCCCCAACGGTGAGCTGATCCTGCAAAACGACAATTGGAAGGACAGCCAGCGTCCGTTGATCGAGGGCACTATCTATCAGCCGACGGACGACCGGGAGTCAGTCATCGTAGCGACGCTCGCGCCAGCGGGGTATACCGCGATCGTTAACGGCAAAGACCGGACCACTGGCATTGGCATCGTCGAAGTTTACGACAACGATCCCGCGGTCGACTCGCAATTGGTCAATATCAGCACGCGCGGATTGGTCGTTAATGGCGATGAAACTATCATTGGTGGTTTCATCCTGGGAGGACCGAACCCGGGAGACCGGCGCGTCGGCATTCGCGCGCTGGGACCCTCGCTCGCGGCGTTCGGAGTAGCGAACGCGTTACAAGATCCGCTCCTGGAGCTCAAGAACGAGAATGGGACCACCTTGATCAGTAACGACGATTGGCAGCAGAATCAGGCGGTCGAAATTACCGCAGCCGGCCTGGCGCCGGCTGATACCAGGGAATCCGCGATTGTCGCGACTTTGCCCATGGGCCATTACTTCGCGATCGTGCAGGGTAAGAGCGGGCAGACGGGCGTCGCACTCGTCGAGATTTACAGGCTGCAGTAATCTTCCCGAAGGGGCGCGCTGGCCTTGGAGCCGGCGCGTCCTCGTGCCGTTGCTGTGCAGCCTGAAGCGCATTGGAGACGGCACGCCCTCGTGCCGTTCTTGTGGAGCGACGCCTGATCCCACCGGTCCCGCCACTGCGGGAGCAGGCCGGCTCCAAACGTCGCCCACAGGGCGACGGCTACAAAAAAGCCACGCGCGCGCCGGCCCTGTTCGGCTTCCGGCTTGACTCTTTTCGCGAAAAACGAAAACCTCGCGGGACGAAGACCCTCCATCACCCCGGGGTTGCATTTCCTTCCATCAAACGCAGTGGTTTGATCGCTGCTATCGCTCTCGTCGCGCTCGCGATAAGCCCGGTCTCAGGCGAGGCCCAGGGCAAGCCGCCCAGTCCCGCAAAAGCCGAGACAGATTCACAGCGTATCGCGTTTGTTCATCTGCGATTCACTGGCGCCCAGGTCCAGTTGGTCGAGTTCAAGGTCGTGCCGGGCCGGTTTAAGACGGCGCCGGAACCGGCGGGCGAGCGGATCTTGCTGCAGGTTGTCGGTTCTTCAGGAAAACCGCTTTGGGAAGGATGGGTAAACGATCCGCGGACACGCGTGCTGGAGTTCGAGGACTCCAGGCGACCGGGGCGTCGCGCCGGCATGGCCATCGCGGTTCCGAACCCGGAGGTCGTGGTGCGCGTGCCGTTTATCGAGGAGGGGCAGGCGCTTCACATCTGGAGCGTCACCCCGGCGAAAGGATCCGGGCCGCACTACCAGCGGCTCAACACCGTGCTGTTGCGGGAGCAATAATATGCGCGGCCGCGCCTGTTTGCCTGCTTTGTTCGCGCTCTGGCTCAGCGCAGGGTTCGCGGCGGGCCAGGCCCTGGGCCAACTCCGCAGCGCCGGCCCACTTGAGAACCGGATCAACATCGTCATTCTTTCGGAAGGTTATACGCAGCAAGAGCTGATGTCGGACTTCCCCATGGATGCGCAGGCCGCCATGAACGGTTTCCTCAACAGCGAGCCTTACAAGGAGTACGCGCCCTATATCAACGTCTTCACCATTGCCATCGCCTCCGAGCACTCAGGGTCCGATCATCCTTCGCTCGGGCAATTCAAAAATACTTACTTCAACAGTACCTATGACTCATTCGGCCAGGAGCGCCTGCTTACGATTCCGCCGAACGATCTCGACGGCAGTTTCGCGAACGGGCAGGGAAAGGTGGACGCGTTGCTGGCCCAGTTCATTCCCGAGTACGACTTGGTGCTCATGATTGTGAACGATACGGCGTATGGCGGGTCGGGCGGACCTACCTCGATTGCATCGGTCCACCAGGATGCGGTTGAGGTTCTCATCCACGAGATCGGTCACACCTTCGCCGATCTGGCCGACGAGTACGAAATCGATGCGCCGCAGATCACGCCTGTGGAAAAGGCGAATGTGACGCAGCAGACGACGCGCGCACTGATCAAATGGAACATTTGGATCCTGCCCAGCACGCCGATCCCGACGCCAGAAAACGGCATGTTTAACAGCGTGATAGGACTCTTCGAAGGAGCGAATTACCGGCCGACCGGCTGGTACCGGCCAAAGCACGAATGCAAAATGAATGTGCTCAATGTGCCGTTCTGCTCACCTTGCGCGGAAGCGCTGGTGCTCAACATCTACAAGCGGATTGAGCTGAGCGACGGCGCCTCGCCGAATCCAGGTGCAGGTGTTGCCCTGGGTAATTCCGAGACCAAGCCGTTTAGCGTCACTCCGCTCGTGCCCGCCACCCACACGCTTTCGTTCCAATGGTTTCTCGACAACAACCTCGTCCAGGGGGCAACCAGCAATGTTTACAATCTCTCCGGCTCAGGGCTGGCGCTCGGCCAGCACATGTTGCGGGTCGAGTTGCGCGATCAGAGCGCGTTCGTGCGTAACGATCCGGTCAATGACCTGACGCAGTCCATTAGCTGGACCGTTAACGTGAACGATGGCACGACGCCCCCCGGCCGATTGCTGAACATTGCCACGCGGATGCGCGTGCAGGCAGGAGACAATGTGATCATCGGCGGATTCATCATCACGGGAACCGATCCGAAGAACGTGATCATTCGCGGGATCGGCCCATCGCTGGCGCAATTCTTCGCCGGGACATTGGCGAATCCTAGGCTGGAGCTTCTCCAGGGCAGTACCTCCCTGGCGACCAACGACGACTGGAAGACCTCGCAAGCCGAGGTGCAGGCGACCGGCATTCCTCCAAGCCATGATTTGGAAAGCGCGATTGTGCGGACGCTCGCGCCCGGCGCCTACACGGCGATTCTGCGAGGCAGTGGCGCCGGCACCGGTATCGGCGTGGTGGAGGTTTACGATCTTAACCAGGCCGCGAATTCTAAACTGGCGAACATTGCCACGCGCGGATTTGTCGAGACCGGCGACAACGTGATGATCGGCGGTCTGATCGCCGGGCCCGGGGGAGCCGCGAGCATAAAGGTAGTGGTCCGCGCGATCGGGCCGACGCTCGCTAATTTGGGGGTGCCGGGCGCGTTGCAGGATCCGACGCTGGAATTGGTTGCGTCCAACGGCGCGGTCCTTCGCTCAAATAATAATTGGCAGGATGCTCAGAAAACGGAGATCGAAAGCTTCAATCTTGGGCCTGGCGATATCCGCGAATCCGCGCTCGTCGAAACGATCGCCCCGGGCAACTACACCGCCATCGTGCGCGGCGCAGGAAACACAACGGGCGTCGCTTTAGTGGAAGTCTATAACGTGGACTAAGCGAGCCGGGGGCGTCTCTTCTGTAACCGGTCGCCGCGGCGACCGTGGGGCTTGAAACGATTGCGATGCCGCTGTCCCGCGTCGCCCACAGGGCGGCGGCTACAGGAAGACCGGCGCGAGAATTCATTCCCGCAAGATCGAGGTTTTTACGCGGGAATCGGCTTCGGTTTCCGATTTGTTTTTGGAAGGAAAACTCCAGAAACATGAACTCCACTAAAACCAAAGCTGTCACCCTAATGGTGCTAGCGCTTTCAACAGCGGTCGCATTTCTAAATCTCGCTGGGACGAAAACATCACAGCCTGCCGCGGGAATCGATGGCGCGAAGCCAGTATCGCCAGCCGCTTCCGACAGCGCCGCGCGCGTCCGGGAGGCTTATGGACAATTGCCGCTCGCGTTCGAGCTAAATCGCGGTGACGCTGAGGAAGCGACCACCTTCCAGGCGCGCGGCGCGGGCTACACGCTCTCGCTCTCCGCGACCGAGGCCGCCTTCCTTCTGGCGCGCGGCGCTGACGAACCGTCGCCGACGGTGCTGCGGATGAATCTGGTGGGAGCAAATCCCGGCGCGGCGGTCGAAGGGCTGAACGAATTGGAAGGGAGGGTCAACTACCTGATCGGCAACGACCCGGCACTGTGGCGGACGAACATCCCGACCTTTAGCCGCGTGCGCTACAGCGAAGTGTATCGTGGCATTGACGTGGTCTATTACGGCAACCAGCGGCGGCTGGAGTATGATTTCGTGGTGGCGCCGGGCAGCGATGCGGGTGCGATCGCGCTCGAGTTTGCGGGGGCGGAGCGATTGGAAGTGGAAGCCGGGACAGGCGATTTGCTCCTGGGCATCGGAGAGAAAACCATCCGGCAGCACAAACCGATTGTGTATCAGGAAACCAGCGCGGGGAGGCGTGAAATCGAGAGCCGGTATGCTCTCCGGAGCGGCGGACGGGTTGGCTTTGAGGTCGGAGAGTACGATGCGAGCGCTGCCCTGATTATTGATCCGGTGCTGGAGTATTCCACGTTTCTCGGCGGGAATTTTGGCGCTCAAGCCAGGGCAATCGCGGTAGACTCCGCCGGCAACGCCTATGTCGCGGGATCGACCTTCTCAACCGACTTTCCGACTGCCAATGCCCTTCAAGGCACGAATCGCGGTGGACAGGATGCCTTTGTCACAAAGTTAAACGCCGCGGGCTCGGCGCTGGTCTATTCCACCTATCTTGGCGGCAGTCACCGTGATGTTGGCTATGGGATTACAGTGGACTCGACGGGCAGTGTCTATGTCACCGGAGAGACTGTTTCCGGCGATTTTCCGACGGCCAATGCCCTTCAAGGCATGAATGCCGGCGGCGGCGGCACCAGCAGTGACGCTTTTGTCGCGAAGCTTAACCCGGCCGGCTCGGCGCTGGTCTATTCCACCTATCTTGGCGGGAGTAGTAACGACGAACAGGGCAATGACATCGCGGTTGACTCGGCCGGCAATGCTTATGTCACGG
>DASQLH010000019.1:0-8548 GCA_035630155.1 Chthoniobacterales bacterium
TTACCCCGTGGTGTAACGGTAACACAGCGCCCTTTGGAGGCGTTATTCATGGTTCGAATCCATGCGGGGTAGCCACCACCTCCTGCTCTTGATCGTGATCCTGCTCATGATCTTTCGGGTAAGGCAACGACACTCACAGGAGCAGGATCATGATCAGGAATTCCCTATTTCGTTTCTTCGGCCAACCGCCGAACGTGATTCATCACGCGCAGATGGACAGCGCGGGTCATGTCGCGCGTCCAGAGATCGAAATACCAGCGGGGACGGACATGAAGCGTGTACCAACTGGAGCCGAACAAAGTCGTGGTTCCATCGCGATTATCGCGCAACACGAACCGGCCGCGATGCAACGTAATGTGGCCGTACGCTTCGGGATGCGTCGGTTGCTCCACCATGTCGAAAGTAAGCTTCTGCTGCGGGACCAGCTCGGCTACCCGCTCCTTGATCACGATCCCGTCGCTGAACATGCATTGCCGGTCCGCGCCGACGAAGTTCCCACCGTTGGTGGTTTCCGTCGGATAGGGAAGGCCGAGCCGAAAGATCCAGTAGTCCGGCGGGTCGGGGATTTCGGAAAAGGCGAGAACGTGCGGCCAGACTTTGTCCGGCGTTGCGTGGATCAGGATTTCGTCGGTCACCACCGCCATCTTTTCCGTGTGGTAAATCATTTCGCCGAGAGTGGCCACGACGAGGAGCGGAAAGACGGTGAGCTGGAGTTTTGAGTAATTAGGGCGAAACCAGATTCGCCCGAGCAGGACTCCTGTCAGAATAAAAATGTAGAGCGCCGGGAAGACGATGACGAGGCAGACGGCGCCTTCGCGAAGAATGAGCGCCGCCGCGGCCAGGCCAACGAGTGAGACCCAAAGCGCGTCGAGAAAACTCCAGCCGAGGGTGCGATTGAGCCGGCGCCAAAACCAGGCGGCCGCGAGCCCGACGATGAACGGAATAAAAAAGAAACTGGGCCAGGCCAGTGCGCCGAAATCGGTCGTGCTGTTCTTGAAGGCCCGGGCGAAAAGAGTCGCGCCATACAGCAACGCCCCTCCGATCGCGTTCGCGACGAATATGCCGAGAAGCAGTTGCCAGATCGGACTGCGCGGCGGGAGAGGAGGCGATTCGTCCATGGCAGATGCGGGCTCAGCAGAACTTGGTCTCGCGCACGACGGGCTCGACCATCGGATACGGGTTGTAACGCCCGGAGAGATCGCAGGCAAACGTGATGCGATCGCTCCCTCCCGCGTCGTTCGCGTCGGTCAGCCGGACTTCGAGCGTGTGCTCGCCTTTGGCGAGGGTGTCGCCGGGAATGGCGAGACTCCAGTTCATCTCGCCCAAGTCGTGGAGGTCGCTCCAGGGGCCGTCATCGATCCGCGCCTTCGCTGAAGTAATTTTCACCGCCGACCACGCTCGCACTCGCGCTTCTTCCGGGCCGGGAACGATGTGCGCCGGCCGGGTCGCCAGAATCGCGCGGCGCGGATGCGTGATCAGAACGACCGGCCCGCGATCTTCCATGCTGCGATAAGTCAGAGCGAGATCGTCGCCATCCAAAAACACGACGGCGTAGCCGGCGGGGCCTCCCTCCGGATCACCTATCGAGCGCGTGGCAACGTAAACGTGCCGGCCGTCATTGGCGATTTGCCCGTAATGGGTGTGGCCGGCAAAGAGCGCCACGATCGGACGCGTTTGCACAATTTCGCGCCACGCTTCGATGCCCGGCCCGGCGAAATCTTCCCACACTTGGAACGGGTAGTGATGCTGAAAGACGACGACGCGTTCGCCGCGGGCCAGGGCGGCGTCTATTTCGTAGCGAAACCAGATCACCTGTTCGTCGGTCATTCCGAGCGGCCGAAATTGCATCGTGTTCAGGCAAATGAAGCGGTAGCCGTTGACCGTGTAGGCAAGATAAGGGTCGCCCACGTGGGCCTGGTAGCTGTGGCAACCGGGATCGTGGTGCGCATCGTGATCGCCCACGAGCGCGTGCCACGGGACCTGCAACTTGCCGGTCACGTTCTTGAACAGCGCCCACTCGGGTTCGCGCGCGTGCTGCACATTGTCTCCGGCGAATTGCACGAAATCCGGCCGGATCAGGTCGTTGACTTCATCGGCCATCCAAAGCGCGGTTTTGTAATTCGGCCGGTCCTCGAATTCGAGATGGAGATCGCCGGGCCAAACGAAGATGACGGGGTCTGAATTCATAGAAGGCGGCGCGTTATCCCAACGGCCTGAGGGCAGGCCGTCTCCAAAAGCTTCCAATGGAGCCGGGCTGCCCCCAGCCCGGCCGAGGTTAATCGTTTATTTTTCATGAGAATTTTGTCAGCCCGCTTCCGCGCTGCGCACGAGCTCGGCGAACACGCCGTTGTTCGCGACCAGGCTGTCGAACCTGCCTTGCTCGACGACGCGGCCCTGATGGAAAACGAAAATGCAATCGGTCTCGTTCAACGTCGTGAGGCGATGCGCGACCATGATGACGGTGTGCGAGTGGCGCGCGTGATCGATCGCGGCGCGGACGCGGCGCTCGCTGATGTTGTCGAGCGCCGAAGTGCCTTCGTCGAGAATGAGGACGGGCGGATTTTTGAGAAACATGCGGGCGAGCGCGATGCGTTGCCGTTGACCACCGGAAAGATTCGAGCCGCGCTCGTTCAGCATGCTGTCGTAACCTCGCGGCATCGCTTCGATCTCTTCGTGAATGTGCGCCTGCTGCGCGGCCTGGACGATCTGGTCGAAACTCACGTCGCCGCAACCATAGGCAATGTTCTCGCGCACCGTGCCCGAGAAAACGAACGGCACCTGGCTGACGTATCCGATGCTCTTCCCGATGTCTTCGCGCGAGAGCACACCGATCGGCACGCCGCCCACGAGCACTTCGCCGGAAGTGGGATGGAGCAGGCGAAGGACGGCGCGCAACCAGGTGGATTTGCCCGAGCCGGACGGCCCGGCGATTCCGATGGTTTGTCCCTGGCGAATGGCGAGCGTCACGCCATCGAGAATGCGGCGCGGCCCGGTTGGCGTCGGGTATTCCACCACGAGATCCTGGCATTCGAGAAGGGGAATGCTGCCGTCGAGCCGCGGCGGGCGCAGCGTCACCACACCGAACGATTTGTCGAGCGGCTGGTTCAACATTTCCATCAGCACGCTGACCTGAAGACTCGTCTCGTAGGTTTCATCGAGGATCCGGTGCAATTCATGGAGCGGCCGCATGATTCCGATAAACAGGAGGGCCTGCGTGACCACCACACCGATCGCGATTTCGCCGCGGCCCACCAGGTAGATCGCGTAAGCAATGACAATGACGTGAAAGAGGCCTTGATTGAGGCCCTTCGCCCAATCGAATCGCGCCATGGCCAGGCCATGTTTGATCTCTCCCTCGCGGCGCGCCTGGGTGGCGGTTTGAATGCGGGCGACCTCAATGGGCATGGTGTTGGCCGCGCGGATGTATTCGAGTCCGCTCAACTGCTCCACTACCGTGCCGTCGAGGCCTTCCCGCGCGTTCATGAGCGCGAGGCGGATCCCCTTTTGCGATCGCACCTGCCAGACCGTGAGAAGGATCGACACGGGCACGACACCCAGCATGACGAGGCCGGTCCGCCATTCCGTCAAAATGCCGGCGGCCAGCGCGAAACCGGCCGAGAGCACGGCGGGAAGGAAATCGGTGAAGGCGACCTTGAGGAACTTCACGAAGCCCTGCACGCTCCGCGTAATGCGGCCGTGCAAGGCCCCGACGCGATCGGCCGCGAAGGCGCCCAAATCGATTTTGAGCAGATGGCTGACGAGGCGCACCGTCATATCGCCTTCGATCCGGGCGGTTGTACGTTGCACAAACCAACGGCGTAATAATTGGAGCGATTCTTTGAGAACATAGATGCCGGCCAGGAGTCCGAGAAAAATTCCCGTCACGCGCATCAGCTCGCCCGTGGAACGCCCGGCCAGCTCGACGATTTGAGTCGTAAATTTCCCGAGCAGAATGGGAAGAGTCGCCTCAAGCTGCGCAACGATCGCCATCGTGAACACGCTGGCGCCAAAGGCGAGCTTGTCCCGGCGCGAAACCAGCCGCCAGATTTGACCGCGCCGCGACCAGACGCCGCCGATGTCGCTCCCGACGGAGCGTGGTGGCGGAGCAGGCGGAGCGGGCGGCATCGGACGACTCTAGCGGACGACCGTGAAATAAACGGCGTAGAAGATCAGCATGAAGAGCGAGAACGGCACGCCGAAGGCGAGGTAGCGCCGGAACGTGATCGCGTGCTCGGGATCGTTAAAGCGCTGGCTCTCCTCCGCGAGAATGATCCCGGCCGAGGCCGCTGTCACCAGCGAGCTGCTGCCGGCGCAAATTCCGCCACCGAGGGCCCAGGCCGCGGCATGTGAGGGATCGAGCGCATGAATCGGTTGGGAAACAGCGGTCGCCCACGACGCGGCTTCCGTGAACATCGTGCCGAAATAACCGGTGACGGCGATGACCCAGGTCGCGGCGTTCGCCGAGATGAGTTGCTGATGCAAGGACGCGCCGATCCAGGAATGCGAGACGCAACCGGCGAGAACGAAAATCGCGGCAAAGGCGAGATAGACGTCGAACCCGAGCGAGGTGAGCGAATGGTAGCGCTCGCTTTTGCGCTCCAGCAGCACCGCCATCACGATTGTCGCCGCGCCGATGGTAATAGCGAGCAGGGGATAGATGACGTGCAGCAAAATGAAAAAGGCGAGCAGCGAAAGGCCGATGGTGAGGAGCCGGGTATCGATCGCCAGGTCTGATTTCGCTTTCTTCCAATCAGCCGCCGTTTGCGCGACCTGAAGAGTGTAGAACGGCACCTGGGTCGCACCGGCCGCGCGGGTGCGGCTGGCAATTCCGCGTTGCGTCAGAAACGTCGCGACCAGGACGAGCGCGGCGAGCACTATGAGGTTCGCCGGCAGCACCTCGCGCATGAAATCGCCCGCCTGCAATCCCCACGTGGCCGACTCGATGATGTTCGGCGTGTCGCCCCAGCGCGTGGAAAATCCACCGAGATTGCTGGCCACGAGTGCCGCGCACAGGATCCAGCGCGACGGAATCTGATACGAGGCGCAAAGCCGGATGATGACCGGCGTCATAATGAGAATCGACGTGACGTTGTGCATCAAGCCGGCGGTCACGTAGGTGGTCACGAGCAGGATCGCCACGAGCAGGGGCGTGGTCAGGCGCGGGTAGCGGAGCCGGACTTTGCCGAGCTGATGACCCAGCCACGCCGCGACCCATTTGAATCCCTGCGAGCGCTCGATCATGTGCGCGGGAATTGCCACGGCCGTGAAGAGAATGGTGATGTCGGCGTAATGCCCGAAGCCGCTGCGGAGAATCGCCGTCGCGCTTTCCCATTGGATGACGAGAAAAGCGCAGCTCACCAGACTCATGGCGAGCGGGAGCGGCACTTCGTAACGCGTCATCGCGAAGAACGCGGCGAAGAGCAGCAGCAGCATCAACGCACCGGCGCTCCAGGTCGCCTGCCAGGAATTGGGATCGAGCGGGAGCTCGCTCGAGGTGGCGGCGCTCGCTGCAAGCGCGTTGCTGCTTCCGAAGAGCAAGAGCAAGAGAAAGAGCAAGAGGAAGATTGGGAAGCGAACCAACTTCATATGAATGAAACCGGGCTGGCGGGTTCGATGGCGACATCGCGCGGATTGCGATGCGGACGCAGATGCGCAATGAGCCGAATCCCAGCCGGCAACATTTTCGGCTCGAGCACGTCGGCCACCGCGAGATCGACAAACAATTGGCCGCCTTCCCGGAACGCCTCGAAAACCAGCACCTGCATTTCCTGCGCTTTCGCCCGGCAGGCCCGCGCACCGCGGATGGCGTTGTCCGCAAATTCGTGGAACGGCCCATGGAGCGCGCCTTCCTCCGGCAAAAGAAATTCCACCTGGGCCACGGGCAGGAAGAGTTTCGGGAGATCGGGCGGGAGCGGGAGGATGAGGCCGGCCTTTTGCCCGCGGCAACTGGCGAGCAGCGCGCTGTTTTTCTTGAAGGCGTTGATGCGCACTTCCACGCTGATGGCGTCGAACGCGAGATCCATCGGAATGTTTTCCGCTTCGAGCTTGCGGAGCCGTTCTTCCACCTGCGGCGCGCCGTATTGGGTCGCGTACTTCAAGAGATCGGCGGTCGTTCGCGCCTTCTTGGTGGAGACGAGCAACTCGAGGATTTCGAGCAGTTCGACTTCGTCTTTCGCTGGCGGAGTGCCGCCCGACGCGGGAGTAGATGGTTCAGCCATGGTTGCCCTCCGCGCATGAGTGGCAAATTGCCGGAACAGCGTCAAGCGCGCAGCCGAGGACTCTATGGATTCACCACCGCCCGGTCTTCGAGATAAATTCCGATTGAGCCGGCTTCGAAACCCTCGATGCGCAAGCGCTGGCCATCGCGCAGCACTTCCAGCCAGCCGCCGGGGAAGGAATTGAAAGTAAAATGATAGGCGCTGGGCACCGGATTCCCGTTTACGGTCAGGAGCTGGTCGCCCGCTTTTAGCTCGGCGGATTTTCGTTGGGCCAGCGTCACCGCGTTAATCATTACCCGTACCGCCTCCACCGCGGTGCCGTCGCTTCGTTTGTGGGCGACGCTCTGCAAAACTTCGTTGGAGAATTTTGTCTCGCGCACGTTGAATCCGGCCACCTTTTCATCGAAGCCGGTCTCATTTCTCCGTTCCAGGCGGCCGATCGTGTCGAATTCCTCTTCTACGCGAGCGCCAAACCCCGTGGAAATGTAGGGAAGCGGTTTGCGCTCGGAGTCGCAGGCCTGGCGGGTCCGGCGTTTCCACGCGCCGGTCCGATGATATTCGATATCGTAACTGAAAATAGGCGCGCCGAGGCTCTCAGTGCAGCCGATCTCCCACTGGAGATACACCCGCCCGTTTTCATCGAAGTTCTCCTCCATCACGGTGTAGCGAAGGCCCGCGGTAATGGCGAGCTCGCCCTTCTCATCCTCGTGGCGGGTCACATTCCGCCGCAGGTTCCCCTGGGCATCGTACTCCGCCAAAATCACGTCCCGGTAATAGCGATATTTTCCGGGCACGAACTCTTCGAAGATCATCCGCTGCAAAACGCCCGTAGGTCCGAAGTCCGTAATTACGCGGTGAGAATCGTTGGAGCCGTACATTTTCTCGCCGCTGGGATCGAAGAAGGTCTCGATCCACCGGGAACCCTGTGGGCTGAATTCGTAGATGCGCTTCCTGATGGCATATCCGCCTTCTCCCACGATCACGCGGCCCTCCGGGTCGAGATGTTTTTCCTCGATCACGTTGCCGCTGGCATCCCGGCGCAAGGCCCTCCTAAAGTTTTCCGTCCCAGAGACTCCCAATTCGGCCGGGTGGCCGAACTCGTCGTAGGCCATCTTCCATTCCAAAACGAGGGTCGTGGCGCCGTCCGCTTCGCCTCTGAAATATTTTCGTCCCACCACATCGCCCCGCTCATTGCGGGCGATTTCATGGAGCGCCCAATTCCCGCCCGTGGTCCGCGCGAGCTTTCCGTCCGCCCCGAAACGGGTCTCACGAATCACATTGCCGGCCGAGTCGTGTTCCAGGGTCGCGGCCGCCACGCCATCGAAAAGAGCGGGGCGCCCTTCTCCGTCGCGCACTTCCACTCGGGTCACGCGGCCGTTGCCGTCCCGGTTATACGCGAGGGCCGTAAGTCCGGCGCGGTTGGCCGCTGGTTTCCCTTCCCGGTCCAGGTTGGTCAGCAGGGTGATGTGGCCCGCTGCATTGCGCTCGGCCTTGTATCCATAAACTCCTTCGCCATTTGGCGTCGGCTCTTCCCCCGTATTGTAGAAAGCTATCTTCACATCCCGGCCTTGGGCATCGCGCTGAACCCTGATGTGCGTTGCTGCGCTGCGGCTGGCCGCATTGAACCCCCGTATGTTTACATAGCGAGCGCCCACCTCGTCCTGAGGCGCTTCGGCAACCTCGCGGTCGTAAAGAATCCGCCAGACCACGCTTCCGTTCCGGTCCCGGGCCCGCACTTCCGCCAGCTTTCGTTCCGTGAAGAGAAACTCCACTTTCGTGGTCTCGCCGGTTTTTTCCGCGTTCGGCTGCGACCCCATCAACCCTTCCATGTAAATCGGAATCACCTCGAAGGTCTGGATCGGCCTCAGCACTGCCGGATAGCCGCGCGAATTCAAGACCTCGACCAGCGTGATCGGTCCGCTCCGCCCGCTCCGCGTCAGTCGCAGGTGGACGGGAGTCCGCGTGAGATCTTTCTGATCAAGTTTCACCGCCGGTTCCAGCACGCCATTCACGAAGTCCACGAAGGCCGCGTATTCCAAACGGGGGCGCTCGTAAAATTCCCAGCGCCAAAGCCGCTGCGTGCCCCAGGCCACCGCCAGGATCAGCGCGGCCGAGGCGACGAATCGCCACGGGTTGCGCCGGATCCATTTGACCGTGCGCACGGCTGTCGTCGGTGGCCGCGCGACAATCGACTCGTCGTCGAGGTAACGGCGCAAGTCTTCCGCAAAGGACGCCGCGCTTTCGTAACGATCGCGCGACTCTTTCTCCAGGCACTTCATGCAGATCGTCTCGAGATCGCGCGGAATTCCCGGCCGGTAGAAGGCCGGCGA
>DASQLH010000020.1:0-18128 GCA_035630155.1 Chthoniobacterales bacterium
CGCGCCGATGACGGAGCCATCGCGCGCGATCACGGGTGAGCCGGAGTTGCCGCCGATGATGTCGTTAGTCGTGGTGAAGTTGAAGACGGTCGCCTTGTCGAGCTTCGCTTCCGCGGGAACAAACTTTGCCGCCACTTCGTATGGCAGAGCGCCGGTCGCGCGCTCAAAGAGACCGGCATAATTCGTAGCAAACGGAACGTCGCGCTCGCGTTCCTTCCATCCCTGCACCGTCCCGTGGGAAATCCGGAGTGAGAAGGTTGCATCGGGATACAGGTCTTCGCCATAGACGGCGAAACGCGCCCGGGCCAGGCGCGATTGCGCGGCCGTGGTCGGCGCGTCCACCTCTGCGCGATAACGATCGAGCAGGGCGCGGCCCGCGTCGTCATTGGCCAGGACAAACTTGATGAGCGGATCGGCGGATTGCCGGACGGCTTGCAGCCCGCCTTGCCAAAGCTCCTTGCGCAGTTTTGCATCGCCCAGCTTCGTCCCGGAGACGAGGCGCTGCGCCAACTGCTCCGGCGATTCCTTGCCGAGCAATTCCCCAACCCGCTGATCTGCTGACGTGAGCAGCTCACGCGTCTTCGAAAGCCAGAAGGCCAGCGTTAATTCTTCCAGCCACGGATACGCCGGCGCCTCGTCTGTGATTTCCTTTTCAAGAAGAGGCAGTTTCGATTCGGTGTAGTCGGGGAGCCGCTCGCTGTCCGGCTTTTCGCGTTCTTTCGCGGCCCGGACCAGGTCCTTGGCGTAATGGTACAACTTCGAACCCCACCCGGCCTGCGACTCGAGCATGATCAGCTCGGGGTAAATGTCGCGGTGCACCGCGACGGCCTTTTCGATCTCGCTCCATGGATCGCCTATCTCTTTTTGGAGGGCGGGCTTGTTCTTCACGCGTGCGCGCAGGTCGGCCTCCCCCTTGGCGAGTCGCTCCCGGAATTCCCGGTCGCGCAATGCCTGCCATTGGCCGCTCGTCACCTTGTAGCTGTTTTCGACGGAAAGAATCTTGTCGGAGCCGGTTCGCGTCTTCTCCGCGTCTCCCGCCATGGCCGCGATGAGGCGGCCACGATATTCTGACCGGAGCGGCGCGAGCATTGGGAAGGTCACATCGCGCAATCGATCGAGCTGACTGCCGGTAAAGAGGCGCTGGGTCGATCCGGGATTACCCACCACAAAAGTCGGTTCGCCCGCGGTCGGTGCTCTGGGATTCCAACGCAAAAACTGCGGCGTCGCGACCGGCTTTCCGTCCTCGTAAACCCGCAGGAAGGCCGCATCAAGGCAGTAGCGCGGGAAGTTAAAATTATCCGGATCGCCGCCGAAAAAGGCCGCCTGCAATTCCGGCGCCCAGACCAGGCGCACATCGGAATATTTCCGGTAGCGATAGAGTTTGTATTGCCCGCCGCCGTAAAGCGTGACCACCTGGCAGCGCTCGCGGGTTTTGTCTTTGCAACTTTCGCTCTCGATCGCCGCGATCGCCGCGTCGCGCGCTTTCGCCAAAGCGGCGCCGGTGTTTTTCCCGATCGCGTCCTGCACGCGAGGCGTCACGTCCGCGATCGAGGTTACGACCTCGGCTTGCTGGCCGGCGCAGGTGCGCTCCTCGCTCCGACTGGCGGCGGTAAAGCCATTCTTGGCCAGGTCCTTCTCCGGCGTGGAGAATTCCTGCACACAGTCCATGACGCAATGATAATTCGTCAGGACCAAACCCTCGGGCGAGACGAACGAGGCCGAGCAGCCGCCGGTCAGACGCACGGCCGAAGCCTGGACGCGTTCCAGCCAGGCCTTGTCCGGCGCCCAGCCATGTTTTTCCTGCACCTGTTTGGTGGGGAAATTGTCAAACGTCCACATGCCTTCGTCCGCCAGGGCGACGAGGGCGAAGCAAACCAACGAAAGGGTGAGACAAAGACTGAGAGCAATCCGGCGCGTGAAAGACATGCCGGGAAGTAAAGTCAGGAGAACGGCGCCGTCGAGACTTTAGTGTCGCGCGATCGCCCTCCTTCATTGGAGATTTTACAGGAGACAACAGAGCACGCGGAGGAAGAAGAGATAAAAAATCTTTGTTCTCTCCGTTTCCTCCTGTTTGATGAATCGGCCGGCCGCCGCCGCCCGCCCTGCTTCCAGCACCAAAGGTGCGCTTAATGTCAGCCCAGGGCAGCGCCCTGGGTTGTCGCAAAAAATGACCTCGCCCTGTAGGGGCAATCGAAAGATCGCGGCCGCTCCGCCGGCGTAAGGTCGTCCGCTCCCTGCATTGCGCGAAGAATCAGCGCACAGCCCTCCCTGTCCTCATAGAGGAAGCGAGCAAGCTGCTGAAAGTTATTCTGGCCGGCGGCCGCGTTGGCCATTCGCACCGCCGCGTATTTTGTCGGACCTGCCGGCTCAAATATATCAGCGACGCAATTACGCCAATTGCGTCGAGCAGCTCCGCCAGCACCCCGATATCGGACCAAGTCATGCGAGCTTGAATTATCCCGCGCGATCTGCCGGTAAACCAATTTTGGATGCGCCCCTAACTTTTCCGCCGCGCGTGGTGGCATTGAGAGCGTCATTTGCCCGCACGCCGGCGCCAATAATCTGTCTGGCGAAACACCCCAAAATTGGAAATGACGAGATTCACAGACTGACCGCTATCATCGTTCCCAGCCAAAGTCGTGACGGGGACATCGCGCCCACTGCTTCAAAGACGGGGCATGCATCTAGCGCCTCCCCGCGGAGATTCACAGACCGACTCCAGGTGTATGGGCCGCTTACGCCACTATTCTGACTCGGGCGTGATTGTATGGAACTTCAGGTGCAACCGTGAGAAAACCACATTTTCACGAACGAAGGCGGCAGTGAATTGTTGTTGAGCTTTCTTATCCTTTTGAGTTCGCTACAGATAACACTCGAAGCGATTGCCATTTCGTCATCTCGAGTCTGATTTGAATTTGCGGGATCTTTCAGTGCTCTTATCAATCGATCTTGCGCTTCCGATATGGTCTTGGCTAGTACCTGAAGCAACGACTCATCGATAACATGCGACAAAATTGTGACGCTTGCTTCGTCTATAGTTTCTTGAAGTAAGGTAATTTCTTCTTCGAGGGCGCCTGCTCTCTTAACAGCAGTCAGCAGTTTCTCTTCCAGCATATCGACCATTGCCCTCTGCTCAGCATTAAGCCCCTCCAACCACGAATGTTGTTGCTGTTGCTGCTGCTGTTGTTGTTGGAAAGTGTATTGCTGTTGTTGGTGTTGGCTTTGACGCAGCCGCCAGAAATTGATTGTGTCTGACAGCGCGGAAATGCCCGAGAAGACGAGTGCTGCGGCTTCGATGCTCATAATCCGTTGACTGAAACTTGCTCCTTCCCAAAGCGTGACCTCCAAAGAATGGCTTTCATGTTACCTAACCCTATTGCCCCGCAAAAGTGCCGACATTAACAAACCGATTTTTTCTGCCTAGCAAATTAGCGCTTAGTTGTGTCTGGTGACTGTCCCGTCTGCTCCAAAAGGTCTTGCAGTTCCCACATTTCAACCTCGGATAGTGTATCAGAAATCTTTTTTCGAAATGCATCAATCTCGGAAGGGTTGGCGATGCCAGACCGCATACGAACGAGATCATCCTCGGCGGAACGAATTAAAGCTGTTAGACGATAAACTCGACGCGATGCACCGCGAAATCGCATATCAGGTCGGAAGCGCTGATAGATGAGCGAAGAAAGGAGCACTACGACGCCCAGTGCTCCAACGATCTCTTTTGCAAGAGACTGCTGAATGAAGGACGAGGCGAGAAGACCTCCGACAATATATTGTCCGGTAATAAGGAATGTGCTCATCCATCGGTTAGCGCTTGCGATTGCTTTTTGGCGCGCAAGAGCGTCTTTGGCGTCTTCGAGTCTTTCTAATGCCGGTTCGAGCGCCTGGGGGGCGGCATTGGCAGTCCGGTAGCTATTTATAGCGAAGCGCAGAGGACGCCGCCGGGAGAGCACGATTCTCTCGAAAACCTTTGTGAGTACGGATAAGCCAGCTGCGGTTATTGCAGCGGCGGTAGCGGCAGCGTTGAAATCGAAAGCCATCTTAGATCCTAACAAGATTAGCTGCGGGCAGACGAAGAACCCATCGCTTGCCGGGAGATCTTCCTCCACCTCAGGAACCGCGAGGCTTCCTCCGGTTTTAGCTGCATCGCCTCATTCAGCATAATGGTGGATTATCGGCTAATCGTGGCGTCGAAAGCCTCGTTATCGATGAGAAGCTTGTATTGCGTAAGAAGTTCCTTTGGAAGCGTGTCCCCGAATTTCTCGATGATCTCTTTACTTGGGGGCTTGGCAAAAATCACAACTTCAGTAAGGGGGAGCGGATCGAGTAGCAACAGAGTCACCTTGAAAACATTTCCGTTTGCAAGAACGATAAGCTTTTCTCCAGCGCCTCCCACTGTGACTTGCTTCACGGTTGACGCATTTATGATTGTGAAGCCGACCATCCGCGAGAGATCGCGGGCGGCGTCGCGGGCGTGGGCAACCTGGGCAGAAAGAACCGATAGTGAGAGGAAAAGGGATAAACAGCGAATCTGGCTCATGTGTAGTTCAGGGAACGACGCTTCAGTCGCTCAAAGATCTCTGCGCCTCCTTGGTGAAGCATAAAGGTGACCTCTCGCTCCCCTTGAGGCACGGTGACTTCGAGTGTGCTCCCGACCAGTTTGAAGAACTTCACGAATCGGAGGTTGATGAGCTGGTCGTCGATATGGATAAACTGCGGATCGTCTGAGTGTGCGTCATTCATGATGTTGGGAAACGGTCGATGCCAGAAAATGCGTAGCTGTACGTGACATGATGTAGACGCCCGTTAGGCGACAAATCCATGTCAGTTGCGCTGGGAGTATGCAGGCGGGGAACATGCTAAGATGTTAATCGCGTCGATTTGCGGTGGCAATTCGAAAGTGAGTAAGGACGCAGCCGACACGCCTGCCGCTACAGAATCGGCGGTGCCCGCTTGATAAAAGTGGACCGTCACCAGGATTTCTTCCAACGGCCTGAGGGCAGGCCGTCTCCCATTTTGCGGCAACCGACTGTTGCGGGCCACCTCCTGCGGTGCGAAGATTTTCATCATGAAAATCTTCGTTGCGTTTCTCGCTGCGTTCGTCGCGGCAACTTCGTCTGTCTCTGCGGCTGAGCTTCCGGCTGGCCGGATCGTGGAGGTGCATTCGGTGGAGGTTTACACGGGCGGATGTACGGCGTCGGCGCAGGCGACGATGGGGGGACGTTCGATGCTGCGAGTGTGGAGCTTCGAGGAGGGGGCGCAGGATGGCGTTGAGCTCAAGGGATTGCAGATCGCGGCTTTACAGGTGGCCGATAAGAACCTCGCTTTCGCGGATACACATCCGACTTCGGCAGTGGTGTATCTGCCGCGAAAAGCAAGTGATGCGCAACGCGCAGCGCTTGTGAGCTGGTTGAAGGCAGCCAACCCGGAAATAGCGGGCGCGCCGATGATCGAGAAAATTGCGGAGATTAAATACAAGCAAAAAGAGGAGCGGATTTCATTGAGCGTGGGCGAGCAGATCGCGCTGAAGACGAGAGAAATCCAGAAGTGCGATGCGGGTGCTTGCGGCGAATCGCTTTGGTACAAACCGCGGAGCAAGACTGGCGGCTATACCGTGATCGTGAACGAAAGTTCGTCCGTAAATGAGCCGGCGCTCTCCCTGGTTTGGAAAGACAACAGCGCCAAGAGCGTTTTCTTCGGCCAGTTCGGGCCGGATGCGAAACCTGAGTTTCGCATCGCTTCGCTCGAATAGCCCTTTACCCGGTGAGCAGCTCTTGAGATAGTCGATTCACTTCGATGAGCGAATCGAGCGACGCACCCGACGGCCACGAGAAGGGCGGCCTCTCGCGTCGCACGTTTCTCAAGGCGCTCGGCACAACGGCCGTCGCATCGGCAGCGGCCCAGGCAACGAGCATCGCGCAGGAGCTGCAAAAGCATAACGACGAAAAGGTTTACGGGCCGGGCCCGGTTCCGATTTCGCTCAAGATCAATGGCGCGACGAAGAAGTTCGAGGTCGAGCCGCGCGTCACGTTACTCGATCTGCTCCGGAACCGGACCGATCTCACCGGGACGAAGGAAGTTTGCGATCGCGCGACCTGCGGGGCGTGCACGGTTTGGCTCGATGGCACGCCGGTTTACTCGTGCATGACGCTGGCGATCGAAGCGCAGCGGCGCGAGATCACCACGATCGAAGGTCTCTCGAAAGGTGGCGAGCTGACGGCGGTGCAGAAAGCTTTCGTCAACTGCGACGGCCTGCAATGCGGGTTCTGCACCCCGGGCTTCGTCATGAGTGTGACGGCGTTGCTCAAGGAGAAGCCAAAGCCGACCGAAGAAGAAGTGCGCAAAGCGTGCTCGGGAAATCTTTGCCGGTGCGGCACCTACCCGCGCGTCTTCGCCGCCGCTCTGGAAGCCGCGGGAGTGAAGACGGCGAGCAAAGTGGAAGTGATCAGGATTGATCGGGGCACAAAGGCCCCTCCCACATATGTCTGAGTGGCCTAAAGAGACTAAGTATCTCGGGAAATCTGCGCCGCGGATCGATGGTCCGGCGAAGGTAACCGGGGCAGCGAAATATGCCTACGACGTGCAGCCGAGCGGCTGGCTCTGGGGCGCGATCCTCCGGTCGAAGTGGGCCGCGGCGAAAATCACGTCGATCAATCTCGATAAGGCAAGAGCCGCGCCGGGGATCAAAGCGGCGGTGCTGGCCCGCGAAGGGGAGCGCCAGGTGCGTTACTACGGCGAGGAACTGGCGGCGATCGCGGGCACGAGCAAGGAGGCGGTGCAGGACGCCTTGCGTTTGATTGAGGTGCAGGCCACTCCGGTTCCGTTTGTGGTGAAAGAGATGGACGCCACCAAGCCGGACGCGCCCAAGATTTTCGAGGACGGGCAAAACGTGGGAGAAGCGCAGGTGCGCGAAAACGGCAACGTGGCCGAAGGCTTCGCGAACTCCGCGGCCATCGTGGAAAATTCATTCGAGACGCAGGTGCAGTTGCATCATTCGCTCGAGACGCACGGCAACATGGTCGCGTTCACGCCCGAGGAGATCACGGTCTGGGCGTCGACGCAGGGCGTCTTCAGCGTGCGCGACGGGATCGCCGACAACATGCAGGTGCCGCAGAGCAAGGTCCGCGTGATCTGCGACTACATGGGTGGCGGGTTCGGATCGAAGCTCGGGCCCGGCGTGGAAGGTGCGCTGGCGACCCGCCTTTCGCAGGCGGCCGGCGCGCCGGTGAAATTGATGCTGACGCGGCTGGATGAATCGCTCGCGGTCGGGAACCGGCCATCGACTTTTCAAAAGGTGAAACTGGGCGCATCGGCGGATGGGACCTTGCTCGCCTACGAATTGGAGTCGTTCGGCTGCCCGGGATTCGCGGCCGGTGGAGCAACCGCCGCAGGCGGCAGCGGCGCGACGTTTCCCGCGCCTTACATCTATAAGATCCCGAACACGCGCGTGAAACAGGCGAGTGTAGCGGTTAACGCCGGCTCCTCTCGTGCCTTTCGTGCGCCGGGCCATCCGACGGCGTCCTTCAGCATGGAGGCGATGATGGACGATCTCGCCGTGAAGCTCGGCATCGATCCGGTGGAGCTGCGGATCAAGAACGATCCATTCGATGTTCGCCGGAAGGAATACGAGATCGGCCGCGAGAAATTTGGTTGGAAGGAAAAATACAAGAAGCCGGGCTCGAGCGCCGGCGTGGTGAAGGTGGGCGTCGGCTGTGGCGGCGCCACCTGGGGCGGCGGCGGGCGCGGCACGCAGGCGGAGGTCCAGATCAACCGCGACGGCAACGTCGAAGTGCGCTGCGGGACGCAAGACATCGGCACTGGGGCGCGCACGGTGGTAGCGCTGGTGGCAGCGGAGGTCCTTGGCCTCACGCCGGACAAGATCACGGTGCGGATTGGCGACACGCGCTTCCCCCCTTCCGGCGGCAGCGGTGGCAGCACGACGACCGCGTCGATCTCGCCGGCAGTTTTCGATGCCTGCACGAACGCGCTCACTGAGCTGCAAAAGGTGAGTGGCCTGCCCGATGCGCGCGGCGCCAACTGGGCGGCGGCGTGCAAGAAGATCGGCATGAACCCGCTCGTGGTCGCGGGCAAATGGCGGGAAGGTCTCTCCTCGACCGGCGCGGGTGGCGTGCAGTTTGCCGAGGTGGAGGTCGATACCGAGACCGGATTTGTCACGATCCGAAAAATCGTCGCGATCCAGGATTGCGGCCTGATTGTGAACAAATTGACCTGCGAGAGCCAGATCAACGGCGGCGTCATTCAAGGGATCGGTTACGCCCTTTACGAAGGGCGGGTGATGGACCGCGCCACGGGCGTGGTGCTCAATCCGAACTTCGAGACCTATAAGCTGCCGAATGGAGCGGACGTTCCTCCGATTGAGATCGTCCTGCTCGATATGCCGGAGCGCGGGGTGATCGGGGTGGGCGAGCCGTGTCACATTCCGACGGCAGCGGCGATCGCAAACGCGGTGGCGAACGCGCTCGGTGTGCGGATCACGAGCCTGCCGATCACACCGGACAAGGTGCTCGCGGCGCTTGGGAAAATCCCCGCGACGAAAACCGCGGCTGACTTGCAGTTGCTGAACAACGCTTTTGCGCTCGTGCGGTCCCTGCCGGCCACCACGGTCGAGGAATTCGACCCGGCCATCGTATGAAGGCGTTCGAATACGTCAGTGCGCAAACGCCGCAGAGCGCGACCGATCTGGCCGGTAAGGATGGCCGATTCATTGCCGGCGGCATCGACATTCTGGGTCAGATAAAAGACGCGATCGTCGAACCGAAGCGGCTTGTGAATGT
Organism: Chthoniobacterales bacterium; assembly: GCA_035630155.1. GTDB lineage: Bacteria > Verrucomicrobiota > Verrucomicrobiia > Chthoniobacterales > UBA10450 > AV80. Next base: position 8,793 of record DASQLH010000020.1, read on the forward strand.
AAAGTCGCTCCCGAATTCCCGCGAGATCAAGCCGGGCGCCCAGGCGTGGACGATCGGCACGAATGTCACGGTTGCGGAGCTGGCCGCGCATGCCGAGCTGCGGAAAATCTTTGCGGGGTTGGCGGAAGCGGCCGCCGAAGTGGGCTCACCGCAGATCCGGAATGTCGCGACGCTAGGAGGCAATCTTGCGCAGCATTCCCGCTGCTGGTATTACCGGCATCGCGATGTGCGTTGTTTGAAGGAAGGCGGTTCGACCTGTTACGCGCGGGAAGGCGAGAACAAGTATCACGCGCTCTTTTCAGGGAATCCCTGCATCAGTCCCACGCCTTCGAACCTGGCGATTGCGCTGAGCGCGCTGGAGGCCACGGCGCACGTGCAGCGCGCCGGGAAGCTCGTGAAGATGACGATGGCCGAACTTTATGACAAGGCGTGGTCGAATCCGCTCGCGCATCATTCGCTCGAGACCGCCGACTTGATCGTGCACGTCGAGATTCCTGTTCGCCAGACGCGGAGCGCCTATCTGCAAATGGCGGAGAAGCATGACTTCGATTGGGCGCTGGTGAGTTGCTCGGCCGCTGCGCGCGTGGAAGGCAAAAAGCTAACGGGTGCGCGCCTGGTGCTTGGCCAGGTGGCGCCCGTGCCGTATCGCTCCGACGAAGCCGACAAGTTTCTCGAAGGCAAAGATCTGGATGACGCTGTCGCGACGAAAGCCGCCGAGTTATTGCTCGCCGCCGCGACGCCGTTCCAGTACAACGCCTACAAGGTGCCGCTGGCCCATGCGTTGATCCGCCGCACGTTGCAGAAGCTCGTTAGTTAACGCGATGGAACAGCCGGCTCCCTGCCGCTATTTGCGCACGAAAAAGATGTACGTGTCGGTGCAGGAACACGCGGCGTTTTCAGAGAAGTTCGATCCGAATTCATTCTCGCATTGCTGGTGCAACCGAACGATGACGGAGATCGGCGAGGACGATAAGCTGGTGAGTTATCGCGGGTGTCTATCTCCGGAGCGCCGCTGTTATCGGGCGGGGTAGAAACTGGTTCCAAAGTTCCTCGCGTTCGATTGTAGGGCGTCTGTGTCAGACGCCGGCCTCGGTGCGGAAGCGTTGGCGTTTCACAGAATGGAGCCGCGGGGACGCGTGCGACATGGACCATGTGCCCGTAGGGTGAGCTTTTGGGGAAAGCGAATCAAACGCCCTACAAAGGATTCCTGATCAGGCGAGCGCTCTTACTTCTTGACGATCTCGCCGCACTCCGGCATCGCCTTGCCCTTGTAGGGATTGCTGACCTTTGGGGTCGTCTGCACCCAGACGGCGTCTTTCATCATCGGGCAATGCATTACGAAATAGCCCGGCTGCCCTTGCACCAGCTTAACGAGCTCCTTGCTGATGATCTGAAATGCCGCGCGAGCGTCATCGAGCGATTCGCTCGCCGCGAGCTGTTGCGATGCGTCGATCATCGGCTTCGAGCCGGTGAATTCCTCCTGCACCGCGGTGACCAGATTGGTCGCGCCGTTCTTGGCCGCGGCAAGTTCGTCCGCAGCGAGCCCCGCGCGGACCATCTCATATTGCTCCATCGTTTTGGGAAACTTCATTTCCGTCGCCACCGCGACCGAAACAGCAGCCAAGAGGATGAGAAGAACGGCAGGAGTTCGAATGACGGAGAAGCGCATGAGAGAGCATCGCCTGCCCAGAACGATTCTTCCAGCGGCCTTGATGCTCATCGCGTGAGGTAGACTGTTCAGCAGAAACTCCCGCCTCTCTGCCTTCGTCCTCCTTCAGGTGCCAGGTCTCGGGCAATAAACCTGACCGCCTGAAATCCAGATCGATTCTCCAGCGTCCAGCACGCGCACAGGGCGGTTCCCTGCTTTGCCCTTGATGAAATCCATTGACGGTTGAGTCCGGTCGATGACAGGAGGCGGAGGCTTGAGTCCCTTCGAAAGTTTACGAGTGAAGTTATCCCAATGCACCGGCACAACAACTTTCGCCTCGGTAGCTTCGACGGTCTCCTTCCAGTAGGACTCCCGCGCTTCCGGCGTTTCCTTGCTGAGGAAACCGGTGCTGAGGAAAGCTACGTTCGCCTCGTGCTCCGGGGCGTGCAGCGCGCCCGGCTTCGCTCCCGCTGTGGTCGTAAGCACAATCTTGCCCTCCGGATGAGATATGTGGAGGGCGAAGACGTCTCCACACTTGAAGTTGGAGAAACGCGCGGGCATTTGCAGAGGCGCGGTGATTGAACCTTCGATCATCCGTTGCACGAAGCTAAATGAGCGGACGTGCACGGAAGGGACGAAAGTCACCTTGAACTCCCCAAACGGGAACGAGCCGCCCTCCCTCGGTACCGTGACAAGGGTGCTGTTGCGTTCGGCCCGGTGCGATCCACGATAGATTTGCGCGAACGACTCTGATCCAACCACCTTTTTCTCGAATCGATCCGCAAGCTCTGTGGCATCAAGGGCATGGTCGTGATGCGAATGGCCCACGAGGATAGCGTCCACGCTATTAATCCCCGCTCTGTCCAGCTCCCGGTTCAGCACGGTTTCATTCGGGGCGATTTTTCCAAGAAACGATCGCAGAAAACCGGGCCGGGAAAAAAAGCCATCGACGAGCAGCGATGTGTGACCGTCCTGGATCAGCAGGGTCGTGTTCCCGAAGTAGGTTATCTGCACTGCGGGTCCCGAGGGCCGCGCTTCGCCAATCTGCTTCCGGAGATCATCATCACCCAGCGGATGGTAGCTGCTGCAAGCCGACAATCCCAGCGCAGCAATTGCGCAGACGACTCTGGTTTTCATTCTTACAAGATGCGTGCTCCGAAGAGTATGTTTCATCTTTTGGCCTTTCCGCTTGATCGCGTTGATAACGGCGCGATTACGCACCGCGCGATCTACTACGGATTCCGAAGTTGCTGGTTTCGCTTTTTTTGCTTTCCGCTCCCGCGGCCTAACGACACATAAGATCAGCGGGTACGCGAGGGGCGCGGGCTGCGAATTGCAGGTGGAATCTCATGGAGCCCAGGCGGACAGCCGTTCCCAGGACAGATTTTGGGACGAGGTGGCTGGGGCAGAGAGGAAGAGCAAGAGCGGGGACGAATATTACGTTCGCTGGCCGAGCTTGAAGCCTTCGGAGCGGGCGACGTAAGTCGCGGCGGTGAGGTCACCGGTGACGTTCAGGACGGTGCGTACATGTCGAGGATGCGGTCGACATCGGCCGTAGCACAGGCATCTTGCCTGTGGGGCGAACAGGCTTCCAGCCTGTTTCTCTTTTTGAGTGATCGGGCAGGCGAGACGCCTACCTGCCCCACAGGCAAGATGCCTGTGCTACCTCCGCCCGAGAAGCTTGAAACCCTCGGAGCGGGCGACGTAGGTGGCGGCGGTGAGGTCGCCGGTGACGTTCAGGACGGTGCGGCACATGTCGAGGATGCGGTCGACGCCGAGGATGATTGCAATCAACGCGGGATTGATGCCGTAGGTGGCGAGCATGACGATGATGAATGGGATGCTGCCGCTCGGGACGCCGGCGGTGCCGATTCCACCCAAAATGGCGAAGTAGGCGATGCCGAGCTGTTGCCAGACGGTGAGGTCGATCCCGGCAAGCTGGGCGAGGAAGAGAACGGTGACGCCTTCGTAAAGGGCGGTGCCGTTCTGGTTCGCGGTGGCGCCGACTGTGAGGACGAAGGCGTTGATCTCGCGCGGGACGCCGAGGTTTTCCTCGGAGACGCGCAACGCGGTGGGGAGGGTGGCGTTGGACGAGGAGGTGGAAAAGGCGGTGAGCATGACCGTCTTGATGCGGCGGAAGAAATCGAGCGGGTTGATGCGGGAAAGGAAGTAAACCGAGAGGGAGTAAACGCCGAACATGTGAAGGGCGAAGCCGAGCAGGGTGGCGATGACGAACCAGCCGAGGGCGTTGAGGAGATCCAGGCCGAAGCGGGCGGTGTTGTTGAAAAGGAGGCAGGCGACGGCGTAGGGCGCGACCTTCATTATAATATCGATGATTTTGCAGGAGATTTCGAAGAGCCCCTGCAGTCCGCGAAGGAAAGGCGCTGCGACTTCCGGCCTAACGAGCGTCGCGGCGATGCCGAGGAGGACGGCGAAGAGCATGAGATGCAGCATGTCGGGCGTGTCGGTCTGGCGTTCTTCGCCGGCCCGGATGCCGGCGATGGAGGCAACGGGGTTCGATGGGACGAGGGTCTTGACGACCTGCATGAGCGGGGAGTCGGGCGTGGCCGGTTTCTTGGTGGCGTCGGCGACGCGCTTGGCGGCATCGGAGCCGTAACGGGCTTCGAGGCCGTCGCGGGTGGCGGCATCGACGCGTTCGCCGGGGCGGATGGTGTTGGCGACCGTGGTGCCGATGATCACGGAAATGGCGGAGATGACGAGGCAGTAGGCGAACGATTTCAGGCCGACGCGGCCGAGCTTGCGGACGTCGCCGATGCCGGCGACGCCGACGACAAGCGAGGAAAAGACGAGCGGGACGACGATCATCAAGAGAAGGCGGAGGAAGAGGGTGCCGATCGGCTCGGTGATGTTCGAGACGACCCAGACGACGCGGGGATCGTCGCCGCCGAGCGACATATTAGCGATGACGCCCGCGGCGACGCCGACGATGAGGCCAATGAAGATGCGGGTGTGGAGGGCGAGGCCTTTGGGCTTGTCCGGCGTTTTGTCGTCAAGGTCGGTGGTGGTTTCGCGATCGAAGTCGTGGGAGGAGGATGCGGGCGGTTGGGATTTGTTTGGGTCGTCCATGGCCAGCGTGCTTATTAACGAAGTCAGACAGGATTAACAGGATTAAGGGGATTGGGGGAAGCGCAGGTTTCGGAAATCCAACGTGCAGTTCAAACCTCCAATCCCGTTAAATCCTGTCTGTTTTTCTTTCCTGTAGTGGCGGCCGTGCCGGCCGCAGAGATTTGGGGATTGCGGCCGAAACGGCCGCCCGCTGGACAAGTCTCTTGCAGGCGACACGCCTGCCGCTACAGGAGAATTCCTTAAGCCCGGTCGATCACGACGAATTCGCCTTGGTGCGACCAATCTTCGGCCTGAGCTGTCAGCCCCGCGCGGACCGGATTTTCGCGCACGTATTGCCACTTCTCACCGTAGCTTTCGTCGCTGCGTAAAACATGGTCGAAGAAGCCGGGTTGCCAGAGTTGATTTCGAAGTCCCAACTTCACCGAGATGGCTCGTTTTAATCCGCTGACCCAGCGGGCTAACAGAAAATTCGGACCGCCTCTAACGAAGAGATGAATGTGATCCGGCATGATTACATATCGGCCAACGGCGACGTTGAATTGATCCAGAGCCTTGGCCGCATAAGCCTGGAAAGCGTTATGCGTCGCGTAGAGAGAGAGCACTCGTTTCCTGTCGCGCGTGCAGAAGGTTACGAAATACAAAGGCGCGTCTGGAAAAACACGGTAGAGCCGCGGGGGTCGGCCTTTAATCACGAAGGTAGTGTATGGCAGTCGGCCATTTCAGAGCAATCGCATTTTAGGGATTTGCTGTAGTGGCGGCCGTGCCGGCCGCAGAGATTAGATTTGAGGAGTTGCGGCCGACACGGCCGCCGCTACAGGGACAAGATTCTTGCAGGCGACACGCCTGCCGCTACAGGTGGATGAATGTTTCTGACACATCTGAATTGCACGGCTTGCGGGCTGCGACACGAATGGACGCAGCTCCAGAATTTGTGCACGAACTGTCAGAAGCCGCTCTTTCCTGTCTACGATCTGGTGGCGGTGGGGCGCGCGTTGAAGCGCGGAGATCTCGCGATGCGCGAAAAATCGTTGTGGCGCTATCGCGAGGTGCTGCCGCTGCCGCCGGATGCCGAGCCGGTGTCGCTCGGGGAAGGCGGGACGCCGTTGCTGCCCGCCTCAAGATTCGGCAACGCAGCCGGCATTCCGGATTTGTGGGTGAAGGATGAAGCGCAAAATCCGACGCAGAGTTTCAAGGCGCGCGGAATGGCGGTGGCGGTGTCGATGGCGAAGCACCTGGGCGCGACGAAGCTGGCAGTGCCATCGGCGGGGAACGCGGGAGGAGCGCTCGCCGCATATGCCGCGCGGGCCGGGCTCGAGGCGCACATTTTCATGCCGAGCGATACGCCGCGCGCGAACATCATCGAGTGCCGCGAGCTGGGCGCGAATGTGGTGCTAATCGATGGGCTGATCACTGATTGCGGCGCGGAGATCACGCGGCGCAAGGTGACTGAGGATTGGTTCGACATGTCGACGCTGAAGGAACCGTATCGGGTCGAGGGAAAGAAAACGCTCGGCTACGAATTGGCGGAGCAACTCGATTGGACGCTGCCGGACGTAATCCTGTATCCGACGGGCGGCGGCACGGGGCTTATCGGGATGTGGAAAGCGTTCGATGAGATGGAGGCGCTCGGGTGGATCGGGCCGGCGCGGCCGCGGATGTTTTCGGTGCAGGCGAGCGGATGCGCGCCGATCGTGCGCGCGTTCGAGGCAGGAGAGAAAGCGGCGGCGGAATTTCCAGATGCGCATACCTGTGCGTCCGGCCTGCGCGTGCCGAAAGCGGTGGGAGATTTTCTGATGCTCGATATATTGCGCGCGTCGGGTGGCGGCGGCGTCACGGTCGAGGATGAGGAGATGATCGCGACGACGCGCGAAGTGGGAGCGGCGGAAGGGCTGTTCGTGGCGCCGGAAGGCGCGGCTTGTTTCGTGGCGCTGCGGAAGCTCGTCGCGGCGAAGAGAATCAAGGCGGAAGATCGCGTGGTTATTTTCAATACGGGATCGGGGATCAAATATCTCGAGTGCTACGACGGCTGATTTTGAAGCGCTGTAGTCGTCCCGCTGTGTCGGGGCGTGTCGTGGTCCGAACACGGCGACATAGCGCCGTGGCTACAGCGTGGCATGACAGAAAAAAAATTAGCTGGCTCACCGGCGGGAGCGGCTGCTAGCAATGACGCAGTCATGCAGGGAAAACCACCGCCGGGACAGACACCTCCGAAAGCATCGCAGTCCTCACCTTCAGGCCAGGCGCCGCAAGCCGCGCAGGGCGCACAGCCGCCGACAGGGCCCGGACCGGCGGGCGGTTTGCAGGGCATCCGGCCGCCGGAGGGCGCGGACGCCAAGCCAAAGGGACGGGGCGGCGCGGGCGCCAAGCTGAGCGATGTGGGTTGGGGGAAAATCTTCAAGCTCGGCTGGAAGCTGCTGAGCTTTTTCAAATTTCTCGCGCTCACCTATTGCGTGATGATGCTCGTGCAAAACTGTGTGAATCTGGGAGGGTCGCAGTTGTTTGGCGAACTAACAAAGGCGCTCCACAGCATTTCGAGATCGGCGCCTAAAAATGCGCCGCCATCTGCCAGCGCTCCGGCCACGGCGCCGGCGCCGGCGGATGCAAACGCCGATGTGCGGAATCCGCCTTCGAACGCTCCGGCGCCACCAGCAGCGCCAAAGAACAGGCTGGTTTTGGTCTCAGTTTTGTGGGCGCTCTTTGCGCTTGCCGCGCTTGCCATCAGCCTTCCCATGCGGGCCATTGCCACGAAACTCGATCTCGCCCTTTCCAATAAAATGCGGAGTCAGCTCTTCGGGCGTTTGCTGCGGCAATCGCCCGAGTTTTATCACACCCACGAGTCAGGGGAGCTGAATGCCGTGGTGAATCAGTTTACAGTCGAGGCGACGATGACGCTGCGGCAGGTGAGCTTGGACATGCTGCTCCAAATCGCGACGCTCGCGATCACAGTTGGTCTGCTCATCTACAACTTCCAGATGGAAGGCCCGCCGCTGACGATTTTCGGAGTGGTGATTCCGCCCTGGGGCATTCCGCTCGCGATCGTGCTCCTGGCCCTTCTTTCACCATGGATCACCGGAAGATTGTCAAACAAGGTCCGGGACGTTTCGCGCGACTTGCAGGAAAAAATGGTCGCGCTCAACAGCCTGGTCACAGGCGCTATGCAGTCGCCGGAGGAGATCCAGGCGATGGAAGCGGAGCCGATGTTCGCGAAGAAACACGACAAACAGCTCGATTCGCTTCTCGTCTCCCGCCTGAAGAACACGATGACGATGGAATACATGGGGCTGATCAGTGGCCTGCCGAGCTGGCTCGTCCAGGTGGTGATGCTCGTCTTCGCTATCTTAGCGGCCTACAAATCCGGAAACCCCGAAAGCGCGGGGAACGTCGTGGCCATTTTCCTTCTGGCGCCGCACCTCATGCAACCGATTCAATCGCTTTCGGTTTACCTCATCATGGCCGGAAATGCGTGGCCCTCGATCGAGACCGTGAGCGAAATGATGGAATCCCGCGCGCGCCGTGAAGAAAAATCGGGGACGGTGAAAGTGAAGTCTGTTGAGCCGACGCTAGCAGCGAAGAATATCACTTTTTCCTACAAGCCGGGCCAGGCGCGGAAGATTTTCGACGACATTTCCTTCGAGATCCCGGCGGGAAAAATCACCGGGTTTGTGGCGAGAATGGGGCAGGGGAAGACCACGTTCTTCAAGCTGGCCTTGCGCTTTTACGATCCGCAACAGGGGGAAGTTCTCCTCGGCGGCCGGCCGGTGGCCGAGTACTCCGCGGACAATCTTTACAATCACATCGCGATGATGTCGCAGTTTCCGGCGTTTTTTTACGACACGTTGCGCGCGAACATGCAGATGGCGAAGCAGGATGCGACCGACGAAGAGATCAGGGCGATCTGCGAGCGGACGGGTGTGTGGAAAATTTTACAGGCGGGCGTCCAAGGCAATCCGCTCGATGAAGAATTCGCGGCGGGGCGGCGGCTCTCCGGCGGCCAGAAAAAGCTGCTGGCGCTCACGCGTTGCCTGCTGCGAAATCCGTCCGTGTTGTTCCTCGACGAGCCGACGGTCGGCATGGACAACAAGGAAAAGTTTTCGATGCTCGAGATCATCAAGCACGCGCTCCAGGACCACACCGTAATGGTGGTCGATCACGATTTGCGGTGGCTGAAGCCGTTCTGCGACCACTTCATCGTGCTGGACGATGGAAAAATCGCCGAGCAAGGCAGCGCGGACGAATTGCTCGCCCGCCGCGGATTGTTTTATGAGCTCTTCCATGCGGAAGAGGCGAAGCCCAAAGAGGCCGCAGGTTCCGGGCCCCCGCCGCAAATGGCCGGCATGGCGGGCATGGCGGGTCGTGCCGGGGGCGGTTGATTCCCCATGCGTTTTATCTTTAAAACCCCCGAGTCATGAATTGTCCTCCGGAAAATAGTTCGCAAGAAGCGGGAACCGGGCAGTCTAAAGAGGGATGGCGAGGCAAGTGGGAAAAAAGGTTCTTGAAGCGTCACGAAAGAAAATAGAAATTTGCTGCTGCATCGAGTGATGTGACGGCGAGTCAAAAACAACAACAGAAAGAAAGGTAAGTAAGTTATGGCCGACGAAAAA
>DASQLH010000021.1:0-19675 GCA_035630155.1 Chthoniobacterales bacterium
GATCAGGCAAATCCAGACGGAGATAAAAACGATGCCGCAGCAGCGGCAGAATCTGGAGGCGCAGCTGGCGGCGAGCGCGGCGGCGCTGGGCGCATTGAAGAGCAAGGGGCAGCATCTCGAAATGGACCGCAAGACGCTCGAGCTTGATGCCGGCACGCGCCGGGAAAGCATCAACCGATTGAAAACGCAGCAATACGAGACGCGCAAAAACGATGAATTTCGCGCGATGGGAAACGAGATCGAGCGCTACGAAAAAGAAATCCAGCGGATTGAAGATCAGGAGCTCGAGCTGATGGACCAGGCAGACAAGATGAAGGTCGAAGTTGCGGCGGAAGAAAAGAAGGCGGCGGCGGCGCGCGATTCGATCGGCCGGCAGATGGCGGATCTGGAGGAGAAGGCGAAGACCCTCGAAGGCAGGCTGAATCAGCTCACCGCCGAACGGACCGAGCTATCGGGCAAGGTTGAGGAGGATTTGCTGAGCCGGTTTGAGCGGCTTTTTGCGAGCAAGGGGGACGCGGCTGTGGTCGCGCTGGAGCATGAAGTTTGCACCGGTTGCCACATGAAGGTGACGACGCAGACCGCGCACCGGGTCAAGAATGGCAAGGAGATCGTCAGCTGCGAACAGTGTGGGCGGATTCTCTACGCGGCTGAACTGTAGCGCTTCGCTGTGCGAAGCGCGAGTGTGACGCTCGCAACTCTCACTCCGCCCACAGGGGGGCGGCTACAGGATTAAACGTTGAAGCGGAACTCGACGACGTCGCCGTCTTTCACGACGTAATCTTTCCCTTCAATTCGCAATTTGCCGGACTCGCGCGCCTTCGCGAAAGAACCGAGCGCGACCAGATCGTCGAAGTGGACCGTCTCGGCGGCGATGAAGCCGCGCTCGAAATCGGAATGGATCACGCCCGCGGCGGCCGGGGCCTTGTCGCCTTCGCGGATGGTCCAGGCGCGCGTCTCTTTTTCTCCGGTGGTGAGATAGGTGCGCAGGCCGAGCAAGTGATAAACGGCCCGGATGAGCGCGCTCACCCCGCTGCCTTCCACGCCGAGATCGCGCAGATATTCCTGGGCCTCGGCCTCACTCAAATCCACCAGCTCGCTCTCGATTTGCGCGCTGATCACGACCGCTTCGGTGGCAAAATGGTTGCGCGCGTATTCCTGCACGGCCCGGACGTGCTGGGAGGCAGCGTTGGTTTCCGATTCCTGCGAAATGGGTGCGAGGTCCGCCTCTCCGACGTTGCAGGCGAACAGGGTGGGCTTTGAGGAGAGGAGGAAGAGTTCGCGCGCGATTTCCTTTTCTTCGGGCGTCAGCTCGAGGGTGATGGCCGGCTTTCCGCTGTCCAGATGCGGCAGAAGTTTGTCGATTACGGCAACCTCCGCCTTGGCCGTTTTCGAGCCGGCGCGAACTTCTTTTTGCAAACGGTCGTGACGCTTTTGGAGGGAGGCCAGATCGGCCAGCACGAGCTCGGTGTTGATGACTTCGATGTCGCGAATCGGATCGATAGTGCCGCTGACGTGATGGATGTCGGCGTTTTCAAAACAGCGGACGACCTGCACGATCGCGTTCACTTCGCGAATGTGGCTGAGGAATTGGTTGCCGAGGCCTTCCCCCGCGCTCGCGCCTTTTACCAACCCGGCAATGTCCACAAACTCGATCGCGGCCGGGATAATCTTTTGGGAATGGGAGAGCTTCGAGAGGGCTTCGAGCCGCGGGTCGGGCACGGTGACGACGCCGAGATTCGGGTCGATGGTGCAAAAGGGATAGTTCGCGGCCTGCGCCTTTCGGGTGCGGGTGACCGCGTTGAAGAGCGTGGATTTCCCCACGTTCGGCAGCCCGACTATTCCAGCGCTCAACATAGGCGCGGACGGTAATGCGGGTTAGGGGGGGCCGCAATTGCGAGGGCAACGGGACTCGGGCCGCCGGGATTCGAACCCGGGACCTGTCGCCGCGGCGACCGCACTATGGCGAGAGTCGCTCCAACTCGTCTCGGCCACGTCCGCTTTTGTAAAAACGTTCTTTTCTTACAGCGTCTGACCGGATCGAGAAACTTTCGTTGTGGATCAGGATCCATGGAACACCATGTCGGGTGGATTTCGAATGACCTGCGTTGTGCCGACGAACGCGTTCATCCAGGTCCTGGAACGATCCTACATAGCTACCCCCGGTCCTCACGCTGCGGAGAACGTATACGTTTAACATCATAATCGGATCCCGGGAGGGTGATAGTTTTCGGGCCGCCGGGATTCGAACCCGGGACCTCTTGAACCCCATTCAAGCGCACTACCAAGCTGTGCTACGGCCCGATTTAGAGGCGAACTATTGACCAGTTACGGGTAAATGGCGAGCCGATCGTGCAAAATGCGTTGGAGCTGGCCACGGATGAACACGGATTTTCACGGATGGTGAATTCCTGATCCGTGTTTCATCCGTGTCCATCCGTGGCTTCCAAATCCCAGCTTGAGAGAAAGCGATCGATCAATTCCGGCAGTTCATCGCTGTAACCGCCTTCCAGGATCGCACCGGATGGGATGTTCGTTTCGCGCAACCATTGGCCGAAGGTGGCGAAGTCTTCCGGATCGAGCGTCATCTGGGTAATGGGATCACCCGCGTAAGCGTCAAATCCTGCGGAAACGAGCAGCAGGCTTGGCTTGAACGCGACGAGCTGGTCGAGCGCGCGGCGCACCTCGGCGACGTGCGCCGCCCGCGGCGTGAGCGGCGCGACGGGAAAATTGTGGATGTTCGCAAACGACCGCGTCCCGGTGCCCGGATAACCCGGGAATTGATGGATCGAGGCAAATGTGATCCGCGGATGGTTCGCGACAATGTCTTCCGTGCCGTTGCCGTGGTGGGCGTCGAAATCCCAGATCGCCACGCGTTCCGCTCCATTCTCCAAGGCATCCAGCGCCGCCACGGCGATGTTGCTGAAATAACAAAAGCCCATGGCGCGATCGCGCGTCGCGTGATGGCCCGGCGGACGCATCAAACTAAAGGCGCGTTGACCGTGCAAGGCTGCGCGAGCCACCTCCACCGCCGCGCCCGCGGCGCGGGCGGCGTGCTCGTAGATGCCGGGAATCGCGGCGGTGTCCGCATCGAAATCAGCAGCCGCATTCTTGATCTGCTCAACGTGCCCCGGCGGGTGAGCGCGGAGCAGCATTTCCCCCGTTGCCGCTTCAGGCAGCCGCCACTCTGCCGCCGGATAGCGGGACTCGAGCAGGGGAACGGTGTTGCGAATCCGCTCGGGCCGTTCCGGATGGCCTGGCTGCGTGTAATCGGCGCAGCGAGGATCGAAAAAAATGATCATGTCGATCAAGCTGGCGAACCGTTTGATTCATTCAACCCCGGACCGCCACATTTGCCATCGCACCACACAGCCGCGGGCATTTGGCTCTTGCACCCCGCCACGCCGGGTGATGGAATCGGCGCATGAATTCCCCCTGGAGCGTCGGCTAATGGAATTCATCCGCGTGCTTGTCAAAGGCCAGTCGACTCTTCAGGTGGCCGTGTTGGTTAACGGTCAAAAAAATGGCACGACCGGCCAGGTAGTCACGCTCGGCAGTCCGGGCTGGAAATTCATTTCGGTGGATTTGCCGAACGCGCGGCAGCGAAACGTGCGGGTGCGGAACACGACATCGACTTTCCCGATGATTATTGAAATCGAAGTGGACTGACCTTTTCGAAACATGAACCGGCACGGACGCAACGCGCTGTTTGGTCTCCTCTCGCTCGCGTTTTGCCTCATCCTGGCGATCTGGGGCCGTCACCATTTCCCGGCGGCGATTGCCTTTTCTCAATACGTCGTCGTGCAAATTAAAGATCAGCCCGCCACACGAACGGATGTTTTGATCAACGGTCAAAAAAATGGCACGACCGGCCAGTTAATCATGCTCGGCGGTCCGGGCCGGGTTTTTATTTCGGTGGATTGTCCAAAGGCCAAGCAGAAGGCCGTTGACGTTAGGCACACCACGCCAGCCAACCCATTGCATGTGGAGATCGATTGCAGTGATAACCCAGCCTCGCCCACGCCCGAGCCGAACCGTTCCTGATTCTCGTCGATATGAAACGGATATTGAAATACATCCTCATCGTTTGCCTGGTGCTGGCGGTCATCGGACTCGTGCTCCGGCTCGTCCTGCGGGACTACGAGCCGCGTTATAATCAACCAGTCAGCGAAGCGGGGCCCCAGCCGGTAACGCAATCTCCCGACGAACCGCCCGGGCGAGGGATGTGGCCGGACCGGCCGGAGCAGGATGACAGCGCGCTGGTTATGGTGGCGATTTCCGGGGGCGGCACGCGGGCGGCCGCGGTCGGCTGGAGCGCCTTGGAAGCGTTGCGTGGGGTCAAGTATCGATTCACCGGCGCGGACGGCAACCCGGTGGAGTCGAACCTCGCGAACGAGATCGATTTGGTGGCAGGAATCTCCGGCGGCAGTTTTACCGCGACCGCCTGGTGCCTTGGGGGCGGGGAGATGGAGCGCTTCCGCAAACGATTTATCGAGCGCGACCTCGAGCGCGCGCTCGCCGCCAATTTCATCTCCATGAAAGGAGTGCTCGCCTTCTTTTCCCGGCGCTATTCACGCATCGACTGGGCGGCTGAACTTTACAATAGTGAGGTGTTTGACGGAAAGACGTTCGCCGCCTTGCCTGCGCGGCCGCTTCTGCGCCTCCATGCGACCAATCTCGCGCTGGGCCAGCGCTTCACTTTTACCCGCGACACGTTTGCCGGGCTCGCGTCGGAGTTGAATTCTTATCCGCTCGGTTATGCCTGCGCCGCTTCCTCAGCTTTCCCGATTTTGTTGAACCCGCTGACGCTCCGGAATTATCCGCCGCCGCTCGATCTCGCAGCCGATCTTACTTATCTGTCCGACAAGCAAAATGCCCGGGAGGATTTGGGCAAGGACTTGCGGGTCAAGGCGCGAGACTATTTCAACAACAAGAGCAATCAATTCATCCATTTGGCGGACGGTGGCCTGGTCGATAATCAGGGATTGCAATCGATTCTCGATGAGTTCGAGGACAATGGGTTGATCAACAAACGGATCAATTTCATGCAGTCGCCCTTGCGACGGTTGATCATCATCAACATCAATGCGGGCGTGGCGCCCCCGAACACGAGCGGGGAATCGGCCGCGCCGCCCAGCATTCCTTCGGTGGTGCAGAGCACGATGGTGTCGTCGATGGACGTTCTTTCCGCGCGCCGGTGGATGGACATCCAGACGCGGTGTCATCAATTGTTCGCGGCCAAGATCGATGTCGGTGGGGAAGTGCGCTCGTATGGATTACTTCAGGAGCCTTACCGGATCGAAATCAGTTTTCGCAACATTCTGAAGCCGGAAGACCTGCAGACGGCGATGAAATTACCGACCTCGTTCAAGCTCAAGCCCGAACAGTTGCAATTCATCGACGGCGTCGTCCCGGCGCTTCTGCGGGAGGACCCGGAGTTTCAGCGCTTGGTGACGGAGTTAGCGCAGTGAGCCGCGGCGCGCGCAGCTAACCTCGCATCGGCGACGCGGGCTCAGGCGGCAATTGGGCTTCGAATGCCTTCCGCTTCTTGTCTCTGCGCGACCCATAGAGCGCGTGCGCCGGCCACATGAAAAAAAACATCATGGGCGAAATAAAAGCGTAATTCCGCGGCGCGGCCACGGCAATTAAGACCACGAGCACCCCGATTGCCGCGCTCACCATGTGGTGGCCGGCGAACGACTTGATGTTGAAGACTTCGAGCAGGGTGAGACCGAGCTCGTGCCGTTTGCGGTAGGCATGCCGATAGAGCAACCCAAACATGACGAAAACCGCGATCCACCCGAGCCCATAGATCGCTGACGCGCGCGAGAGCTGGGCGAAAGACATAGGATGAAGGCCGTAGCCTGCCCAGGCGAACAGAGAAGCGAAGCCGGAATCGAACATGAACTTAAGCGGATAGACGTAAAACATGACGACGAATAACAGGATGCTGTTCAGGAGGACCGTATATCCGTCCTGTAATCCATAGCGCCGGAAGAAAAGGTTGTGCTCGACCCAGATGCCGACGAGCACGGCGAAGCAGCAGGCAAAGGCGGGAAAGCCTCTCATCAGATTCATTAGTTCGTCGTAACTCTTCGGCACCTCGAGGGAGACGACGAGCAGCGTCAGCGCGAAAGCGAAGACCGCATCGCTGAACGCCTCGAGGCGGGAAATATCGTGGCGGCGCGCAAACATGCCCGAGATATAGCAGGAGAGCGCGGCGGGCAGTCAGAAAAAAATCACGCCTTTGCGATCTCACCTGATGCCGCTGCTGCCTTGACTGGACGCGGTCGTTTTTGGCAGCCTCGCGCACATGAAATACAGCATTCTCAAACCTGTTGCCGTCGTTTTCTGTAGTGTCGCTGTTGCCGGTGGGCTTCGGGCTGCACCTCCTCCCAGCGCAGACGATGTCGGCGACGCCGGATCCTTCGGCCACGCGGCCCTCTACATGGGCGCGGACAGCGGCTTTGTCACCTTAGCGTCAGTCTGCGATCCTGAGCCGGCGCCAGTCCCGCCGGAGACCGCGAACGACAGTCAATGCTTTACGCTGAACCCGGCGCCGGCCTCCACTCACTTTGAGGCAGACGACATTTTGCGGATCAAGCTGCCGAAGAAAGCGACCCGCACCATCATTTATCCTGCGCTGAATTTCTTCATCAATTATCAGCTGCATAATACGACCGGCGTCGATCAGCCGCAGGGACTCTTTGCCTACACAGCCACGGTTTCGATTGAAAGCGACGCCTTGCTCGATCCCAGCATCATCGATCCCTCGACTGGTTTGCCCGCCAACGGGAAGCTGATTAACCAATTCAGCTACGCTTATCGTGACGATCGCAGCATGGAGAATGGCGAGCGCCACCGGCAGCGCATGACCCTGGTTCGAGTCGGGAACGCCGGGATTAACAAGGCCCAATTGATAGCGCAGGGATTGTCGCCCGCAGTAGTGGACAATTTGTTCAACAGCGCGATGACCCTTCGCATGAGTATTAGCGGCGATGTCAAGCTGCTGACAGATGCGACCATCACGGGAAACATGCGCCTCTTCGGCGACTAGTCGCCTCCGACACTACTCTCCTATTGGTCGTATCGGTCCTATTCTTCCTCTTCGTCGGGACTCGCGGAAGGCGATTCGCGGGGGAATTGCCGCCCTTGCTTGAGCCCGCCCGATTGGTCCGGTTCGGAGGGCGTTTCGCGCGGCCCCATCCGCGGGCCATCACGCGGAGCGAACTTCGCCGAGGGCGAGGGGCGGGCCGATGAGGATGGCTCGTCCGGCCCCGTGCTTTGCCGTGGCGAAATGAGCGACCGCGGCGACGTCGTTGGCCTCGGCGAAGGCGATAGGGAGGGCGAGGGGGACGGCCGGGCTGATGGGGTGGCGCTGGTCGCTGTTGTCGGGCTGGACGCGACCGTGGGCTGCGGAGAACTCGCTGGCACAACGCTGGGAGCCGGCGAGGTCTGGTTAAACACCCAGGTGAACGCTGAGCTGCTGGCGAGAGATTTTTCGATATTGGCCGCGTTCACGACATCGCCGCCTTTGAATTTCCCGAGCGTTTTGCCGATGGGAATTGTGGCGACCGGGACCAGGCCGACCGGTTTCGGATCGTATTGCTCCTCCACGGCCGGTTTGATTTCCCTGCCCGTCAGGTAGCTCGTCAAATTCGCCATCGTCACGGGGGCGCCCACCGCAGCGTTCGTCTGGGCCACATACTGGCTCTTTGCGCTCTCAATCGCGCGCAGGTTTCCCAAGACTTGGTTCTGCTGCTGGCGATCGACTGTTCCCCCAAAGAGCGCGAGCGAGGCAAACTGGCCGAGGAAGGTCAGCGGCACGATCAGGACCCCGGCGAGAATGATCAGGATTCCCTGGCCCGTTCCGCCGCGGGTCATCATGATGATGCCCATGATGATGGCCGCAACTGCGACCGGCCAGGCGAGGATCCAGGTTCCGCAGCCGAGAAACGGAATGAACGAGATGAAGAAAGTAAGCCCGAGTAGGATCCAGCTCACCAGCGAGAGTGTTTTGTAACCGCCGCTTGGCCGCTGGACGATAGGAGCGTTCGACCGAACAGGAGCCGGCGCGGGCGCCGGAGCTGCCGAAACAGGTGCAGGCGCGGGGGCTGGCGCAGGGGGGAAAACAGGAGCTGGCGCGGCCGGCACGATAACCCCCGCTATGCTCGAGAGCGCGGCCCAGCCCGCTGCGCCTTCATACCAGCCGAGGTCCGTTCCGGCGAAAGTTCCATCCGCCAGCTTGCGATTGATTTCCTCAAGCGAAAAAGGCCCGAGCTGCTGGCCATTCTTGCCGACAAAGATTTGCATCTCGAAGTTTCTGAAGGAAAGCCCGCGCAAGATCAAGCTTGGTCATCGCTGGGAAATCTGTAGGGCGTCTGTGTCAGACGCCGTCCAGTTAGGCGTTGGCGTTTCGCAGAAACGCCCTACAATTTGCGCCGCCACGACCAATCCATGAAAAAACTTCCAGCCCTGTTCACTGCCAGCGTCACCTTGGCGCTTCTTGTCTCCGCCAGCCGCGCGGACGAAATCGAGTGGGCGCCGGAAGCGAACATGGACCGCCAACTGTTTCCCTCGCTGCTGATCGCAACGGCCACGCAGCGCCCGCAGGAAGACGACCAGCAAGAAGCGAAGGAACCCGATCCTTACATGCTCGGCGACCAGTTTGGTTTGGTGGGCGTTTCCATAAAGGCGCCGAAAGCCAACGCCCAGGTGACGGTCACTTTGAAGGAGAATGAATTGATGGCCGCGGCCACCTGGAGCGGCGAGCTGGCCGAGGAAGGCAAGGATTACTCGATCGCGCCAAAGGTGAATTACAAGTTCGACCGGCTGCGCAAGGTGACACAGCAGGTCCCAATGAACGTGGCTTTCGAAGTCGATATCGATGGTGAGTCCGCCGGAGAAAAAACGGAGACGCTCCAGGTGCGCTCGATCAACGATTGCCCGTTCGCGGTCAGCAACTCGGAGGAAACGCTCGACGAGGAAAACGCCAGCGCCGGCTCCACCGAAATGGGCTGGATGTTCGCCGCCTATGTGAACGAGAACCACCCGATGCTCGACAAAGTCCTGCAGGAAGCGCTCGAGACGAAAATTGTACTCGGTTTCCGGGTCACCACGCATGAACACGACGAGACGTTGAAGCAGGTCTTCGCCGTCTGGTCTGCGCTCCAGAAACGCGGGCTCCAATACAGTTCCACCACAACCACGCCGGGCGGCTCGGAGACGGTCCTGAGCCAGTACGTTCGCTTCGTCGATCAATCGCTCACCAACACGCAGGCCAATTGCGTCGATGGCAGCGTCCTGTTCGCGTCGATCCTGCGCAAGATTTCGATCGAGCCGTTTCTCGTCACTGTGCCCGGCCACATGTATGTCGGATTCTATTTTGGTGCCGGTAAATCCCAGTTTGTCGGCCTGGAGACGACGCTCCTTGGCGTGCCCGATGTAGCTGACGAAAAAAAAGCCGGCGAGCCCGCCGCGCTCACCGCCTTGCGGGACAAGCTCGATCCCGCCGTGCGCGCCCGGCGTGACTGGAAAACCTTCGCGAAAGCGCTCCAGACCGGCACGGAAGACCTGGCCAAGAACAAGGAGAAAATCGAGGCCGAGGATGCGAACTACCAATGGATCGATCTCGCCGACGCCCGCGCCGACGGGATCATGCCGATCTCCTACGCGGCCGGGCCGTAGGCAGTTGAAGTATGAATGCGAATCGGGAGATTCCGTCGGAATAAGACGACGCGAATGGAACCGTTAAGACAGCAACCAAATGAGGGCGGCTCGAAAATCTGGCTGGCCCTCTTCGCGGCTGTCCTGATCTGGCTGGCGCTGGTCCTCTCCTGGGAAATTCGCCGGCCATGGATCGACGGCGTGGATTTCAACGGCGCGGTCTGGTCCCAGGCCGCGCACAACATTCTCCGAGCGGGCCTGACCGAAACTGCGGGAGGGTCCTCCGGCTTTTATTTCGGCCCGCTTCCCATCCCGTCGTGGGGGTATTACCTGCATCATCCTCCGCTGTTGCACCTCACCATCACCGGTCTTTTCGCCATCCTGGGTGAACACGAATGGGTGGCGCGCCTGGTGCCGGTCGTCTGTTCTTTGGCCAGCGCGGTTTTTTTGTGGCTGCTCGTGCGGAGCTGTGTGGGCGCTCGCACCGCCACCTTGAGCGCGGCGGTGTTTGCGTCACTGCCCATGCAGCTCACCTACGGCTCGATGGTTAACTTCGAGCCCTGCGTGTTGATGCTCATGCTGGCGGCGCTCCTCTGCCTGAGATGGCACCACCTCTCCGGCGAAGCGAAATGGAAATACGTGGCGCTCGGTCTCATCCTCGTCGGACTCTGGGTGGATTGGGCGATGTATCTTTTTGTGGTCGCTCTGTGCGTCTGCTGGTTGCTCCGTTCGAAAGGCGGAGACAGGCGCTTCGCCGCGATCATTTTTCTAAGCACGCTGGTCTCTGGCGCGCTCTATCTGCTGCGGATCCGGCTCTTGCGGCCCGACGCCTGGCAGAGCCTTTCGGACGCATTCATGGTGCGGCTGGGCACGGGCAAAGGCGGCTATTTCACCGAGGCGCAGTGGCTCACGCGAATGGGCGAGACGCTGGCCACCTATTTTCTGCCAGTCGGTTTGATTCTCGGGGCGATCGGCGCGGCGATCCTCTGGCGCGCTCGATCGCACGAAGGCTTTCAATGGCTGGGCCGCGCGTCGCTGGTTATTGTCGTGATGGATCTTCTGTTCGTCGGGTTATTCCGGAACGTTTCCTACATCCACCAATACAGTGCCTTCTATTTTCTGGCGCCGCTTTCCATCGCCGCCGGGGTAGCACTCGATCACCTGATCACAGCGTTCCAACCGGCCGCGACGCCCCGCCTGTTCCGGCGCCTCGCGGAACTGTCGGTTTGCTTGATGGTGGTCGCTCTTGCGGCGGCAGGTTTGGACCGGACCCAGGCGCTCACCGGGCAATTTAAGATTTTGGACTACCACACCAATGAACCGCCAGGGTTGATCCCAGAACTTGGCCACGCCATCCGCGCGAACTTTTCCGCCGACACGCGCATCCTCTGCAATTTCCTGCCCGACTACGGCCCGCATCTGGCCTACTACGCGAAGAGGGATATTCTCAACAACCTTTCCGAATACCGTTTCTGGGACCCGTACGTGAAAGATGCCTCGAAACGCATCGGTGGCGTAGTCTGGGTTTCCTCCCACCCCGCATCCCAAAACATCCTCGCGAGTTTGCCCGCTTCCGGCACGAAACAATTCCTGACTGTTGGCCAACATACCTTTTGCCTCTGGAAGCCCGGCGAGGCGAGGCAAACCACCACCGCGGGCGCAGGCGGGTCGTCGTCGCCTCTGCCGTCCGCGCCAAGTCATTAAGCGCAGCCCCCGGGCGCTCCGGTTTTTGGGATACCTTAGTCGCAGGGCCGGCTCACGGAGTCGTTAGCGACTCTTTCTGATAGCGTCGAAGATTTCGCGAAACGTCATACAACTGTTGTCCGGCCTTAACGTCGTCAAAATATTCGGCTGAAATAGTTCCTCGATATTCCCGCGGTTATTTTTGATCCGTTTCATCTGGGCGTCGAAAGCCGCAATCGAATCGCCGCCGCGGGAAATGAATCTTTCTCTGGCCCTGGCCTCGTCCGCTTCAAACCACCAGAGCCTGACCCCGGCACGCTTGAGATCCGCGACGATCTGGAGGTCGTCCAGATGGAATCCCCAGGAGAGAACGGTATTGTGAGACCGTTCTTTTAGCGTGTTCAAGAAGAGCGACATGTCCTTGAGCCGGAGCGCCGCCGCCCAAACCGCATGAAAGTACGACCCCTCGAACTCCTCGATGTCAACGTGGAGAAAGTGCTTCTTGTCCCGGAGATAGTCTCCAAAACTGGTTTTACCGGACGCAGGTGTGCCTGCCACTAAAATTATCTTTCCCAAGGCAATGAAATGGTGCGGCTACAAAAAAAAAGCGCCGAGAGGAATGGGGGTCGTTGATCTTCAGGCGAGACGAAAGGAATCTCAAGATCGTTTTTAATGAACTATGGGAATGCGCGAAGCAGCCGCGCCGGCAACGCTTCGCGTAGCGATGCGGGCGGGGGCTCGAATTGGGTGCGTTTAGGCTAGACGCCGCTTCAGATACGCGCGTCCGAAACCCGTTTTAAGCTGCTTCTCGCGGAGGCGCGCCGCAGGTTTGGGAAAGGCAGGCCTCATAGTATTCCAGCGTCACCGGCAATCGATAAGCAGTGGCGGTCACACGAGCAGCTTGGTGCTCAACGATGCGCCTGCGAAGATTACTCGTTGAACCGACGTAGAGATTTCCGTCGCCGCAACGCAGCACGTAGGTGTAAAACATTAGCTTTGGGGGAAAATGCGCGATGCAGGGTTCGAACCTGCGACTTCTTGCGTGTGAAGCAAGCGCTCTACCACTGAGCTAATCGCGCGGAGCGGATGCCAACGATAATGTGGTGACCCTTTCTTTCCAGAGAAAAAGCGGCAACATCCCCCCGATTTCGCGAGCGCCCCGCCCGCAACGCTTCGCGTAGCGATGCGGGCGCGGTCTACCACTGAGCTAATCGCGCGCGAAGCGGATGCCAACGATAATGTGGTGACCCTTTCTTTCGAGAAAAAGCGGCAAAATCCCCTGATTTCGAGCGCCCCGCCCGCAACGCTTCGCGTAGCGATGCGGGCGCGGTCTACCACTGAGCTAATCGCGCGGAGCGGATGCCAACGATAATGTGGTGACCCTTTCTTTCCAGAGAAAAAGCGGCAACATCCCCCCGATTTCGAGCGCCCTGCCCGCAATGCTTCGCGTAGCGATGCGGGCGCGGTCTACCACTGAGCTAATCGCGCGGAGCGGATGCCAACGATAATGTGGTGACCCTTTCTTTCCAGAGAAAAAGCGGCAACATCCCCCCGATTTCGAGCGCCCCGCCCGCAACGCTTCGCGTAGCGATGCGGGCGCGGTCTACCACTGAGCTAATCGCGCGGAGAGAGGTAGGAAGTAGAAGTTAGAAAGAGGAAAATTCAAGCCCGGCCGCGCGCTTGCGCTTTGCACACGGCGCTTTATCTAAAAGCATGTCCGAACACAAAGTTACGCTCAACTGGCAGCGCGGCGATAAGCCGTTCGAATATCAGAAGTATTCACGCGATCACACCTGGAAATTCGACGGCGGCCACGAGATGCAGGCCTCGGCCGCGCCAGCTTATCTCGGGAATCCGGCCAACACCGATCCGGAAGAAGCGTTCGTCGCTTCGCTCTCGAGCTGTCACATGCTCACGTTCCTCGCCGTGGCCTGCAAAAAGAAGTTCGTCATGGACGAATACAGCGATGAAGCGGTGGGCCACATGGAGAAAAACGAGAACGGCAAGATGGCCATCACCCGCGTGGAGTTGCATCCGAAGATCACATTTTCCGGCGAGAAACAGCCGACTGAGCAGGAGCTCGATGAGATGCACCACTTCGCGCATACCGAATGTTTCATTGCCAATTCGGTGAAGACGAAGGTGACGGTCGAGAAATAATTTAACCGCGGATTACGTGGATAACGCGGATGATTGTGAAGCACGTTTTGCCCCTCTCTCCATCCGTGTCATCCGCGTAATCCGCGGTCGTCCATCTTCATGAGCGACAAGACCGACCCGCAGCGGATGGAGAAGATCGTCAGCCTGTGCAAGAGGCGAGGGTTCATTTTCCAATCGAGCGAAATCTACGGCGGGCTCAACGGTTGCTGGGATTACGGCCCGCTCGGCGTCGAATTGAAGCGGAACGTGAAGGATTACTGGTGGCGCGTCATGGTGCGTGAACGCGACGACGTCGTGGGAATGGACGGCGCCATCCTGATGAGCCGCGCGGTCTGGAAAGCGAGCGGGCACGAGGAGACATTCAGCGACCCGATGGTCGATTGCCGGACGTGCAAAGCGCGCTTGCGCGCGGACCAGCTGCCCGAGAAGAACGGCGTCAAGCAATGTCCGAACTGCGGCGGCAAAGACCTGACGGAGCCGCGCGCGTTCAACCTGATGTTCAAGACTTTCGTCGGCGCGACGGAAGATGATGACGCGGTGACCTACCTGCGGCCCGAGACGGCGCAGTCGATTTTCGTCCAGTTCAAAAACGTCCTCGATACGGCACGGAAGAAATTGCCGTTCGGGATCGCGCAAATCGGCAAGGCGTTCCGGAACGAGATTAATCCGCGGAACTACATCTTTCGGTCCCGTGAGTTCGAGCAGATGGAGCTGGAATACTTTTGCCGGCCGGAGCAGGGGATGGAGCTGCTTGAATATTGGAAAGAAGAGCGAATCAAGTTTTACGAAAATATCGGCATCGCGCGCAACAAACTCCATGTGCTTACGGTGCCGGACGCGGACCGCGCCTTCTATTCGAAGGGCACCTACGACATCGAATATGAATTTCCATTCGGCCGTCAGGAGCTGGAGGGTGTGGCTTATCGAACGGATTACGATTTGAAGCAGCACCAGGAAGCGAGCGGGAAGCCGCTCGATTACTTCGACGAAGAAACGAAGCAGCGTTTCATCCCGCACGTCGTCGAGCCGAGCGCCGGAGTGGATCGCACGGTGCTCGCGCTGCTCTGCGAAGCCTACGACGAGGAAACGGTGACGGACGAGAAGGGGAAAACCGAGACGCGCATCGTGATGCGGTTTCATCCGCGCATCGCGCCGGTCAAGGTGGGCGTGTTTCCGTTGCTGAAAAACAACGAGCAGCTCGTGAGCAAGGCGCGCGAGATCGTCACGTCACTTCGCGCGCACCTGAATGTCTTTTACGACGAGACCGGCGCGATTGGCCGGCGTTACCGGCGCCAGGATGAAGCGGGCACGCCCTTCGGGGTGACGGTCGATTTCGAAACGCTGGGAGAAAAAGATGCGGCGTTAACAGATACGGTAACGCTGCGCGAGCGCGATTCGATGAAGCAGGAACGCGTGAAAATTGCCGATCTGTTACAACTGCTGATGGCGCGAGTTTCGTAATATCTTTGGAATATTCCGGAGGTATTTATGGCAACTGATCAGGAGGAACGGGCGGGAGCGAACTTGTCTTTTTGGGAAGCGACGGATGAGGAATCGGCGCTTCATCCCCTGCGCGAAAACAGTTCGGCTGACGTCTGCATTGTCGGCGCGGGCATTGCCGGGTTATCGATCGCCTACGAGCTGAGCCACGCAGGCCAGAAAGTGATCGTGCTTGATGACGGCGTGATCGGCCGTGGGATGACGGCGCGCACCACCGCGCATCTGGTCAACGCCCTCGACGATCGCTATTACGATCTCGAGAAATTTCATGGCCTGGATGGCGCGCACATCGCAGCGCAAAGCCACAGTGCGGCGATCGATCGGGTGGAAAAGATCGCCACAGCCGAAAATATCGAATGCGATTTCGAGCGGCTGGATGGCTACCTGTTCGAGCCGCCGAACGAATCGCTCAAGAATTTGGAGAAAGAGTTCGACGCCTGTTTGCGGGCCGGCCTCGCGGTGGAATGGGTGAAGAACGCGCCCATCGAAGCTTTCGACACGCATCGCGCGATTCGCTTCCCGCGCCAGGCGCAAATTCATCCGCTGAAATATTTGCGCGGCCTGGCGGATGCCGTCATTCGCAAGGGCGGGCAGATCTTCACGGGCACGAAGGTGGAGGAAGCGATCGGCGGCGAGAATGCGCGCGTCACGACGACGAATAACCTCACCGTCACAGCAAAGTCGGTGGTCGTGGCGACGAATTCGCCCATCAACGATCGCTACGTGATTCACACGAAGCAGGCGCCCTATACGACCTACGTCATCGGCCTTCACGTTCGCCGGGGGGACGTGACGCGGGCTCTCTTTTGGGACACTGCGGAGCGCGCAGGCATGGAAACCGGTCTAGGCACGGTTCCGTATCATTACGTGCGCGTGGCGAACGGCGATGGCGATGGAAACGAAGTCCTGATTGTCGGCGGCGAGGATCATAAGAGCGGCCAGGCGGATGACTTTGAACAGCGCTTCCAGCGCTTGGAAGATTGGGCTCGCGTGCGCTGGCCGAAAACGGGTGACGTCTTGTTCCAATGGTCCGGCCAGGTCATGGAGACGCTCGATGGCCTTGCCTACATCGGCCGGAATCCGGCGGACGAAAAGAATGTCTATATCGTCACGGGCGATTCCGGGAACGGCATGACTCATGGGGTGATCGCGGGGATGTTGATTTCCGAGTTGATCCGGCGCGGCGATCACGCCTGGGCAAAGCTTTATGATCCAGGCCGAATCACCGCCCGAACGGCGCTCGATTTTGCGAAGGAGAACATCAATGTCGCCAAGCAATACGTCGATTATTTCACCGGCGGCGACGCGGCTTCGGCGGACTATTTGAAACCGGGCGAGGGGGCTGTGATCCGGCGTGGGCTCAAGAAAGTTGCGGTTTACCGGGATGAAGCAGGGGAAATCCACGAAATGACGGCGATCTGTCCGCACTTGAAATGCATCGTGCACTGGAACCGCACGGAGACGACCTGGGATTGTCCCTGCCATGGCTCGCGTTTCGATGCCCTCGGCAAAGTCCTGAATGGGCCATCAGTGGCCGATCTGGCGCCTGTGGAAGAAAACGGCGAGTCGTGATTTTCGAGTTCGCAGTTCGCAGGTTGAAATGGCTGGCGGCCATTCCCGGCGCGCCCCAGATTTTCGACGCGATGCTCTCTATCTCGACCGCGCTCTTTTATCCGGCACGGTTGCGAGCGATGAGTGCAATTGAAAAGGCGGTGAACGAAATGCCCGGGATAAGGCCGGGAGTTCATCGCCTCGGCGGGGTGGGGTTCTCGTTCCGCGGAAAGGAGTGTAGCCACATTCATGGCAACGGTTTGCTGGATTGTTTTGTCGGCGTGGCAAATCGTGACGCGCTGGTGGGCGCTGGCCGCGCGTCGCCGCATCACGTTTTCCCGCGCTCCGGCTGGATCAGTTTCTGGATCAAGGAGAGCGGTGACGTTCCGCTTGCGCTCGACTTGGTCCGGATCGCGTGCGCCTACCGGCAGGAGACGAAATGAATGTCGAAAGTGTTCGCGATTATTGTTTGAGCAAGCCGGCGACAACGGAAGGCACGCCGTTTGGCCCGGAGGACATCGTCTTCAAGGTCGAGGGCAAGATTTTCGCGATCGTGGCCCTCTTGGAAGTGCCGCCTCGGGTGAATTTGAAATGCGATCCTGATCTGGCGCTGGAATTGCGCGATCGCTACGAACAGGTGCAGCCCGGTTACCACATGAACAAGAAGCATTGGAACACGGTCGTGCTCGATGGCGTGATCCCGGAGAAGGAGGTCAGGAAAATGATCGATGATTCCTACGCTCTCGTTGTGCAGAGTTTGCCGAAGGCAAAACGCGAGAAACTATAAACACTTCTTCCTGTAGCCGCTTCGCTATGCGAAGCGCGAGTGCGGGTAAGAGTTGCTTAGCCGATTCCCACGCCGCCCACAGGGCGGCGGCTACAGGTGAGCGGCTACAGCGCCGAGAAATTACAACGCGTGCGCCGCTACGTAGCGGAGCTGGACTTCGCCCACCTCGAGCTGCAACGCTTCCCGCGCGACTCGCAGGAAATTATCCGGCGGGTCGGTGAGCGCGACCTGGAGCGTGCCGCCATTCGTTTCCGGTGCGCAGAGATTTTCGCGAACCAACAGTTCGCGCACTGCGTTCGCGCAGTTCTCGGCGGAATCCACCAGGGCGACGCCATCGCCAAGCAGCCGCGCAATGGCTTTGCGAAGGAGCGGGTAATGCGTGCAACCGAGCACCAGCGTATCGATCCCTTCGTCCACCAGAGGCGCGAGATATTGCATGATAATTTCGTCCGCGATCGCGTTCTCCAACCAGCCTTCCTCGATCAACGGCACGAGCAGCGGACAGGCACGCGCCGTCACGCGCACGTCCGGATTCAAGCTGCGCAAAGCCCGTTCGTAGGCTCCGCTCTTGATCGTGGCGCGAGTGCCGATTACACCCACGTTGCCCGTGCGTGTTTTCGCGATCGCGGCGCGCGCGCCGGGGAGAATGACGCCTGTCACAGTCACAGGAAGGCTTTTTTCAAGCTGGGAAAGCGCCACGGCCGAAGCGGTATTGCACGCGACCACGACCGTCTTAGCTTGGTCCTCTAGCAACATCGCCGCGATCTCCAGGCTGTAACGCTGCACCGTCGCTTCGCTTCTGCTGCCATACGGAATGCGAGCCGTGTCTCCGATATAAGAAATCGATTCGTTAGGAAGGAGCGTGCGCAGGGCGCTCACCACCGTGAGCCCGCCGATGCCGGAATCAAAGACGCCGATCGGCCGCGATGCCTTGGCTGGTCCGCTCTTTGTCGTCGCGCTATTCACCGGCGCTGATTGAGATGGAGGGTGGATGGTGACGCTTCAGCTCCGGCGGCGTGTCGGCCCCGAGGGGCTCGCTGATGGAACGGCTGTGAGGCGGCAGGTTTACTTTTGCTACCGCGAAGCTCGCTCCGGGCGCGCGGTAATTAACCGCCGCATTATAATTCTGAATGCCCAGCGCAATTGCGGTACCCAGCCGCTGGCGATAATAACTGGTCGCGATCCGCTGGCCCTCCACGGGATGGCTGATAAAACCGCCCTCGACGAGCACCGCCGGAATTTTCACGTCGCGCAGCACATGGAAACGCGCGTGCTTCACCCCACGATCGAAGGCGGCCAGCCGCGACAAAACCGTCGCGTGGATCGAAGCGGTCAGCGCGATGTTTTGTCCGTCCATGACATTGCCGGGCTGGCGGGCCACGTCGGCCGCCGAAACATGGTGTTCGTCCGAGAGATTTGAGGTCACGCCCTCGGGCGCAAGGGCGAAGCTTTCCACGCCCGCGCCGCCGGCTGATGAGTTGAAATGAATGCTGACGAAAACCGCGCGCGGAAAACGATTCGCGATGCTCACTCTCTCCTCCAGGGAAACAGCCTTATCGGTCGCTCGCGTCATCTCCACGCGGTAGCCGGAGCGGATCAACTCCTTCCGGGCGGCCAGCGCCACGTCGAGCGTAAATGACTTTTCGCTGCCCCAACTGCTCGACGCGCCGTTGTCGCTGCCGCCGTGGCCTGGATCGAGGATGACCGTCTCGACTCGCTCCGGTTTCTGGATTCGGCTCGGCCGCAAAACCGGCTCGATGATTTTGCTCACATCCATCACCGAAATCAGATCTTCGTTGCCACTGCTCAAGAGCGGGAAATGGGTAAAGAAGCGGACGCCATTAATCGAAAGCTCGCTGGTGCCGGCCTGGGCGCGGATCGCGCGCCGCTCGCTCCGGAGCGACACCGTTCGGCTGACGCGGGTGTATTCGGGAAATTGGTAGAACTGCGCGACGTTGGCGAAAGTGACGTAGGGGCGGTTATTGGGGCGGAGCACCGTCCAATCGGAAGCGAGCGAAATAGCCGCGAGCGAGGCGAGGCACAGGATCACCAGGGTGATCCGCCGCCAGTTCTTGGTTTTCCTCGTGCTCATGTTCGCCTTTTGGACAAACTCGCCGTGGCGAGCTCGTGCTCATGCTCGTAATCGTTATTGGGGGGTTGTTCAAGAGGGACGATCACGAGCACGAGCAGGAGCACGATTACGATTCTCGCTACCTAGTTGCAATCCCTCGACGGCCCCGCATCATTCCTCGCGATGGCTGAATTGCCCAAAACCTATGATCCCGGCACGGTCGAGCCCAAGTGGTACGCCCATTGGGAGGAATCGGGCGC
>DASQLH010000022.1:0-10354 GCA_035630155.1 Chthoniobacterales bacterium
CCGACGGCGGCGAACGTGACCTATTACCTGGAGATCGTTCGCGACAAATACATTCTGCGCCAGATCATCGCCGCCTGCACGGAGAGTGTGCGGCGTTCGTTCGAAGAGCAGGATGAAGTGCACAACCTCCTCGACGAGGTGGAACAGAAGATTTTCTCGGTCGGGGAAGATCGCTTCAAAGGCCAGGTGCTGACGATGAAGGACCAGGTGATGGAGGCGATTGAAGCAATCGAGCATCTGTATGAGCGCCGCGGTGGAATCACGGGCATCTCGACCGGCTTTGCCGAGCTGGATCGGATGACGAACGGCCTGCATGAATCCGAAATGATCGTGATCGCCGCGCGCCCCAGCATGGGAAAAACAGCGCTGGCCATGAACATCGCCGAGCACGTGGCCATCAACGAGAAACTCCCCGTCGCTGTCTTCAGCCTGGAAATGAGCAGCCAGCAACTCGTGCAGCGGCTGCTCTGCTCGCGTGCGCGGGTGAACCTGCAAAAAGTGCGCGACGGTTTCCTGGCGGAGCGCGATTTCCCAAGCCTGACGGCGGCCGCCTCCAAGCTCGCGGAGGCACAAATCTTCATCGACGACAGCGCGAGCCTTAGCATTCTCGAACTGCGCGCCAAAGCCCGGCGGCTTAAGGCGCAGAAAGACATCAAGCTGATTGTGGTCGATTACTTGCAGCTATTGCGTTCGACGACGCGGCGGGCGCAGGATAATCGGCAGCTCGAAATTTCCGAAATTTCGTCCGGCCTCAAGGGACTGGCCAAGGAGCTCAAGGTCCCGGTTCTCGTCCTCGCGCAGTTGAACCGGCAACCTGAAGCACGCACCGGCGGCAAACCGCGCCTGAGCGATTTGCGTGAGTCGGGCTCCATCGAGCAGGATGCGGATCTGGTTGGGCTGCTGGTGAGGCCAGAGATTTACGAAGAAGACGAGGACGCCCGGGCGGAGAAAGCGGGCGAAGCGGAGCTGATCATCGCGAAGCAGCGGAATGGCCCGGTCGGTGAAATCGCGCTCACATTCCTCAAGGAGTTCACACGTTTCGAAGACCGCGCCCGGAACGTGCCCGAGCCGATGTAGGTTTTCGTGCCATCGGAGCCGGAACATAGGCTTTCAGCCTGTGTGCCCAACGGGCTTTCAGCCCGATGATCGGTCGGTGGCAGCGGTCAGAATGACCACTGGGCGCACAGGCTGAAAGCCTATGTTCCGACAACGGCCGCCTACAACGACTTCGCCGCTTCTACGACGTGCGCGGCGTCGATGCCGAGTTCTTTCATCACCTGATCGCCGGGAGCGCTCATGCCGAAACGGCGGAGACCAACGACCTTTCCGTCGAGGCCGACATATTGATACCAGACATGGGGCACGCCCGCTTCAATCGCCACCCGGCGGCGGCAGGACGCCGGCAACACTTCTTCGCGATACTCGGCAGACTCGCGTTCGAAGCGCTCGAAGCAGGGCATCGAGACAACGCGCGTCCCCTCACCCAGTTCGCCGGCCGCTTTCATCGCGTGCTGCAATTCGCTCCCGCAGGAGAGCAAAATAAGCTCGAGCTTTCCGGTCTCGCGTTTCGCGATGTAACCGCCGCGGAGAACACCTTCGCGCCGTAGCCTGGCATCGATGTCGTTTAACATTGGCACGGCCTGGCGCGTGAGAGCGAGCAAGGTGGGGCCGTCGATCCGTTCCGCGGCGGCGACGAACGCTCCCGCCGTTTCCTCCGGATCGGCGGGGCGGATCACATCGAGTTGCGGGATGACGCGCAGTCCACTCACCGTCTCGACCGGTTGATGAGTCGGGCCATCTTCGCCGACGCCGATGGAATCGTGGGTAAAGATGTAAATGTTCGGCAGCCGGGAGAGGGCGGCGAGGCGGATGGCGGCGCGGCAATAATCGGCGAAGACCAGAAACGTGGCGCCCGACGCGCGGAAAATGCCGTGATAACCGATCCCGTTCATGATCGAACACATCCCGTGTTCGCGGATTCCGTAATGAATGTTGCGGCCGGAATGGTTATCGCGGGTGTAGTCGCCCGCGCCTTCGATGTAATTCAGGGTGGAGCCGTGGAGGTCGGCGCTGCCGCTGTTCAGGAATGGCATGGCCTTCGCGAGCGGCTGCAAAACTTCACTGCCGGCTTTGCGCGTGGCAATCTTCGCATCGCTGGGGAAGGCGGGGATCTTGTCGAATAAGTCAGCCGGCACTTTTTTCTCGATCGCATCGTCGAGCAAACGTGCCTGCTCAGGATTCTTTGCCTGCCAATCCTTGTACATCTTTTCCCAGCGCCGATACTGGCGAATGAGGCTCTTCTTGTGTTTGCTGAAGTAATCGCGTGTCTCTTGTGAGACGTAGTAATGCTCGGGAGGCAGGCCCAGATTCTTGCGGGCTTCATCGACAAACTTTACTCCCGCCTCCCCGTGCGCCTTCGCCGTTCCGGCGACTTCCGGAATTCCTTTCCCGATCACCGTCTTCGCGATGATCATCTGCGGCTTGCCATTGTCCCGGCCCTTCGCCTTTTTCAAGGCGCGGAGAAAAGCGGTCATGTCATTGCCGTCGATCTTTTGCACATCGAAGCCGTAAGCCTGAAACCGTTTCCCGGTATCTTCGCTTTGGGTCACCTCCGCCATGGCGTCAAGCGTGACGGCGTTGCTGTCGTAAATCAGAATAAGGTTATCCAGACCGAAATGCCCGGCGAAGGCGCTCGCTTCCGCAGAAATTCCTTCCTGCAAACAACCATCGCCCGCGAGACAAACCACATGCTGGTCGAAGATCTTGTGCTCGCCGGTGTTGAACCGCGCCGCGGCCATCTTCGCCGCCATGGCGACGCCGACCGCATTCGCCACGCCCTGGCCCAGCGGCCCGGTCGTGCATTCGACGCCAGGCGTTTCGAAAAATTCCGGATGCCCCGGCGTCTTGCTGTGCAATTGACGGAAGCGTTTGATTTCTTCCATCGGCAAATCGTAGCCGCTCAGGTGGAGCCAGGCGTAAAGGAACATGCTGCCGTGCCCCGCGGAGAGAATGAAATAATCGCGCCCGATCCAGCGCGGGACGTCCGGATTGTGTTTGAGAGCGGAGCCGTAAAGCACCGCGCCCATCTCCGCGCAGCCCAGCGGCAGACCGAGGTGGCCAGACTTCGAAGCCTGCACCGCGTCCATGGCCAACCCGCGCGCCTGGTCCGCGGCGCGCGAAAGAATTTCGAGGTTCAAACTCATCAGAACGGTATAGTTGCGCGAGATGTGGAAACCAAGCGGAAAGCAAACGAGCTGATCTGAAATCTAAAATCGAGAATCGAAAATCGAAAATGTCATGAATCGCCCATCTCTTCTCCACATCATCGAGCGCCTGGAAGGTTTTCTGGGCAAACTTCCGGAGACGATTCAGCGGCCGGTCCTGCAGGAATTGACGCCGCTCAAGGAGTTGTTTCTCCAGCAACGCGCGCCGCGTTTTGTCCTGACTGGGTCGAATAAACTTCCGCTCCAGGAAATCGTCGCGGCCCTCTTCGGCTGGGCGCCGCCCGAAGAGTCGCGCGACCTGTTGATGGAACTTTTTCGCTGGCACGCCATGGATCTCGGCGGCCGCGGCACCATTTCGTTTCTCGATGCGCGGGGCGCGGAGCCGCGAATTCTCTCGAAAATCCAGGAGGAATTGAAAGCGCAGCCGACTGACATGCTGCTTCATCTCGCTGAGGACGGCGCGTCAGTCATCGCCCAAGACGAGCTCGAAAACCTGGCGACTTTTATCGGCATGGCTCCGGAAGCCCATCCAAAACCGCGCGTAGTCGGGGTCGTCTTGCAAGACGGAGCACCGCTGCATCGCGGCTTTCACAACGGGGAGAGCTCTCTCACTTCACCGAAACAGACGCGCGCGGTTCTCCAAAAAGCCCTGCAGGAACGGCTGGGCGTCAGCGAGCACCTCCTGCAAGTCGTCGAGATTTCGGCCGGCGCGGCTGATGAGAAGGCGAAGGCAACGACGCAGCAGTTCATGGCCATGCTCGCGCGCGGCATGCCGAACGAAGGGCGCGTGGAAATGGCGCGCATCGCCAACGATCGCGCGGTCCAGGGGGAGATTGCGCAAACGCTGGTAAAATCCACCACCGCGATTTGCGCCGCCATCGGCGCCCAGCCAATCCCGCTGGCCGATCTGCCCATCCTTACCGCGCTCCAGCTTCTGATGGTTTCCGGCGTCATGTATATCAGCGGCCGCGAACGCAGCCTGCGGGCCGCGACGGAGTTCGTCGGCGCCCTGGGGGTAAATGTTGGCGCTGGGATGATTCTCCGGGAAGGAACCCGCGCGCTCCTGAAATTTTTCCCCGGCTGGGGGAACGTGGTTTGCGGCGCAGTGGCCGGGGCCGGCACCTATGCCATGGGCCGGGCCAGCATCGTCTATTTTCTCGAAGGGATGACGCTGAAGGATGCGCGCCGCACTTACCTTTCCAGCCGGAAGAAAAAGGCGCACGTGAAGCAGGCCAAAGTGAAAGAACTCGAAGCCGCGCCATGATAGTCGCCGCCATGGCCTGTAGCCGCGGCCCTGTGGGCCGTCTTCGAGAGCTCAAGAGCGCAGAATCCAAACGGCCCACAGGGCCGTGGCTACAGGACAAAAAGCCCAGTTGAATAACTTGTGAATAAAAGCGGCGACACCGGGCGTTTTGTTCACATTTTTTTGTGAACAAAAGGCCGCGATTTTTCTCAACGCGCGACATACTCCGCTCCGCGCGATGAAACTTTCCGAGATTGACGCCACGCTGCGCGAGATCCGGGTTTCGCCGGTTAAGACGCTCGGCCAGAATTTCCTGCACGACCGAAATCTCGCCCGGTGGATTGTCGAAAAAGCTGAGCTGACTTCTGAAGATTACGTTATTGAAATCGGGCCGGGTTTGGGCGCTCTCACCGAATTCATCCTCGATTCGGGCGCGCGCGTTCTCGCCATCGAAAAAGATCAGCGGCTCGCGGACTTTTTGCGAACGCGTTTCAAGAGCGAGCGCTTCGAACTATTGCACGGCGACGCGCTCGATTACGACCTCCGTGGCTTGTTTGCGAAGCCGCGCGTGAAGCTGCTCGGCAATCTGCCCTACTACATTTCCAGCCAGCTGCTTTTGAAGTTCACGAAATATCCCAGTCCCATCGGACTGTCGTTGTTGATGTTACAGAAGGAGATGGCGCGACGGATTTCGGCGACGCCGGGCTCCGGCGATTACGGCGCGCTCAGTTTGATCGTGCAGCTTCACTATCGAGTCGAATATCTGCGCACGGTGCCCGCCACGGTTTTTCTTCCCGAGCCCGATGTCGATTCTGCCTTTGTGCGTATCACGCCGCGCGGCGCCGGCGAACTGCCGCCGCATGATTCCAGCGCGTTTTTTCGAATGGTCCGCCAGGGATTTTCGCAACGTCGCAAGCAGCTGCGGAATCTGCTCCGGGAAGAAGTGCGGGAATGGGAGGAAGTTGCCGCGGCGATCGGCTTCGAACCCCGCGCGCGGGCCGAGGAGCTCAGCCTCGAGCAATGGATCGCGCTTTCCAACCGCGGCAGCTCGAAGGCCATTTCAGCCGAGGCTGCCACCGTCTCGGAGCGTTTTCCCGTGGTGGATGAAAACGACCAGCTTCTGGGCGACGCCCCCCGCGGCGAAGTGCATGGGAATAACTTGCGCCACCGGGCCGTTCACATCCTCATTTTCAACAGCCTGGGCGAGCTTTTTCTGCAAAAGCGGTCGCGCTGGAAGGACCGGCACCCGTTGCTTTGGGATTCCAGCGCCGCGGGGCATGTGGAGGCAGACGAAGATTACGATGAAACGGCCGTGCGCGAGCTGGAGGAGGAGCTCGGGATAACGGCAAAGCTGACGCGGGTCGCGAAGCTGCCCGCCTCAGAGCGGACCGGGCAGGAATTCATCTGGCTTTACCGTGGGCAGCACGACGGCCCCTTTACGCTGGCCCCAACCGAAATCGAGTATGGTGACTTTTTTCCGGTTGAGGTCGTTTCGGAGTGGGTAAACGCCCGCCCCGCTGATTTCGCTCCCGGCTTCCTCGAATGCTGGAAAGCCTTTAAGCCATCAAGGAGCGGCGATTTGAAATCGCCGTTTTATTAGGTCGGCTGTTGCAAACCGCCGCTCCTCGGATGCTGAAGCCCCCATCCGCGCCCTACCGCCGCGCGCGCCTTTTCGTCGCCTTCGGGATTTTCTTCCCGGGCGGCTTCTTCCCTCGCGCCTTCTTCGCACTCACCGGCCCGCGAAAAACTCTCTCCGGCAATTCGCCCATCGCCGACTTCCGGAATTTCCGCGCGGCGCGACGGGCGCCTTCTTTGCCACCGTATCCGGTATCGCTAAACAATCGAGTGACCGTGTTGCCGCTGCGGAGAAAGTGCACCTGAAAGCCATGCGTTTGTTTCTTGGCACGAGGCTTCGTATCGATGCGTCGAATGTTTTGCTCCGAATCGGGATTAGCTCTTTTTTTCATGATTCAAGTGCCGCGCGATTCACTCTAGATAAGCGAAGCGGAACTGCAAACGCCCGCGCGCATCAACGCTCAGTCTTCCACGTCGCCGGCGGCGGCAGATTCCATCTCTGCCATTTCTTGCCGTACTCGGCTTCGGGCAACAAAACGTAAACTGGATGCCGCGACGCCCGCAGCCAGGTGATCATTTTCACCAGGTCGGATTCCGCCATGGTGGTGCAGCCCGCGCTCGGCCGCGAGACCCCGCGCCGGATATGAAAAAAGATCGCGCTTCCGGCGCCGGGCACCGGCGGATCGGAATTGTGCCGGACTTCCACGAGCCAGCGATAAGCGAAATCGTTGTGCCGCATTTTTTGTTTCGCAAACCACGCCGGCGGATTCGCGGGATCGGGGATCCGGACAAAACGATTGTAATCCGGGTGCTTCACATCATCGATCCAGGCATCCGCCGTGGTGACCTGATGGAAGGGGAAATCCGCGCCGGCGGGAAGCTGCGCATCGTAGGTGAAAACCTTGCCGATCTTAAAAACGCCGGCCGGGGCGCGCCCGTCGCGCTCCACTTTGCGCAAGCCGTTTTCATTTTGTCCCTCCAAACCGCTCCCCCACGCCAGGCCATTCTTGCCGAAAAGCACCGGCACGGGCGCCGCGACCGCTTCCCACTTTGCCCCCGGCTTGCGCTCGAACAATTGCATCTGCCCGCGCATCGAATTCCAATTCTGCGCCGTCCCCACGATCAATTGCGTGCAATCATCGGGCACCCCCGCGGCATATGCGCTGCTCACCAGCAGCATCAGCAGCGCGCAAAATCTGAAGCGACGTATTCTTGGCATCCGAACTTAGACGCGCATCTTATTGCTCCTGTCCAACCGAATTGCGCTCGTGAAAAAAATTCTGCCCGCCCTGTTTCTGGCCCTCGTCGTCCTGGCGCTCTACGCGCCCGCGCTTCGGAACGAATTCGTTTGGGACGATACCGCCCTCGTTTTGCGCGACCCGCTCATCCGGAGCTGGCAACTCATTCCGGAAGCGTTCCAGCATTTTCTCTTTCTCGACGCGACGCCTTCCGACTTTTACCGCCCCATCCAGCGGCTGACTTATCTGCTCGATTACGCGGCGTTTGTCTTCAAGCCGGCGGGGTATCACTTCACCAGCATCCTCTGTCACATTGGGGCGACGCTCGCCCTGCTTCTTTTGAGCAGGGAACTGCTGCGCTTATGGGATGTCGAGGAGCAGAAAGCCCGGCGATTGGCGTTCCTGGCGGCGCTCGCCTGGGCGATCCATCCCGTCCACACCGCGGCCGTTGCCTACATTGCCGGGCGCGCTGATCCGCTCGCGGCGGCGTTCGGATTTCTTGGGCTTTATTGCGGGCTACGGGCTTTGCCTGCCGCGGGCTCCCGGCGATCGCTCCTGCTCTTTGCCGGCGGCATTTTGTTCCTTCTCAGCGCTTTGAGCAAGGAGACGGGTCTGGTGTTTCCGCTTTTGTGGATTGCGATCGTCATTCTCAAGAAAAGCTGGAGGAAAATGCTGCCGGCTGCCGTGGTGATCCTTTTCGTCGGTGTAACCTACCTGAGCCTGCGCTTGCCGGCGGAGCACAACCCCGCGCCCAGGCTTCGTCCGCCCGCCCCGCTGCTCGTCAGGCCGATCGTAGTCGCACGGGCGTTCGCCGAATATACGGGGCTGATCCTGTTCCCGATCCACCTGCACATGGATCGCGATGTCGAGTCGCACCCCACCGGTCCGGGCGAAGCGAGCGTTGAAAGCGCGGCCCGGCTCGAACTGCAAACGCTCCTCGGCGTCCTGCTGATCGCGGCCACCGTTTATTGGATGGTCCGAAGTCGCACGCGCGACCCGGCGGTCTTCGCCTGCCTGATTCTTGCCGCGCTCACTTACATCCCCGTCAGCGGGTTTATGCCTCTCAACGCGACCATCGCCGAGCATTGGCTTTACCTGCCGCTCGCGTTTCTCTTTCTCGCCGCGGCGCTCGCGCTGTCGCGCCTGCGAATCCCCTTCCCCGCCCTCGCCGCCGTCCTTGCGCTCTGGCTCATTTTCCTCGGGGCGCGAACTTGTTTCCGCACCTTCGATTGGAAAAATCAAAGAACATTTTTGGAACGAACGATGGCGTCGGGCGGCGAGACCGTCCGCACGCTGATCAATCTCGGCAGCCTCGAAATGCACGATGGGCATTTCGACATTGCGAAGAAACATTTGGAAGCGGCCTTAAAAAAGGAGCCGAACCAGCCGCTCGCGATTATCAACCTGGCGGCGCTCGCCCTGCGCCAGAACGATTTCGCGACCGCGCGTGAGCTGGCGAATCGCGCCAAGGATCTCCCGCTCGTGGACGCGCAAGCTTACGAGCTTCTCGCCATCCTCGAATACAAGGAACACAACCGCGTGAATCCGCTGCGCTTTCGCCTCGCGTCCCGCACCGGCCCGCCGAATTGGAAGATCGAGCGGCGATATATCGAAGTCCTCGACCAGACTGGCGCCACGGCGGCCGCGATTAGCGAGCTGGGGGCGGTGTTGCGCACTCAGTGGTATCGCGCCGAGTCGTGGCAATTATTGAGCCGCCTGCTTTCGAAAGCCGGAGCGACGGGAGATGCAAACCAGGCCCTCGAACAAGCGAAGGCTTACGATGTGCACCTCGAGAAGCACCCGGAGGTTGTTACGCCCTAACGGCCGGAAAACTCGAATTTCGAATTTCGAAATCCGAAACAAGGTTTGGAACCTTGCGAATTTGGATCATTTGAATTTGTTTCGGGCTTCGAATTTCGGATTTCGGATTTTCAACCTTTGGCGATTGCTTCTATAAAGGCCGGCAAATATCGCCGCGCCTTCACTTCACCCACGCCGCGAATCTTCCGGCCCGCTTCCACTGAAGCCGGTTTCAGTCGCGCAAAGGCACGCAAGGTTTCGTCGGGAAAAATGATATAAGCGGGAACGTTCCCGTTCTCTCGCGCCAGATCGAGGCGCAGCTTTTTCAACCGGTCGAGGACGGCCGCATCAACCGGTAGCATCTCCTCCAACGAGCTCGCTCTCGATTTCGCTTTACGAGCGGCGCTTTTCTCCGAAGGCATAGCCGCGCTTCTCTGCGGCCAGCGCAGCTCGTAATCGGCGCGCCCTTTCATGACCTCGTCGCCCAACCGGGTGAGCGTCACCATCGGATATTGGCCTCCGCTCGAGATCAACATCCCGGCATCCTGCAACTCGCGCAGGAGCTGATTCAGATACGCGACCCCTTCGTTTTTCAATAATCCATAAGTCGAAAGCTGATCGAGCCGCGCCTGGATAATTTCGCGCGACCGGCTGCCCACCAGCGTCTGCACGATCCGCCCCCGCCCAAAGCGCGGCTCCCATTCGCCCTCGATCCGTGCCGACATTCTCGCGACGCCGCTCAGCGCCTTGCGCACGATCAACGCTTCCTCCTCCGTCGGCGCGCGCGATGTCCCCGCCGCCTCCAGGCAAATGTCGCAATTTCCGCAGCGCGCCGGGTCCGCCTCACCGAAGTAGCGGAGGATCGCTTGTTGCCGGCATTCGCGCGCATACGCGAAATCGACCATCAGTTTCAACTTCGCCCGGTCGCGCCGCTCCTTTTCGCGGAGCTTCGCGGCATCGAGTTTCAACTGAGGTCCGCGCACGTCCGGCTGGAGCAGACGCGTTCCGCGGACCCGGCGTCCCGGAATATCGAAACGATCGATGTAGCCCTCGCGATCCAGCACATGGAGCGACGAGCTGATCATCATGTCGTTTTTTTCGTCGCCGATCCGTGAGGCCATTTCCTTGATCGACAACTGCACCTCCTGCTTCTCGTCCGCTTCGCGGCGGAGCATTTCGTAAGTCTGCGCGATGAATTCGAGCGGCGGGTTGCTGCCTTCGATAAAAAATTCCTGCACCCGCGTGTCGGCGTGATTGAAGAGGAGATCGCAAGT
>DASQLH010000023.1:0-5032 GCA_035630155.1 Chthoniobacterales bacterium
CTGCGGGTTGAGCACATCCATGACTTCGGCGCGGCCGGCGACGGCGCCAATGGGAAAACCACCGCCGATGATCTTGCCCAGCGCGGTCATGTCGGGCGTGACGCCGTAGCGCGCTTGCAAGCCGGAGTGCTCGGCCCTGAAGGTGATGACTTCATCGAACACCAACAGCACCCCGTGGCGCGCGGACCACTCGCGCAGCGCGGTGACGAACTCGACGTCCGCCGGACACAAGCCGACGCGGTGCGGCATCAGATCGATCAATACGCACGCGAGGTCCCTGGCATGCTCGTCCAGGATCGCCAGCGTGCGCTCGGTGTCGTTGAACGGAAAGACAACGACGTCCTTGAGCGCGGACTCGGGTGTCCCGTGCACCAGCGGAACGCTGCGCGGATGGTCGATGCCGCCCCAGGTCGCCGGCGTGGACCCTTGGCTCACCTCGGCATAGTCGTAGACGCCGTGGTAGGCGCCCTCGGCCTTGGCGATCTTCGGCCGCCCGGTAAATGCGCGGGCCGCCTTCAGCGCGACCATGATCGCCTCCGTGCCCGAGTTCATGAAGCGCATCTTCTCGAACGAGGCGTTGCGGCTGCACAAGTGCTCCGCATAGCGCACCTCGATCTCGGTTCCCATCATGAACGCGGTGCCGCGGGTCATCTGCTCCGTCACCGCATGGATGATCTCGGGGCAGGCGTGGCCGTGGATCAGGGACGCCATGTTGTTGGAGAAGTCGATGCGCGTGACGCCCTCGAGGTCGGTCACGCGGCAGCCTCTGCCGCACTCGACGTAGGTCGGGTGACTCCCCCGCAGGATCGCGTTGCGGCTGACGCCGCCGGGAAGGACTTTGAGGGCCCGCTCGTAGAGGGCGGCGCTGCGCGAGAGGTCGGTTTGCGTGGTCATGTCAGTTCAATGGATTCGCCAGGTTAGACTCCTGTTGAATGACGACTCGCTTTCTTCGCTGGAGGGTTCTGGCGGCGGCGGCGAAGCGGACGAGCACGCGCGTTGCTCGAACTGGAATGGTGGAAGTCATCTCAAAAGTGGAGCGTACGGCGGTCCGCCGTTCGCTCCATCGTCTGGTTAGGCGATGGATGGTCACTTGCGGACTGAGGGATGATTCCTCCTTTGGTGGCGAAGCCATTCGTATATTTCCGGTCGTTCGTAGACATCCAAGATATAATGATCGCGCCCTGGGAGCACAGTTAACTTGGGATGACCGCCCGCGGCTTCGGTGGCATGAAACAATTCTTCAATCTCCTTCAGCGGCGGGAACTGATCATTCGACCCCTGAAATAGCCAGAGCGGGATGCCCGCAAGCTTCGCGGCCCAAGCGGTGATTGGGAAGACTGGCGCGAGTGAGAGGACAGCCGCAAAACGATCCGGCATCTTATAGGCCGCATAGAGTGCGCCCCGACCGCCCATACTATGACCAGTAACATAAACTCGGTCCGGATCTACGCGATGGCTCCGAGCGACGTCATCGAGGACTGCGCCGAGCGCCTCGACATCCGTCCATATCTCGCCCGTGTGACATTGGGGAGAGACTACGATGAACGGAAAATCGGGTTCTCCCTCGACCTTCTCCGCTAGTCCCCATCTTTTCATCTGGGCGATGTCGTCGCCGCGAAGCGAACCTCCATGAAGGTAAAGAATGAGCGGCCAACGATCCGTACTCTTCTCGTAAGCTACGGGCAAAAACAGGAGATATTGCATCCGAACGGCATGCGGAACTTCGGACTGGACTGTCTGCGACTGCTGCCGGCTCAAAGCCGGAGTTGGTGAGCTCGTAGCCGTCTCGGCGCGTGCAGTAGCGATAAACAGGAAGGCCGCGACAGCAGCTAATAAATGGTATTTACGAACGTTCACGATTAATAAACTAGCAGCGGGAATGCACGAAGTCGCCTAACGAGACACAAGATCAGCTGCCGCGAGCCCTCTGTGCATGCCATGCAGCATAGACGCACGACGGCAGACACGGAAAGCGCAAACGGCAGGCTTGGTCGCGGTCAGCTGCATCGCCTGGTTGGGCGTTCGGTTCCTCCGTCACCGTCAAGCGGCTACTCGAGTAGGAATTCTTCGTGAAACGCGAATGTACTGCGGCTAGGCAGTGAGCTTTTGATCGAGCTCGTCAAGGGCGAGTGGCCAATTGTCTTTGTGACCCTTCGCCGCTTTCTCGTCATCGAATCCCGAATGAGTCATGCGGAACATTGTACCTTGGTCTTGAGGAATGAGTTCAATTCTAATGACGGTTTCGGCTCCGAAAGTGCCTCCTTTGCCGGTTAGCCAGGTCATTCCGATGAGTCGGTCCTGTTCTAATTCAAGAAACCTTCCGTAGTGAGCATGCCGTCCCCAGTCGTGTCGGTTGTAAAAAAAGAAAGGTTTGTCGATTTCAGGGGCCATAATGAGCTCGCCTGGCTGAGCAAACCATAGATCAAAATTTTCTGTCCAAGCCTTGTAGAGATCGGCGGCATTGGCTTTCATGTGTTTTTCGAGTGTGAGGTGATTTGGTCTTTCTTG
Organism: Chthoniobacterales bacterium; assembly: GCA_035630155.1. Taxonomy (GTDB): domain Bacteria; phylum Verrucomicrobiota; class Verrucomicrobiia; order Chthoniobacterales; family UBA10450; genus AV80. The sequence goes on from DASQLH010000023.1 coordinate 2,509, forward strand.
CAGGTTTGGAGTCATTTCAGATTTCATTGAGCGCCTTTTGTTTGGTTTGTGCTGGTGTCAGCAGTCGTGGCTCTGTTCAGTTCTCAATCCGCCCAACGAGAATTACACGAACATTTTTCGTCTAACACGGCAACGGCTACGATTTGCTAGCAACGCTCGTAGAGGGCGGCGCTGCGCGAGAGGTCGGTTTGCGTGGTCATGTCAGGCTGCTTCGATCGGTTCCGGGTTGCGAAGCAGAGGCGCACCGGTGCGCTCCTGCACGAAATCGAAATCGATGCCGGGGCTCAGTTCAACCAGCCGAAACCCGTTCGGCGTGACTTCGATCACGGCGAGATCGGTGTAGATGCGGTTCACGACGGCACATCCCGTCAGCGGAAAGGTGCACTTTTGCACGAGTTTCGCCTCGCCTTCCCTGGTGCAATGCTGGGTTACGACGAAGATCGACTTCACGCCCGCGACCAGGTCCATGGCGCCGCCGACTGCGGGGATGGCGTCGGGCTCGCCCGTGGACCAGTTGGCCAGATCGCCGTTCTGCGCGACCTGGAGCGCGCCGAGCACGCAAAGATCCAGGTGGCCGCCGCGGATCATGGCGAAGCTGTCCGCGTGATGAAAGTACGCGGCGCCCGGCAGCGCCGTCACGCGCTGTTTGCCCGCATTGATCAGCTCGGGATCGCCTTCGCCGGGACTCGGCGCGGGGCCCATGCCGAGCATGCCATTTTCTGTGTGGTAGATCAGCGAGCGGCCCTCCGGCACGAACCTGGCGACCAGCTCCGGAATGCCAATGCCCAGATTCACATACGAGCCATCGGGAATGTCCTGCGCCAGGCGCTGCGCCATCTCCTCGCGCGTTCGCCCGATCACCGGCGGCTTCGTCATGGGTACGACGCTCCTGCCTCGACGAGTTCCGATTCGTGGGCCGGGTTGGCGATGGCGACGACGCGATCCACGAAGATGCCGGGCGTGACGATCGACTCGGGGTCGAGCTTGCCCGGCTCGACGACCTCGGCGACCTGGACGATCGTGACCTTGCCCGCCATCGCCATCGGCGGGCCGAAGTTTCGCGCCGTCTTGCTATAGAGGATGTTGCCGTGGGTGTCGGCGACCCGCCCCTTGATGAGCGAGAAGTCCGCGCGGATGCCGTGCTCAAGCACGTACTTTCTGCCGCCGAATTCCCGACATTCCTTGCCTTCCGCCAGCGGCGTTCCCACCGCGGACGGGGTGTAGAACGCCGGGATTCCAGCTCCGCCGGCGCGGATGCGCTCCGCGAGCGTTCCCTGGGGAACCAATTCCAATTTCGTGCGCCCGCTTCGGTAGAGCTCGGGGAAGACGGTCGAGTTGGCGGTGCGCGGAAACGAACAGACGACCTTGGAAACGCGGCCCGCCTTGAGCAGCGCCGCGAGGCCGACCTCGCCGCTGCCGCAGTTGTTGCTGATCATCGTCAGATCGGTGGCGCCCTGGTCGATCAGCGCGTGGATGAGCTCGATTGGACTGCCCGCTTCGCCGAAACCGCCGAACATGATGGTGGCGCCGTCGAAAACGTCCGAGACAGCCTCGGCCGCGCTCACGACCCGCTTGTCGATCATGACGCGGCTGCAAGAGCGGCTTGAAGAGCGCCGATACTCGGCGCCTGTCCGGCAGCCGCGGCGGGACCCGGCGCCTGTCCGGGAGCCGCCACACGCGCGTAGTCGTACAAGCCGGCCTCGTCGAACAGAACGCGGTCCTCGTAGTCGTCGAACCAGAGCGCCTCGGGGTTGCGGCCGACGATGCAGACCTTGCCGCGGTCGGGGGCGCTGCCGGCGTTCCGAAGAATCTTGAAGATCAAGACGCCGTTCTCGCTGCCCGCGAGTCCCGGTATCGCCTCGTTGGTGACCGCCGCCACTTCGGTCTTGCCTTTGTAATGTGTGATGGAAAGGCGCGCGTGGGACTCGACGCCCGACAGCCCCTTTTGCGAGGTGTTGAGAATTGTCCACGCGGTCTCGATCGGAACGTTGAACGCCTTGTAGGCGATGATGTCGCGCCCGCAGAAGAAGTAGTGGTTCTCGCCGCCGGCGCGCTTGAACTCGCGCTGCAGAATGCGGAGGGCGTCCGCGTCATCGTTGATGCCCCTCATGATCGGCGCCTGGTTCTCCACGGAGAGCCAGCCGCGCGAGGCCAGGCCTCGCATCCCTTCGCCCGTCGCGGGGACCCATTGCTTCAAGCCCTGCGCGTCCTCGACGTAGTTTCCTTCCGCATCCTTGGCGAGGAACTCGTCTGGGTGCTCGAAGTGCAGCATCATGTGCAGGCCGACCTGCGGGTAGGTCTCGTGGAACCGATCGAGCATCGACAGGAAGGTGCGGTCGAAGCGCTGAGGATAGAACGCCATCTCCTTGGTGCCAATGCGGATCGACTCGACGCCGGCTTCGGCCAGCGCGCCGAGCCAGGCCGCGATCTTTGAATTGTTCAGCACCATCGGGTCGCCGCCCGAAAGCAGGATCTCGCGCAGCTTCTCGCGTCCGCTTTCGGGGTGCACGCCGCCGTTCTTCGC
>DASQLH010000024.1:0-5200 GCA_035630155.1 Chthoniobacterales bacterium
TCGAGCGTCTTGCGGTCCATTTCGAGATGCTGCCCCTTGCTCTTCAATGCGCCCAGCGCCGCCGCGCTCGCCGCCAGCTGCGCCTCCAGATTCTGCCGCTGCTGCGGCATCGTTTTTATCTCCGTCTGGATTTGCCTGATCTTTTGTTGCCGATCTTGAAGGACGAGCAACTGCTCCAGTTCCGCTTGCACGCGCGCATGTTATGGGCAGAGCGAAGCATCGTCAATCGCTGGCGCGATTGGGAGCTGTGAATCGTGACTAGTGATCAGTGAATCGTTCCCTCCTTGGCGCGGACGCTGATGGAGCCTCAAGGAGCGGCGATTTCCAAATCGCCGACCCAATAAAAACGGCGGTTTGTAAACCGCCGCTCCTTGTTTGCTTTAGGGCTTGCGCGGGCTCGGGGACGGTGCGGCGTTCGCCTTTTTGTTTACCTCGGTGATGACCTCCGCCGTAAAGTCCATGGCGTCGGGGGAAAATAGAATGGGAGAGAAGCGGTTTAAACTTGCGCCCGATTTATCAAAAACCAGATCCATGTTCCTGGATTTCACCTGCTCCATCACGACATCCGTGATTTCCTTCAGAAGGTTTTCGCGCATGCGCAGCAGCTGTTGCTGGAGCTGTTGTTCCCGAGTTTGCCGAAACTCAGTTATTTCGCGCTCCATATTCTTGAGATTCGCAATTTTCTCGTCCCGCTCTTTCGCTTTGGATGCTTTCGCGTCTGCGGTCAGAACCGGGGAATCGAGCTGGGCGTTGAGCTTGTTGATTTCCTCGAGCGCCTTTTTGTAGGCGTCCGCCCGATCGTCATATTCCTTTTTCGCGGCATTCTTCGCTTCGTTGAGCCTCGTCTCCGCCTCCTTCGTTTTGCTGTATTCCTTCAAGACGCGCTCCATATCGACCGTGCAGATCTTTGTCTGGGCCCTTGTGTCGACCGCACTGAGGATGCAGAGAGCGAGCACAATGACTCGCAGCGCGGTTTTGGTGAATGCTAGCATAGTTTGATTTCGGGATCGGAAGACAGATCAGGGCGTTCTGGCGAAGCCGTCTTCCATGAGAGTCGCTCTCAGCGGGAGATCGAGGCGCAGGCCGAGTGGCGTTTCGATTCCATCGGCAAATTGAATCCGGCTGTGCGCGACAAAAGAGGCTTGCAGAGACGCCGGTTCGCTCGTGTTGAGGTTGAACGGGCCGATCGCGATTCTGCGGCTGAACAGCTCCGCTCGGCTACTCGACGGACTATCCAAGGTGACTCCTGACTCGAGGCTCACGCCGGCCGCCTGCGGGAGGTTCTTCTCCACATTACGGCGTGGTGGAGCTCCCCACCTGCCGAAGCATACGAGCGCAGCAGCGATCAACGCGCATGCCGTCAATCCAACTCCGAGCGGAGATCGAAAAATCCTCAACCAAGCCGAGCCGCTGATCCGCCAGTGCGAAACGCGCCGCCCCAGAGCCCGGTTCCGCGTTGCATCGGCCGCTTGGAGCTGCCGGTGCAAAGCCGATTGCACGGACACCGGGATTTTTGGCGGAGATGAATCGAGCGACCGATCCCGTCTCGTCGCCGCCTCACGCAGAACGGCCTCTACGGGCAACTCCACCGCCAAAAACGCCATCAATACTGCCCGGTTTTCTGAAGAGAGAGCAGGCGCGGTGCGCAACAGCCCGTCGCGCAGTTTCGCCACCTCGCGGAGCGCGTTGTCTATCTCGCTGTCTTGTTTCATCTCATCCATCGGATTTGGTGAGGTTGAAACGCGCCAATGTTGCGAGGAGCCGCTCCTTGCTCCTGGTCAGGCGAGTGCAGACCGTCTTCGGATTCATGTCTCGTGCTTCGGCGATTTCCCGGAACGTGAGTTCCCCGAAAAAGTGGAGATGCACGAGATCGCGATCGACCTCCGGTAACTGGTTTATCGCCCGGTGCAGGATCGCAGCCCGGTCGTTTTCCGCCGAGACCTCCGCGGGGGATTTGGCTTCGTCTTTGCAGTCGTGGACGTCATTGAAGGGGACGAGAAGCTGCGCCCCACGTTTCTTCGCTGAGCTCGAGCGGTAGAACGTCGCAGCTTGCCGGACCGCAATCCCGAACAACCACGCTCGAAACAGGCCCTTTTCCGAAAAACTATTGATCGCTCGAATCGCAGCCTGGATCGACGCCTGCGCGATATCTTCGGCGTCCTGTTGGTCGAACGAATGGTAGAGCCGGTGCACGAAGGTTACGAGCAGCGGCCAGATCTTCGGAAACAGCAGGCCCCACGCCGCCAAATCCCCATCCTTGCACCGGCGGCCAAGCGCTTCGATCTCATCAAATTTCGATTGCGCGGCACCGACGACAGAACCGTCCGAAGGCGAAGGAAGAGCGCCATTGCGCTGCGCGACGAAGCGATTGGCGCGTGATCCGAGGGTGGCGGGACCGCACGCATTCAGTCGGCTTCTCAGGATTAACATCGTTGGTTTGAACCCGTTCGGGTATCGCGCGTTCACCTGCGCTCCCCACACGTATGTAGGAATTGCCGACAGCAATCCTTCAACTTTCTCGAATGTTCTGTTTGAGGGGAGCTGGGCTGGGAGCGCCACCCGGCTAATAGGTCTCAACCGGCGAGCGCTTTCCGTCTTCGGGACTGCGCTTCGCGGCTTCTTCCTCGCCCAGAACCGCCACGCGCAGGTCCCAAATCTCGCGGTCGATTTCCTGGAATTTCGTCTCCGAGAAATCGTGGGGTGCGGCCAGCTTTGTCTTGCTGCTCGTCACGCTCGCGAGAGCACGATCAAGTTGCGCCGGTGGAAGTTTGCCCAGGGTCGAATGCACTTCGTCGATCGACGCGACGCGATGGCAAATCATTACCCAATCGTTGCCGGCCTCGATCGCGAGCCGGATGGTTTCTTCCAGGCCGTATTCGTTGAGAATCGCACCCATATCCAGGTCGTCAGTCATGATCAGGCCATCGAATTGGAATTCTTCCCGCAACAAGTCGGTAACGATCGCCCGCGAAAGGGAGGCGGGCCTTTTCGCCGGATTGAAGGTCGGATACCAGCCATGGCAAATCATCATACTATCGACCAGCGGCGAAAACTGCCGGAAGACCGCGAGCTCTTCCGCATCCAACTCGGCGCGGCTCCGTTCGATTTTCGGAAGGTCGTGGTGCGCATCCACGGTCGCGGCGGAATAGCCGGGGAAATGTTTCCCGCAACTGAGGATTCCCTCGCCCCGCAAACCTTCGTTAAAAGCGCCCGCCAGCCTGATGACCTGTTCGACGCTCTTGCCGTAGCAGCGGCCCTTGAGTGAATTGTCCGCCTCAGCGTCGAAGGAGATGTCGAGCACCGGGCAGAGATCGAGGTTGAATCCGAAAAGACGCAGGAGCCGGCCGGTGATTTCGCCATGCCGCCGCACAAGCGAAACGTCGTTGCGATCCCGGAGCTGCTGGGCATTCGGCGGCTCATTGCCGATGAGGCGAAGCCGCGAAACACGGCCGCCTTCCTGGTCGATCGTAATGATCGGCTCGATGTCGCTGAGGCCGCGCAAATCGTCGATCAATTTCCGAAGCTGTGGCGCGCTCTGGATATTGCGCCCAAACAAAATATATCCGCCCGGCTGGATGCGGCGAAACAGCGCCGCCGTCTCGGCATCCAGCTCGAAGCCGGGAACTCCGGTGAGGATTAATTGACCGAGCGAATCTCTCTCCATAACGTCACCTTACATTCATGTTCCGCGCCGAAAACCAACAACTCGTCGCTTCCAATTGAGAAGGGGCAATTGAAAAAGATCGGCATCTTCGGCGGCACCTTCGATCCGATTCATCACGGGCATCTGATCCTGGCGCGCGATGCAGCCGAAACGCTGGAGCTCGACAGCGTGATCTTTGTTCCGGCCGCGATCTCGCCCCACAAACTCGAACGGGAACCGACATCGCCCGCCATTCGTTTGGAAATGCTGCGCGCGGCAATTGAAGGCGAGCCGCGTTTTGCTTTCGACGCGATGGAACTGGAACGCGCGTCACCTTCCTACGCTGTCGATACCGTGGAAACACTTCGTCAGCGCGAACCCGCGGCCGAATTGTTCTTCCTCGTCGGCGAAGACAATGTCGCGCGCCTGTCAACGTGGCATCGCTTTCCCGAGCTCACGAAAATGACGCAATTCGTCGTCCTGGATCGGAGTGGACTGAACACTGCCCATCCTTATCCTGCGATCCGGCGGCAGCTCGACATTTCCGCAACCGACATCAGAAACAGGGTTGCCAGCGGGCGGTCCATTCGTTATCTCGTACCGCCAGCGGTCGAGAAAATCATCCGCGAACGTCAGCTTTACCTGGAGCCTTAGAAATCACCGCCGAAAACCTAGCCAAAATCTGCGCCAATCTCGCGGCGAACAAGAAGGCGGAGGGCATTGTCATCCTCGATCTCCAGGGCATCTCGACTTTCACCGACTTCTTCGTCATCTGCTCAGGCACGTCCGAGCCGCACCTGAAGGCGATCGCGGGCGAAGTCGAGGGCCGGCTAAAGGACGATCACGGGGTGCGCGCCATTTCGGTGGACGGGTTTCCCGCGAGCCAGTGGATCGTGCTCGATTACATGCAGGTCATCGTCCACGTTTTTCACAGCGAAAAACGCGAGTTCTACAGCCTGGAAGACTTATGGGGCGATGCACCTCGCCTGGCCTGGGAGCCGGCGGACGAACACCGGTAATATTACGCCGTTACCAGCCGCTCTACTTCGCCGTCGGCGATGGAGAGGGCTTCGCCGGCGGAACTGTCACGGACGCCGCCGGCGACGGCTTCGCCGCCGGTGAGGTAGCCACAGCGGGTGAAGTGCCCGGCGCCGCGGCCCCTGGCGCAACCGTCGCAACCGGCTCCGGAGGCTTGACGCTCAGGAGCTCCACCTCAAAAATTAGCGTCGCATTTGGGCCGATGTCGCGGCCGGCGCCGCGCTCTCCATAGGCCAGCGCCGCTGGAATAAAGAGCTGATACTTGGAGCCCGGCTTCATCAACTGCAACGCCTCGGTCCAGCCTTTGATGACGCGATTGACCGGGAATGTGGCCGGTTCGTTCCGCTTGTAAGAACTGTCGAATTCCGTCCCATCGAGCAGCGTCCCCTTGTAGTTGGTCACCACCGTGTCGGTTTCCTTCGGCGAGGCGCCGGAACCTTCCTTAAGCACTTTGTATTGCAAGCCGCTGGCGGTGGTCTTTACGCCCTCTTTGTTTTTGTTCTCAGCCAGGAATTTTTC
>DASQLH010000025.1:0-5382 GCA_035630155.1 Chthoniobacterales bacterium
TTTGTGATCGTTTTCGCCGATATCGACCTTGAGCTTCGGCGCCGTTTTCTCAATGGAGCTAAAGGCTTCGACGACGAGCACCGAATGATGGGCCACGATCGCGCGCCCGCCTTCGTTCACGATCGCCGGATGCGCGACGCCTTCGGAATCGCAGACGTCCATGATGTTCCAGACGACGTCGTTGGCGTATTCCTGGAGCGAATAGTTTGCCGAGCTGTCGAAATCGCTCCGCGATCCATCGTAGTCGACGCCGAGTCCGCCGCCGACATCGAGATAGCCGAGCTCATGGCCAAGTTTGCAGAGCTTTGCGTAATAGCGCGCCGCTTCGCGCACGGCGCGTTTGATGGTGGAAATGTCCGGCACCTGCGAGCCGACATGGAAATGGACCAGCTTGAAACAATGCCCGAGGCCGGCCGCCTTCAACAAGTCACTGGCCGCGACCAGGCTCGTGGTATCGAGGCCGAATTTCGCGTTCTCGCCGCCGCTCGGCGACCATTTGCCCGCGCCTTTGCTGTATAACCGCACGCGAATGCCGATGTGCGGCTCGACGCCCACCTCCCTGGCGGCCCGGATGGTTTGTTCGAGTTCCTCGAGTTTCTCCACCACGATGACGACCGACTTGCCGAGCTTGCGGCCAAGCAGCGCGATGCGAATGAACGCGCGGTCCTTGTAGCCATTGCAGATGATGAGGCTCTCGGGGTCCTTGTGCATGGCGAGCGCCGCCACCAATTCCGGTTTGCTGCCCGCTTCGAGTCCGAAATGAAATTCCTGCCCGGCGTCGACGATCTCTTCGATCACCTCGCGCAGCTGGTTCACCTTGATCGGGAAGACGCCGCGATAATGGTTCTTGTAGCCGAACTCTTCGATCGCCTTCTGGAACGCGCAGTTCACCGATTCCACACGATGCCGCAGCAAATCCTGGAAACGGATCACCAGAGGAAATCCGAGGCCGCGGCTGCGCGCTTCGTTTACGACCTCGAGAATGTCGATCGCGCCGCCTTTTTCCTGAAGCGGCCGGACCTCGGCATTGCCTGCGGCGTTGACGGTGAAGTAACCGGTGCCCCAGCCATCGACGTTGTAAGTGGAAATGGCAGCGTCAACGTCCCACTCGGTTTTCATTTTTTGTCGAGCGGCGGCAGCCGCAGAGCGCATAATCAATCACCGCTGCGGACATGCAAGCCCGCATTACAAATACTCCTGCTCATGATCCTGATCCTGCTCATGATCTTTCCCCAGACTCGCGTTCGCTCACAGGATCAGGAGTAAGATCAGGATCATGAGCAGGAAACAGCACCCTGCTTGTCTTTCGTAAACCGGCTGATACGGTTTGCGCGGATGAATAAGACGGTCATCGAGGTGCAGGTCCGCGCGGTTTTACCCACGAGCGGCGGCTGCGCTGTTTTTCTCGGGAACAACGACAAGGTCTTCATCATCTACGTCGATCAAACCGTCGGCAGCGCGATCACCATGTTCATGCGCGACGTTTCGAAAGAGCGTCCCCTCACCCACGATTTGATGGGCCATCTCATGACGGCGCTCGGCGCCAAAGTGGAGCGCGTCATCATCAACGACCTGAAGAACGCCACCTATTACGCGCGCATGATCATTCGCGCGGAAAACGAATTGCAGCAGAAAAAGATCATCGAGCTCGACGGGCGCCCGAGCGATTGCATCGCCATGGCCACGCAGCAAAAGGCGCCGATGTATGTCAGCCAGGAAGTCTGGGATGAGGTCGATGACATGAGCGATGTCCTCCGCAAGATGGAGGAGGATGGATTGAAGCCCGATATTGAATCCGAGTCGGAGTCGGAGTCCGAGTCGACGGAAGAAGAGTGACCTCTTTGTAGCAGCGGCCCTGTGGGCCGCTTTGGTGAAATCATGCTACTCTCGAGCGGCCCACAGGGCCGCTGCTACAGAAGATCACGCTCGGCGCTAGCCGAGCAACTCCCCATAATGCGTCTGCGCCATTTCGGTGCAGCGGCGCAAAATCGCCGCAGACGTGTCGAGCTCCAGCACTTCGTTCACCAGCTTCTGACATTCACCATGGGTGAGACTTTGCACAGCCCGCTTCACGCGCGGCACGAGTGAGGCGCCGACGCTGAGCTCATCCATTCCCAAGCCGAGCAAGAGGGGCGTGAGCGCCAGGTCGCCGGCCATTTCGCCGCAAACTCCCACCCAAATCTCATGGTCGTGGGCCGCGTCCGCCACCATTTTCAACAGCTTCAAGACCGCCGGATGCGTCGGCTCATAAAGGTGCGCGACCCGCTCGTTCACCCGGTCCACCGCGATGGCATATTGGATGAGGTCGTTCGTGCCGATGCTGAAAAAATCGATCTCCCGCGCCAGCCGGTCGGCGCACATGGCCGCGCTCGGGATTTCGATCATGGCCCCGACTTCCGTTTTTTCGTCGAACTCCTGGCCTTCGTTTTTCAATTCCGTTTTGCATTCCTCGAAAACGGCCAGGGCCCGCGTTAGTTCTTCGAGGCCGGAAATCATCGGAAACATGATCTTTACATTCCCGACCGCGCTCGCGCGGATAATGGCGCGCAGCTGCGCTTTGAAAATATCCAAGCGCTCGAGCGAAAACCGGATGGCGCGATGGCCCAGGAATGGGTTCATCTCGTCGTCGCTGTCCAGGACTGCGGCTAGTTTGTCTCCGCCCAAATCGAACGTCCGGATGATCAGCGGATGCGGTTGCACCTGCTCGGCCACCTTGCGGTAAGTGGCATACTGCTCTTCTTCGCTCGGGAGGGTGGTGCGATTGAGATAGAGGAATTCAGTGCGGTAAAGACCGATCCCCTCCGCGCCGTTGCGCGGGGCGGCTTCCACCTCTTCCGGAAGCTCAACATTGGCCGAAAGGACGATGTGGCGGCCATCGCGCGTGGTCGATTTGGTTTCGCGCAGGCGAGTGAGCTGTTCCTGGACGAGCGACCGTTTTTGTTCCAGCTCGCCGTAATGCCAGAGCGTCTCCGGCGTGGGGTCGAGAATGAGCAGGCCGTTGTAGCCATCGAGCAGAACCTGCTGGCCGGTCTCGAGGTTCTCGGTCGCGTCATGGAGTCCGACGATGGCCGGAATCCCGAGCGAGCGTGCCATGATCGCCGTGTGCGAAGTGCGGCTGCCCAGATCGGTCGCGAGGCCCAGAACGTACTCGCGATTCATGGTCGCCGTGTCCGAAGGGGTGATGTTATGCGCGAGCAGAACGTGCTTCTCGGCGAGGCTCAGGAAATCCTTGGGCGCTTTCCCCTGGAGATTGCGAACGACGCGGCGGGTGACGTCCTGGATATCGAGGGCGCGCTCGCGCAGATAGGGATCGTCGATCTGGCTCAAGGTGTTTGCGTAATGCGTCGCCACTTCCTGGAAAACGAATTCAACGTTGTTGAGATCGGCCTGGAGTTTGCGCAGCACTTCATCAATGAGCGTCCGGTCTTCCACTACCAGCAGGTGGGCGTCGAAAATCCCGGCATCTTTCGCCCCGATCGACTGGGCGATGCGCTCCTGCATTTCGAGAATCTGGGAGCGCGTCTGGATCAGCGCTGTCTCGAAACGGCCGATCTCCTCCGGGATGTCCGACGGCTCGATGCGGTGGCGCGCAATTTCGTCGCCTTCATCGCGCACCACATGGAGCCCGCCACGGGCGATGCCGGGGGAAACCCCGACGCCCTGGAATCGCGTCTCCTGTTTTGCGTTATCGCCGCTCATCAAGAGAGAGTAGCGCGGGTGTCAATGGTGTAGCTGCCGCCGTCACTGGCGGCAGAGAAGATTGAAGGCAAATCGACGCGCAATCCCCTGCCGCTGGCGACAGCGGCAGCTACACCAGCTACCTTTTCAATCCTCGTTGAACTTCTGCCGGATCAGCTCTTCCAACTCCTCCATCACCTTGTCGGCGTCCGGCCCTTCGCACCGGATCATCAGCTTCGAGCCTTGCCCGGCCGCCAGCATCATCAACCCCATGATGCTCTTCCCATTGATCTGCTCGTCTTCCTTTTTGACCCAAACCTCGGAGCGATAACGGCTGGCGATCCGGACAAACATCGCCGCGGGCCGCGCATGCAGCCCGAGACGATTGATGATCGTGATCTCTTTCTCGATTTTTTGGGCGGGCCCCGCTGATCTCCGATTCAAAAGGCCCATTAGGTTTCCTTCGGTTCCATCAAATTGAGCAATTTATCGTTGAATTCCATCGCACTGTTTTGTCCCAGACCTTTCAGCTTCTGGTCCATTGCCGCAACTTCGATCAATCGCGCGATGTCGCGGCCGGGCCGGACCGGGATCGTGATGTGCGGCACTTTCAATTTCAAAATCTCGTAGAATTCCTGGTCGAGTCCAATGCGATCGACCTCCTCGAGTTCCTCCCAGTCCTGCAGCGTCACCACCATGTCGAGCCGCTTCTCGATCCGAATGGCGCCAATGCCGAAAATGGAAGCGACGTTGATGATGCCGATGCCCCGCACTTCCATATGGTAGCGCGTCAGGTCCGGCGCGGTCGCCACCAGCTCTCGGCCTTCGAGCGATTTCACCCGCGTCACGTCGTCGGCGACGAGACTATAGCCGCGCTCGATTAAGCCGAGCACCGCCTCGCTTTTGCCGATACCGCTTTGCCCACGTATCAGCACACCGACGCCGAGAATATCGACCATGCTGCCGAATTCCGTCACTGTCGGCGAAAAATCGACCTCCATCGCAATGGTCGCGGCGTTGATGAATCGCATCGTCACCATCGGCGTCCGGAAAACCGCCACTTGTTCCTCTTCCGCCACCGCCAAAAGCTCCGGCTCGAGATGCGCCCCGCGGGATGTGACCAGGCATGGAATCTTTTGCGCACACAAACCGCGAAAGCGCTGGATGCGTTTCCTCGGCGGCAGGCTCTTCAAGTAGGACTGCTCCGCAGCGCCGAGCACCTGCACGCGTTTCTCGGCGAAATAATTGTAGAAGCCCGAGAGCGCGAGGCCCGGGCGATTGATGGTCGGCTCGCGGATCTTGCGATGAAAGCCGACCCGTTTGCCCTCGAGCTTTAGCTGCAGCTTTTGCCCATGCGCCTGATAGAAACTATCGACTGTGACAACCGGAACATTCTTCCGCTGATCGATTCCGGAAGTGATCGCCTGCGTTATCGGTTTGTCGGCCATCCCCCCTCTCCTTTATCGCGATAAGGCAGGAATTTCCACCGTGGGACGAGAACCTCTTCACACGCCCGCATCTTTGCGCCCTCGTTACGCGCTCGTCCCCAAGCTCCAGCGCATCCGCGCCCCTCGTTCCCAAGCTCCAGCTTGGGAACGCACTTGTCTTCGAAGCTCTGCTTCGCCAGCGTGTAATCTGAATGCGCAGCCGCTATCGCGTTCACCACCCAGACCGCGCTCACTTCGTGACTTGCACGATTGTGGA
>DASQLH010000026.1:0-6730 GCA_035630155.1 Chthoniobacterales bacterium
GGTGGCGAGTAACTTTTCGACCAGGTGCGAGCCGATAAAGCCTGCCCCGCCCGTGACCAGAATGCGCATCGCGCGAGCGTAAAGATGAAGCTAACCACGAGCAAGGGAAGATCGCGGCTCGGTTTCGTGCTGCTGCTCTTCCTGCTTTTCCTGGTGGCGCTAATTGCAGGGCTCTGTTTCCGCCTCGCTCCGGAATTGCGCCGGCCCGCGCAGATCGACCCGGCATTTCAAATCGCGCCCGCCATGCTCCTGGCCTCGTTGCCGACCGCCTCGCGCTTTGATTTCCCGATCGGGAGCGAGCACGGCGCCCTCGCCTACAACGCCCAGCCGTTCACCGAAAATCGCCATCTGGGCGACGACCTGAATGGCATTGGCGGTGAAAACAGCGATTTGGGCGATCCAGTTTACGCGGTCGCCGATGGCCAGGTGTTATTCGCCGAAGAAGCGGGGCCCGGCTGGGGGAAAGTCATCGTTGTGCTCCACGCTTATGAAGAGAACGGGGAGCGCAAATACGTGCAGTCGTATTACGGGCATGCCGAGACGATCATGGTGCAGCCGAAACAAAATGTGCGGCGCGGCGAGCAGATCGCGACGATTGGGAACGCGGATGGAAAATATTGGGCTCACCTTCACTTTGAGATGCGGGAGTTTCTGACGCCGTTCATCGGACCGGGTTATCGCCAGGACACGCGCGGCTGGATCGATCCCACCGCGTTCATTGCCAGCCATCGCGGCGCGCCGGAAGATGATGTCGGCCGCGCGCAGCTACAGCCAAGACCGACACCCTCGCCGGCGCGTTGATTCTTGCTTGTCATCCGCAGCGATTTGACGTCCGGAACATAGGCCTGCGGCCTGTGCGCCCAACGGACATCCTGTCCGTTGCCTGCGACATCAGCGGAGCATAACTCCGCTGGGCACACAGACCAGAGGTCTATGTTCCGCAGCAGACAGCTAAAATCGACCGCGCTGCGCCAACAGATAAATCCAATTCACCAGGAGCGCGCAAACCACCGCAATCCGGACGACGTTCTTTTCCGTTCTGGTCCAATCCACCATCCGCAAACGCGGACCACGGCTGAGGAAAACAACAACAGCGTAGAGATCGAAGACCGCCACTCCGCAGAGCGCCAGAAAAGCCAGCGGGTTCCAGGAGAAGGCCTGGAGAAAATTTCCATGCAAAAGTGCGATCGTCGCGCGCGTCGCGCCGCAGGTCAGGCATGGCCAACCCGTCACCGCGAGAAAGGGGCATTGCGGCCATCGCAATCCGATCCACAGCCAGGCGGCCCCTCCCGCGAGGGTGGCCAGCGACACACTGAGCCAGATTAGTTCGTGATCGAAGCCCACATCGGGCCTGCGACGCCACACAACACGCATCCGGAATTCCTTTCCTTCCGCGTCCGGTTACTCAGGGCCGAAACGATTTCATGAAGTCGCCGCCGGAGCCGGCTATGAGCATTCCCATCAGCACGGCGAAAATTCCGCAACAAACGATCAGGGGCACCAGAACCGCCAGAACCGCTTTGCCCACGGTGGTTTCGTGGGCGCGGGAAATCCCGATACATTGGAGAACAATGTTGTAGATGGGCGTGATATATCCGCCGCAAAATGGGATGATCGAAAACAGATAAGCCGCGCCGCAGGAGAAACAGACGACACGAAAAGTGGTTTCGAAGGGTTTGTTCGCGCCACCAAACAGCATCAGACAGAGATGCACAATTCCGCTGCCGATAAACAATCCGGCCACCATGAGCAGCGGGGTGAGGATAAGAATTCCGACCACCACTCCCCATCCGAACATCGCCAGGAGGTTGTTGCTTCCGCTGCCCACCCCGGGAACCGCTGCCAGTGCGATCTGGAAAAGCGTGGACGCGATCGTGCCGGCGCATCCGCCAATCAGCGCGAAAAGGAGCGGATCGGTCAGGCCGCCTTCGCGTCGCATCATCGCGAACGCCTCAGCCGGCTTCATCAAGAGCACGCTCGCGGTGTCGATAAACGCCTTGAAAAAGCCAAGCTCGTTGCGGTGTTCCCACGGTAACCCGGTTTCCGCCGTTGCGGTTTCGGCGGTCACTGAGGGAGGCGGGTCTGCCGCTACGGCAGCCGGTTTTTCCACGGCGAAATCGGAGAGCGGCCGCCAGTCCGCCATCCCGCTTTGCCAGCCGAGATCGATGGGCCGGAACTGGCCCGTGCCCAGCCCTTCGCGGACCTGCTCCAGCGAGAATTCGCCGAGCTTCGCTCCGTCCCGGGCTACATGGATTGTCGCCATGGCTGGTTGTACGAACGAGCCCGCGTGGAGTCAATGAGCGACTCGTCCGCTCTAGCACCCGAGAACGTCGATCAGCTTCAAGGAGCGGCGATTTTCAATCGCCGACCCAAAACAAACGGCGATTTCAAATCGCCGCTCCTTGAGGCTCAGTCTTTCGCCAAACGCCAGAGGACCTCCAGCGGTCAAGAATGTCATGCCCTAACCGAAGCGGCTCTTCGTTCCGGGAGTTATTCTCGGATTGTCGAGCGCTCGCCAGAAATACCAGGCGGCGACGGAGCGTACCCTCTAGCACCCGCGAACGTCGATCAGCTTCAAGGAGCGGCGATTTTCAATCGCCGACCCAAAACAAACGGCGATTTCAAATCGCCGCTCCTTGAGGGCTTGGACTTTCGCCAAACGCCCAGAGAACCTCCGGCGGTCAACAATCGTCATGCCCTAACCGAAGCGGCTCTTCGTCCCGGGAGTTATCGTCGGCTTGTCGAGCGCTCGCCAGAAATACCAGGCGGCGACAGAGCGATACGGCCGCCATTTCTCGCCGATCTTGGCGAATTGTTTCGGCGTCGGCAGTTTTCTGCGGCCGAATGTTTTTGCGAAACCTTTTTGCACGCCGTAATCGGCGACAGGCCAGACATCAAGCCGGCCCAGCTCAAAGAGGAGCAGCATTTCCACGGTCCACCGCCCAATGCCGCGCACGCTGGTGAGGCGCTCGATGATTTCTTCATCCGTCATTCGCAAGAGCGCGCGGCGGGTGGGCACCGTCCCGTCGAGGGTTTTGGCGGCGAGGTCCTTGAGCGCCGCCACCTTGCTGCGGGAAAGGCCGCAGGCCCGCAGCTTTTCATCGGGCGTCTTGAGGACCAGCGCGGGATCGAGCCATTTGCGTTTGCCATAGAGCGCCCGCACCCGGCCGAAAATGGTAGCGGCCGCTTTGCCGCTGAGTTGCTGGTAGGCGATCGATTCCGCCAGCGCGTCGAATGGCCGGACAAGTTTGTTCGTCACGATCTCGAAACGCCGGGCCTGTTTGATCAGCGCGGCAAAACGCGGATCGCTCCCAGCTATATGGTCGATGGCCTTTTTCATCCGCACCTTTGAACAACAATTCGTTCGATCAGACAAATCCGTTTTCTTCCCCCGCCCGATTCAGCTACGATCCCAGCGGATGAAAAACGCGCCACGCTTCCAGTTCCTCCTCGCGGTCCTGCTTCTGGTCTCGCTGACCGGGGCCCGCGCGGAAGGCGATGAGCAGCTTCCTTCCGTGTCGGACAAGAAAACGGTCGCGGTGTCGCGCGATCTGTTCGAGCTGGAGTCGAGCTACGTTTTCGAAAGCAACCTGCATCGGAACGGGAGTTTCGGCGATCAATACGCGATCCAGAATTCGTTCTCCTACGCGCACCGTTTTTTCCTCACCGGGAATCTTTATCTCCGCGCTGGAATCGCCTACGAACGCTTCGACTTCGGAGCGACGGGCGCGCCGGTTCCGAATCATCTGCAAAGTGTCGCGGCGATGATCGGGGTCGATTACATGCACAACGACGATATCGGTGCCTTCATCCAGTTTCGGCCCGGCTTCTACACGCAAAGCGATTTCAACGACGCCTCTTTCGATGTGCCAACCACGCTCGGGCGCGTCTTCGTTCTGCAGGAGGACCGGTTGTATCTCTTCGCCGGGGCGAACGCGGCCTTTCTCCGGGGCCGGTGGCCGGTGATACCGATCCTTGGGATGATCTGGATGCCGAACGATCAATGGAAATTCATGGCGATGCTCCCCGAGCCGCGGATCATTTATTCGCCCAGCGACAAGATTTGCTTTTGGGCCGGCGGCGAACTGGCCGGAGGCTCATTTCGGACAGACCGGAACCCTGCGATTGCGCCAGCGCAACTAAACGGCGCCCAGGTCGATTACGCGGAATACCGGGTAGGCGGCGGATTCATCTACTGCCCCACCGACAATGTGTCGGTCAATCTTGGCGGTGGCTACGTGATCGAACGGCAGTTCGATTTTCATCGCGCCGACATCAAATACAAAACAGACGGCGCCCCGTATCTGCGCGTCGAGCTCAAGACGAAATTCTAGTAGCACAGGCATCTTGCCTGTGGGGCCAGTGGGCATCTTGCCCGCTGCCGAAAACAGGCAGGATGCCTATTTGCCCCACAGGCAAGATGCCTGTGCTACTGCTCGATTCGCCGCAAGAGAAACGCGGCGCCCACGAAGGTAATCACCGCACCGACAGACATGATGATCAAGTCGGGCGCGTAGAAAGCCGGCGTGGCGTGATACAGATTCACCAGCCGGAAGGCGCGACAGAAGTGAGTCAGCGGAAATAATTCAGCGACATAAGCGATCGCTTTCGGGAGCTGCTCGATCGGGGCGAACGCGCCGGAGAGGATGAACACCGGCAACAGGAAAAAGACCGAGAACTGAATGGCTTGGGTTTGCGTTTTCGAGAGCGCCGAAATCAAGAGGCCCAGGCCGAGCGAGCAGAGCAAAAAGAGAAAGCAGATAAGCGCCAGCGCGCCCGGCTGATAAAATTTTACCCGAAAATGCCAGCCGGCCAGGAGGATGATGACGAGGATCAGAAAAATCGAGATGGCGAGATACGGCAGGATTTTGCCGATGACGATCTCGCCGCGGCGGAGCGAGGTGACCATCAACTGGTAGAGCGTACCCGACTCGCGTTCGCGCGCGATGGTGCACGCCATCAGCGTCACCGTGATCAATTGCAGGATGATGCCGATGACGCCCGGCAACACGTAATCGATGAAGCGCTCCTCGGGATTATAGAGGATTTTCTCCTCGATCTTCCAGGGCGTCATCGCGGAGACGAATTGCTTGCGCACTTCGACCGGCAGTTTCTTCGCCAGGTCGATGACTTCGTCGGGCAGCGCATCCACCATCACCTCGCGCTCGTTCATCTGAAAATCGCCGAGCGTCTTGTGCAAGCTGCCGAGGAGTTGTTCCCCGGTACTGGTGTCGCTGCCATCAAGGCTGAGCCGCAACGGAATGGGATCGCCATTGATCAGGCTCTCGCTCCAGCCGCCCGGGACGACGAGCGCCGCGCGAACGCCCTGGCGCAAGAGGTCGTCCTCGTTTCCCTGGCCGGGCGCCTGTTCGCGCCAGGCGAAGGTGTCGTTCGCGCGGAGCAACTCGACGAAGCGCTCCGCGGCCGGCGTCGAATCCTCGTTCACTAAAATAGCGGGGACGTTCTTGCGCTCGCCCGACTCGAAGGCATGCCCAAAGATGAGAGTGAAGACCGGCGGAAGAGTCAGGAGCAAAATCAGGACGCGGCGGTCCCGGTAAATGTGGAGGAATTCCTTGTAGGCGACGCTGGCGATGGCGCTGAAAGCAGTGCGGTTCATGTCGATTTCAAAACGGCGTCATAGCCTTGCGAGTAGGCGGTGAAAACATCTTCCATGTCCGGCTCGACCCAGCGATGGCCCAGCCAGCGCAAATCCGGAAAAGGCCAGTTCTCCTTCCAGCGGGCGACGAGTTCTTCGGTTTTGGCGGCATAGATCCGCAGGCTCCCGCTGCGCAGTGAAACTCCCAGGATCTCCGGCTCATTGCGCAAGCGCACGAGCGCCGGCATGACCGGCTCGACGTCGATCTCGAGCAGCTTCGCGCTGAAGCTCGCTTTCAAGGCGCGCGGTGAAGCTTTCGCGAGCAGCCGCCCCGTTTCGATGAAGCCCACTTCGGTGCAACGTTCGGCTTCATCCATGTAATGGGTGGTGACAAAGATGGTGATGCCGCTGTTGCTCAAATCGTAGAGCAAATTCCACATTTGCTGACGGTGGACCGGATCGAGGCCTGAGGTCGGTTCGTCCAAGAAAAGTAAGGGCGGCTCGTGCACGAGCGCGCAGGCCAGGGCGAGCAGTTGCCGCATGCCGCCCGAGAGGCTGCCCGCGGGCGCGTGTTGTTTTCCCTCCAGATCGGTGAGCGCGAGCAAACGCGCGATGCGGCCAGGCAGTTCGCTGCCCGGCACGCGACAAGCGCCACCGAAGAAGCGAATGTTTTCCTCGACGGTAAGATCGCGGTAGAGGCTGAAGCGTTGGGCCACGTATCCGAATTTCGAGCGCACCACCTGGCGATCGTTCCAAACATCAAAGCCGGCGATCCGCGCGTGGCCATTGGTCGGCCGGACCAGTCCGCAGAGCATCCGCATGGTGGTCGTCTTGCCCGCGCCGTTCGCGCCCAAAAAACCGAAGATGGCGCCCCGCTCAATCGAGAGCGAGAGATCGTCCACGGCGCAAAGATCGCCATACATCTTTCGCAGGCGGTCGAGGAAGATAACCGGTTCAGTCATGGAAATTTGGCGGACAAAGGCAAGCGCCTGCCGGTTGCAACGGCAGCACTATGGGAATAGATGTGCCATCTGCAAAATGGAAAGGAAAAGAGCTGAAGCAATGCGGCCAAATCCCGTCTTAATTGGCGTGAAACTATTCTCATTTCTCTGCCTTCTCGCCTTCTCCACTGCA
>DASQLH010000027.1:0-26691 GCA_035630155.1 Chthoniobacterales bacterium
CAACAGCGCCGGCGGCAGCAACACGAAATCGC
The DNA here is from genome assembly GCA_035630155.1 of Chthoniobacterales bacterium. Taxonomy (GTDB): domain Bacteria; phylum Verrucomicrobiota; class Verrucomicrobiia; order Chthoniobacterales; family UBA10450; genus AV80. The sequence goes on from DASQLH010000027.1 coordinate 33, forward strand.
TCGCCGTGACGACGCGTCCAGCAGCGACAGGCCGCGTGAACTGGCGCTTCCGCATGAACGGACCTTACTCGGAGGTGCGGGCGGCGATCGGTCCCGATCAGACGGTTTATGCGATTGATGTGTTCCAGCATCTCTACGCGCTTACGCCAAATGGCGGGCTGAAATGGCTGGTCCGAGGCGCTGGGGAAAAAGGCGTTGCAGTCGGCGCGGATGGGACGATTTACGTCGCTTCCGAAGATCTCATCAAGGCTTTCAATCCGAATGGCACGGCGAAGTGGAGCTTTGTGCAGAATCCGCGCGCGATGATTTGCCTGGGTATTTCTGTTGGGCCCGACGGAAATATTTACTCGGTCGGGACGGAAGGCATGGGTGTATTTTCGCTCACGCCAGCGGGCGCGTTGCGCTGGACGAATCCGGAACCTTATGACCGGCGCATCGTCGATTACGGCGAAATCGTTTTCGGTGCGAACGGAAGCAACCAGCAACTTTACTTTTACGCCAATAATCACCTCCGCGCCCTGCGGCTCGATGGCACCCCAGTCTTCGCCATCGCCGGCACTTTGGGTCAGCCGGCGATTGCTCCGGACAACAGTGTCCACGTTGCCCTCGGAGCTTATTCGCCCAGCGGGAGCCTGCTTTGGACTTTCCCGACGCCGTACCCCTATAATGTTTTCTCGCCCGCCAGCGTCGGGAGCGACGGCGTCCATTACTTCAGCCAGAACCTGATCCAGCTTTTCGCACTCGGTGCGAATGGCTCGCAACGCTGGCACAACACGCTCAACGCCTATGTCGACGGGCCCGTCGTCGATCCGCTCAACACTCAACTCGTCATGGGCAGTGCCGACACTCTCGACCATGCGGGATTCGTTTTATCCGCGAGCGCCAAAGATGGTCATGAACTCTGGCGGGTCATCCTGCCTGCGGAAGATCCCACTGTGTTTAATCCCGCGCTCGGCATCTACGGCTTCAACCAATTCGTCAGCACGCGGGCGCGATTCACTCCCGACGGTCTGACCGCGTACTTAATGACAGGAACGGCGACAGGCGACAACGAAACGAGCCGTTCGTTTGTCTACTCGTTTAACACGGGCAACGCTACACAGCCGGCGCCGACGCCGGCGCCATCACCCACTGCCACTTCATTGCGGAGCGCCAGCATCACGCTCTCGGCGAATTTGCAGGGTAAACGAAACGTGGTGGTAACAGGCCTGGTCGCGGTCAAAGATCAGAAAGGTGCGTCGGTTTCGGGAGCAACCGTCGCCGCAACCTGGAAGCTGCCCAACGGCGCCACGCAAAATCAAACCGGCAACACCAGCTCGAGCGGAGCCGCCAGCTTCAGCTTGAAAGGCGGCGTGGGCACTTACACGGTGACCGTAACGAACATCACGAAGACTGGTTACACCTTCGATGCTGCGAACAGTGTTCTAACTAAGAGTATCACGAAATAACCCCCTGACGCTCAAGCCTTCCTCTACCGCAGCACATAGATGGCCCAGGGAGCGACCGTGGTTTCTGATAGCCAACCGCACGGTTCGTCGCCGCGCCCCAACGGCTTGTAAAGGGCGATTAGTTGAGCTCTGAAGCAGCGAAAAGTTTCAGGTAGTCGTCGTGGAACCAGACGATGTCGATGACCAGACGCGCGTCGGTCACATCCTTCATGACGATGCGAACGGGTTCGCCGCGCTTCGCGGAACGGTTTTCGGGAAAATCTTTGGTCGTAAAGGAGGCCCACTCGTTCTGATAAATCTCAGGCGTCGAGCGCCACGACCCGACAATAGCCCAAAGAGCGGCCTGCGCAGCTAGGTGCGAGCAAGAAACGGCAAACCTTTCGCAAGACCCGCAGAGTGCAATTGCGTTTCCCGCCTCATCCTTGATCAGAAAGAAAACGAACCATGAATGCACAAACTCTTCTGACCCAAACGCCGGTGCCGGTCCGGCATTACCCACCGTCCGAAAGTTCTCGGTTCACGATGCGCGCGAATGTTTTCCGAGGGCCCGACAAGATCGGCGTGGAAGAAGTCCCACGACCGCATGCGGGGGCGGGCGAAGCGGTGCTGCGCATTACGCTCACGACGATCTGCGGAACCGACCTGCACATTTTGCGCGGCGAATATCCGGTGCGCGCCGGCCTGACAATCGGACACGAACCGGTCGGCGTCATCGAGGAACTGGGTGAAGGCGTGACGGGATACGCGGTTGGTGATCGTGTGCTCGTCGGTGCGATCACGCCTTGCGGGCAATGCCGAGCCTGTTTGTCCGCGCACTGGTCGCAGTGCGGCCATGGCGACGACATCGAAGCGCTGGGCGGCTGGCGTTTTGGAAACACCATCAATGGCGCGCAAGCCGAGTATCTGCTCGTCCCGAATGCCCAGGCGAACCTGGCGAAGATTCCCGATGATCTGACGGACGAACAGGTCGTGCTCCTGGCCGACATCGCCTCGACTGGCTTCAACGGTGCCGAGTCCGCTCAGATAAAGATCGGCGACACGGTGGTGGTTTTCGCGCAGGGACCCATCGGCCTTTGCGCGACCGCCGGCGCGAAGCTGATGGGAGCGTCCTTCATCATCGGCGTGGAGAGCGATCCCGTGCGCATGAAGATGTCGCAGCAAATGGGCGCGAGCGTAGTGCTTGATCCAAAACAATGCGACGTGGTCGCGGAAGTGAAGCGCCTCACCGGCGGCGGAGTTGATGTCGCCATCGAGGCACTAGGGACCCAGGTGACGTTCGAGAACTGTCTGCGTTCGCTCCGGCCAGGAGGCACCTTGAGCAGTCTCGGTGTTTACTCCGGCAAACTGGCGATGCCCTACGATGCGTTCGCTGCGGGCCTCGGCGATTACAAGATCGTGACGACGCTTTGCCCGGGCGGCAAAGAACGGATGCGCCGCCTGATGGCCATGGTACAATCCGGCCGCTTCGATCCGACACCGCTCATCACCCATTATTTTCGACTCGACGACATCGTGCACGCCTATGACCTGTTCGGCTCCCGTCGCGACGGCGTTCTGAAAGTCGCAATCCGGCCATGACAACAACAACAGCACGTCCGGCCAAATGCATTGCTTCGAGGAGCGTTGGGAGTGCTTGCCTGGACCTCGTCCGCAATCCCTGGCTCCTCGGCGGCCTCGTGCTCGCGAACGTGCTCCAGTTCGCAGTCGTCTACATTCCGCAAATGAACCGCGTCTTTCACACGGTTCCGATCTCACTCACAAGCTTTCTCCTTATCGGAGCCGCAGCCAGCCTCGTGCTGTGGGTGGAAGAGGTTCGCAAGTTCTGCGCCCGCCGCAAAATGCAGCAGTGATGAACGTGCGCAAATCATTGGAAGCCCAGCATTCGCCGGACGCGATCAGGCTGCGGTTGGCTATTGCGCCAGCGCAAGGCTATCTGGGGGATGCAGTCCTCGGCGCGATCGATGGTTGCGTGACAACGTTCGCGATTGTTGCCGGAGCCGTTGGAGCAGGTTTTTCTGGCGGAGTGGTCGTTATCCTCGGATTCGCGAATCTCATCGCGGACGGATTCAGCATGGCGGTGAGCAATTATCTCGGCACGAAAAGCGAGCGCGAACGAATCGAGAACATTCGCTTAGCCGAGGACCGGCAGATTGAGGAAATCCCCGAAGGCGAGCGTGAAGAGATCCGGCAAATTTTTATCCGCAAAGGCTTCACGGGAGAAGTCCTGGAGAAAATCGTGGCGACAATCACCGCCAACCGTCCGCTTTGGCTTGAGACAATGGTGAGAGAGGAATTCGGAATCGAGATCACTGGCCGGCAACCGTCAACGGCGGCGTTTGTCACGTTCGCCGCATTTGCCTGCGCTGGGATCCTGCCGCTCATTTCGTTTCTAATTCCCCATTTGGAGGGCGATGCTCGATTTCGCATTAGCGCGCTGCTGACGGCGGTCACGTTCGGGTTGATTGGAGTAGCGAAAGGAATACTTCTCGAGCGCTCGATCTGGCGAGCGGGGCTTGAAACATTGCTCACCGGAGGTGGAGCGGCTGTGCTCGCGTACGCCGTGGGCGCATGGTTGCGATATCTGTATGGGGCCTGAGTGCAGATCCCTTCGATAACGTTGCCTGTTCTGAGAACAGCCCCGCAAGAAATGGCGAGTGTTTAGCAACCAAGGAAGAGCACTGTCGCGCTGGCCGATCATGTTTAAGCCATGAAAACGGCAACTCTTCCAACAACACGCCGAACTCCTCGAATCTCCTGTCGCGTTCAGCCAAGAATTTCCAAGCCGTCGGGAATCACGATCAGGAATGTGCTGGCACCCACGGATTTCTCGGAGCGTTCGCTCGAAGCGCTTGAATATGCCCAAACGCTGACGAAACAGTTCGGGGCCGATCTCCATCTGGCCCATGTTTATGAGCCGGAGTATCCGCTCATCCCCGTGATGGCGATGCCTCTGGCCCTTCCGCCGACACAAGTGGGGCAGGGCGTTCGCCGCGAGCTCAAGGATGTAGCACAGAGAAGCGGCATCGAATTGCGACCCGGAAATACTCACGCCGTCAAAGGCCGGGCGTTTGAGGAAATTTGTAATCTGGCTCGCGCGCACGCGATCGATTTGATCGTCGTCTCGACGCGCGGAAACACCGGTTTAAAGCACCTCCTTCTTGGCAGCACGGCGGAGCGGATTGTCCGCTATTCACCGTGCCCGGTTCTGGTCGTGCATCCGCAAAAGAAGAACGGGACGATGCCGCATCGGGAAATGCGGTTCGGAAAAATTCTGGTGCCGATCGATTTCTCCAAATGCTCGTTGAAAGGACTGGCGTATGCGAAGGGACTGGCGAGACAGTTCGGTTCGAAGCTTTTCCTGCTCAACTCCGTCGCGTTCCAGTACTACGTCACGAGCGATGAGTACGCGCGTTACGACCTTCCCCTGCTGATGCGCCAGGAAGAAAAGGTCTCGCGCGATCAGATGCGCGATCTGATCGAAAGGACGGAGTGGGGCGGGATCGACGTGCGACCTTCGCTCCAGATCGGCCACGCCGGTGAGCAGATTTGCGTGCACGCCGCCAGGGAGCGCGCGGATCTGATCGTGACTTCAACGCATGGCACGACTGGATTCAAGCACATCCTCGTCGGCAGCACCTCGGAATATGTGGTGCGGCATGCGAACTGTCCGGTCTTGGTCGTGCCAAGCCATGAACGTCCAGAGCTCAACCCAAAGGAGAAAATATGAAAAGCTGGGCCGTAACCATGCTGTGCGCACTCGCCTTCGCCGCCAGCCCCACCGATGCTGAGCCTGCCAAGCGCAGGTCGGATGCAGCCCCCCCGAAACCGCTGACCTATGCGAACGTTGTTTCGTTTTTCAAAGAGGCGCGCTTCCGTCCGATCCAGGTCCAGAAGCGCTGCACGGTTTTCTTCGAGGGCGAATTCAAGAACGCCAATGTCTATAATTATTGCCTGATCGTCGTCGAGAATTCCGATGAGGACATTCAGGTCACCTTCTATCTGACCGATGCCCACGAAATGAATTGGGTGACGGAATTCCTCGACGCGCCGTTCTTTGCTCCAGCAGAAACCAAAAGACTCTTCGGGCTCATGAACTCACGACGAGATGTTCGCGGCGAAAAAGTTGGACGATTCCGCGTCGATTTTCACAGATGGGAACCGCGCCACGCGCAGATTCTTGTCTTTAGCTTCACTCGCTCCTAGGCACGCCGCCGGAATACGCCGCTGCTCCAGAAAAGGCTGCGCATTTTTTCAGAAATTTTCGATCGGGCTTGTCTTGCGGATGGTTTCTTTTTTTACTTCGGTGAGGCCGCTCCAAATGAACTCTTCTTCTCCATCGAGCGAAGACAACGGCGCGAGCGCGGCGGAACGCAGTGCCGTCGATGGCGAGTCAATGAATCGCCGTTCCTTTCTTGGGGTGCTGCTGGGGTTCGGGGCGGCGGTGGTCGGCGCCGCGCTGTCGATCCCACTGTTGCGTGTGGCCCTTCATCCGCTGCTGAGCACAACAACAAGGACGGATTGGTCGGATGTCGGGAAAGTCGACGAGTTCGCGTCGCTCAGCGCGCCGGCGAAAAAATTGATCACGGTCGAACAGCGCGATGGCTGGAGAAAAATCATCTCGGAAAAGGCGATCTACGTTTTGCCGGCGAAAGATGGCGTGTTGCGGATCCTGTCGCCCATCTGCCCACACCTGGGGTGTTCGATTCCGTGGATCGAAGCGAAACAGCAGTTCATTTGTCCGTGCCACACGGCGATCTTTGCGCTCGACGGCGCTCACATCTCGGGGCCGTCACCGCGCTCGATGGATGATTTGGAAAGCAAGGTTGAGGAGGGGGTTCTGAAAGTGCGTTACCAGTATTTCCGCCAGCTCATCCCAACAAAGGAAGTGCTCGCCTAAAGGGAACGTTCCATGGCCGACGCACCAACGCCTGAGGGAAAACCAGCCCATCCTTACTCAACGCGGCGGCAACGTCTCTACCATTGGTTCGATCGCCGCACCGGCATCGGATCGTTGATGCATGAAGCGCTGGATGAGCCGATCCCGGGCGGCGCGCGCTGGGCCTATGTTTTCGGTTCGGTCCTGCTTTTCCTCTTCATCTCGCAGACCGTCACCGGCATCTTTCTTTCGCTTTACTACGTGCCCACCGCGGACCACGCGCACACGACCGTTGCCTACATCGTGAAGGAAGTAACCGGTGGATCGTTTTTGCGCAGCCTCCACGCCTACGGATCGAGCGCCGTCGTTATCGTGATGCTGCTGCATCTGACCCAAACATTTCTCTACGGCGCCTACAAGGGCCGCCGCGAAGTTCTTTGGATTTCCGGCTGCGCGCTCTTCGCTCTCATGCTGGCCATGGCCTTTACCGGCTATTTGCTGCCGTGGGACCAGAAAGCATACTTCGCCACCACGGTCGGGACTAACATGGCAAGCGAAGTCCCGTGGATCGGCTCCACGCTCAAACGCTTGATGCGCGGCGGGAATGAGATGGGCACCCTCACGCTGTCGCGCTTTTTTGTGGGACACGTTTTCCTGCTGCCGGCGGCGATCCTCGGCCTGATTGCCGCCCACGTTTTCTTGTTTCGGAAAGCCGGGGCGGCCGGCCCGCCCAGCGAAGATCCAGTCCATCCGCGCTTGCCGACAGAGCGGTTTTATCCGCGCCAGGTATTGATGGATACGGCGGTGGCGCTGCTCATGATCTGCGTGCTCGGAGTGCTCTCTCACTTTTGGCCGACAGAGCTCGGACCGAAAGCCAACCCGGCCGATACGCAGTACGTCCCACGCCCGGAATGGTTTTACCTGCCTGTTTTCCAGTGGCTAAAATATTTCAAAGGCTCGCTTTCGATTGTCGGTATTATCGTCATACCGACGCTCACCGCGATCCTGATTGTCGCGCTACCTTTTTTCGATCGACGCCTGGAGCGGCGTCCCTGGAAGCGCCCGATCGCCGTTGGCATTTATCTGGCCATCCTGGCGACACTGATCTTTTTCGGGTGGCTGAGCGGACACGAGGATCAACTCGATCCGGCGATTGCGAAACAGGTGGCGAAACAAAATGAAGAAACGGAGCAGTTCATGCGCGAACCATTCGAGCCCGAAGCGGCCTCAAGCGCTCTCTCCGCGCCGGTCGTGGCCGTTCTCGATCCTCTCGCCGTGGCCGGAAAGAAAATTTATGGCAGTGAATCGTGCGATGCCTGCCACGGCGAAAACGGAGAGGGAACTCCTGTCGGGACAAAACTCGCCGGCCCCACAGCTCAGAAACCCGCCGAAGAATTGGCCAATCTTCTCCGGCATCCCACCGCCAAAATGATCGAAGGCGAGATGAAACCGCTAGAGGTTTCCGACGAGGAGATGAAGGCGCTCGTCGCCTATCTCAAGAGCTTGAAGTAGCGGCTTTCAAAAAAAAGCGGGCGGCTCGCATGGACCTTTCCACCACCTACCTGGGGATGAAGCTGCGCACGCCGCTCGTGCCGTCCGCTTCGCCCCTTTCGGAGGAGATCGACAAGGTCAAACAAATGGAAGCAGCAGGCGCCGCCGCCATTGTCCTGCATTCCTTGTTTGAAGAACAAACGGAATCGGATACCACCGCGACGAGTCCAGCCTTTCGAGTGACTCCCGCAACTTATTTAAAGCATATCGAGGCCGCGAAACGCTCCGTCAAAATCCCAATTATCGCGAGCCTCAACTGCACGACGCTCGGAGGATGGATTCGTTACGCGCGCCAGATCGCCGAGGCCGGGGCCGATGCGCTCGAGCTAAACATCTATAAAATACCGACGCGCACGAAGGTTACTGGCTCGACCATCGAGAAGGGATACATCGACGTCGTCAGGACAGTTGGGCTCAAGACGACCATTCCGCTGGCGGTAAAACTGAGCCCGTATTTCAGCAATTTTGCAAACATGGCCGCGTCGTTGGATGCCGTGGGGGCTGATGCGCTGGTCCTCTTCAATCGATTCTACCAGCCGGACGTCGATCTCGAAAAGATGGAGGTCACGCCTAACCTAACCCTGAGTACTCCAACCGACCTGCGCCTGCCGTTGCATTGGATCGGAATCCTCTTCGGAAGAATCAGTGCGAATCTCGCCGCGACGAGCGGCGTTTATCAGGCCACCGATGTCATCAAACTGGTGATGGCCGGCGCCGATGTGACCATGCTTTGCAGCGCGCTGATGCGACATGGCATCCTGCATATTCAACGGATCGAGATGGAGATCGTGGCCTGGCTCCAGAAGCACAACTACAGTTCATTGGCCGAAATCAGGGGGGTGATGAGCCAGAAGAATTGCCCCGACCCGAGTGCGTTCGAGCGAGCGCAGTACGTGCGCGGGCTTTCGAGTTATAAGTCGTTATTTCCGCTGCGGCGTTGACGGCGGCACCATCACATAGCACTCGACGCCGGAGCTGGAACGGACGCCCCGTTCACCCCAAGGCCCTCATAAGTCTCGGCGACGATTTGGTCCACGACAGCTTTCATGTCCTGGGTACGCTCCCAAACGGCCAGTTGGCGATCCGCGCCCGTCCCTCCGCGAAGAATTCGCTCGATATGCCCGATCTCGCGAAGGCTGCCAAGCTCATCCACTTCGGCTGAGATAAATTCCAGGATTTCATGGATCAAGCTGCGGGTCTCGACTTCGCACCGCCGGCCGAAATCGATCAGCTTCCCGTCGAGGCCGTAGCGGGAGGCGCGCCACCGATTCTCATCGATGACCCGGCGGCGATAAATGCGAAACGACGTGTTTTGTCGCAACAGTTTGTGCAATTTGAAGATGACCGCCTGCATCATGGCAGCCAGCGCGATCGTATCCTCGACGCCCGACTGGGCATCGCAAATCCGAAACTCCAACGTATCAAAAAACGGATGGAGCCGAATGTCCCACCAAATTTTTTTCGCGTTATCAATGCAGTTGGTGATGACCAACAGCTCGAGGTACTCCTCATATTCAGCGAGGCTTTCGAAAACGTCGGGAATTCCGGTGCGCGGAAAGCGCTCAAAAATGTTATGACGATAAGCCTTGAAGCCGGTGTTCTGGCCCAGCCAAAACGGCGAATTGACCGAGAGCGCGTAGATGTGCGGGAGAAAGTACCGGGCCTGGTTCATGATCTGGATCGCTTCCTCCCGATCCGGGATGCCGATATGCACGTGCAGCCCGAAAATGAGATTCGCCCGGGCAATTTGCTGAAGATCATTGACGATCGTGGCGTAGCGTTCACCCGCCGTGATTAACTGATCCATCCAGTGCGAAAATGGATGGGTGCCGGCGGAGGCAATCAAGAGGCCATCGCGCGCCGCAAGCATGGCTAGCTCCCGGCGAAGCTGCACGACCTGCCGGCGCGCGTCGGCGACATCGCGGCAAATTTCTGTCCCCAACTCGACGACGGACTGATGCATCTCCGATTTGACCTGTTCCTTCAGGATCATTTTTCCCTGCGCCAGGATCTCCTGAATGTGCGAACGCAGCTCGCGCGTTTCCGGATCGACAATCTGGAATTCCTCCTCGATGCCGATGGTGAACACGTGGTCGTTTCCCTTCATCGGTGACGCGGGTTTTGTTCCCTATTTGTGCGCGATCAATTTGCTTCTCGCGGCGTCGAGACGACGCACCATCACTTCGCTGGCCCGCTTATGGAGTTCGTGGCTCAGCGTCAGATCGTCGTCCCGGTGCTGCCTCAGCAAAAGGCCGGACAAACAAAGGGCAGTGCAAGCCTCGGTGGCCCGGGCATCAAAAGACCAAAGGTAAGGAGGAAAAAGCCAGGACCAACCGAGCGGCTCTCCGGCCGAGACCGTGTCGATAACGACGGTCTTCCCACCCTTCGTTTTTCCTTCCAAGACGATCGTTCCGGTTTCGATAAGATAAAAACCGCTGGCCGGTTCACCTTCGCGCAAAACAACCTGGCCCGCGTCGAACTCTGTCGGCATCGCGCAAAGAGCGAGAAGCTCAATGTGATGTGGACTCATTCCCTTGAGGAAGGGATGAGCGGCCAGCCGCTTTTCAATATCAGGATAGCGAGTCGAATGTGGTTCGCCCCGGAGTTTGTCCGCTTCGCTTTCAGCCAGGCGCCAGATTTTCGAGCCATCCGGCAGGACCTTGGTCGGCGGAGGACGAATCGAAATGTGGGTCGGCTGGATCCGGTCGAAATTAACAAAGCGCTGCGCGGGAAAGGGACGAAACTCTGGCTCGGCTTTCAAGTATTCAAGCGCTGCGGCCATGGCGATTTCCCCGGCGACCTCGGCGACATATGCCTCACTCCGCTCGGAACCTTTTACGTGCTTGTTCCTATCGTGGGCTTTTACCGCCTTGTCTTCGACTTCGATGAGCAGATTTGCGGTCGCTTGCGGTGTAGCATGCGAGCGCGTGTCGAACGCAAAGGCGACGTGAGCAAAGAAGTTGTGGTCCATAAACAACGCTTAAACCTTCCGGCATTCGCAGAGTGAAAACCTCCCTGGTGGACGCTGGCCACGAACAATCGTTGTGCTGGCGCGCGCGTTACTTTTTCAGCGTGCGCACGTAAGCGACGAGCGCTTTGATCTCGTCGTCGGATAATGTGCCGGCAAATGCTTTCATGGTCGTCTTGCCACCTTCCTTCACGCCGTCCTTGATCGATTGCGCGGCCTTCGAGTCACTAAAGGAAGCTTGAACCTTGGCATCAGTCAGGTCTCTGGCGTTCAATTGCTTTCCCATCTTCGTGTCGGCAGCGCCGGTCTTACCGTGGCACTGCGCGCAGTGCTTGTCCCAGTTCGCCTTCGCATCCGCTGCGCGAACCGAAACGGTTGAGGCAACGAAGAGGCTAACGATGATGCAAACGATTGTTTTCATAACTGGATTCCTTTCTCGATGAATCACTTTCTGGTTGTTTCTACTGCTAGGCCCGGAGGCACAAACTTCAAGTCTGACGGTTGATCTTTTGGACGGGGGGAATCGGCGGATGTTCGAAAACTTCGCCAGCGCTCCAGCGGCACCGCAGCCACGGCCATCAGGACGAGCTGGCTGAGCATGAATCCAATCAGCCAGGGAAACCCTTTCTGCATGAAACCGTACGAGTGCAATCCGACTCCGAGCATGTTCACGCCGAACCAGGAGAAGCTCGTGATGATGTTTCCAAAAATCGCCATGGTCATCAGGCCACGCTGTTGAATGTAACCACCCCAGCGGGCATGAAGAATGAGTGCGCACCAAAGGACGATGAGGAGCGCGCCGTTTTCTTTCGGATCCCACCCCCAGAACCGGCCCCACGATTGGTCCGCCCAGATCCCCCCCAGGACGGTGCCGACGAAGCTGAACAGGGTGGCGAAACAAACGACGCCATAAGTCATGCGCGAAAGCGAATCGGCCGTCTTGCGTTGCAGCGAACGGGTAAAGACGCCGCGAATCACGTAGATGATCGCCAGCATGCCCGCGAGGAACATCGCGGAATAGCCGGTGGTGATCGCGACCACGTGCGTCGCCAGCCAGATGTTAGTGTCGAGCACGGCTTGCAACATCTCGAGGGTGTCGCCGCTGCCCGCGAGATGATGGGCAATGATCAAGGTGATGAACCCGATCGCGCCGGCGCAGGCGGCGCCGATTCCATCCCGGAAAATTCGCTCCAGAATCAGGGCCACGATAACCGCGCCCCAGCCGATGAAAATAGCCGACGAATAGAGATTAGTGACGGGCGGCCGCTCCTGGAGATACATACGCGACGCAAGTCCAAAAGTGTGAACGGCGAGCGCGAGCAAAAGCAGATAGAACACCGTGCGATTAAGCGGGCGGTCCCAGGCCATCCAGGAAATGCAAGCGAACAGGAACGCGAGCACGTAGAGCGTCATGCTATGCGTGAACGGATCGACGTGATTGAACACGAATTCATAAGAGGCGCGGCTGGTCGCGCGCGGCTGCTCCTGCGCCAGACGATCGCGCAGCAGATCGACCTGTTGGTTGAAAGCGCGGTGATCCCGCACGCGATAAGCATCGCCGAGCGCGGCGTAAGCCTGGGCCAAGGGATGAACCTCACGGGCAAGAAGCGATTCAAGCAAAGCCTGGCCGAGTGAGCTCCAATCTTTCGATTCTCCGGCGGGCGGGATCGGCAGGATGTAAGCCATCTCCGCGATCTCCTGATATCGCTGCATCAGTCCGGCGACGCGGTCGAGCGTCGCCTGGTCGAACTTCTCCCCGCCTTCCCGCTGGCGCGCCGCCTTGGCGGCTTCGGGGATTCCGCGGGAGAAGAGCTGCAATTCGCCCACAAAATTTTCCGCGCCTTCGGGCTGGAGACTGTTTTTCAACCGCTGGTAAAGGACGAGTGCGTTCCGCAGATTCACGATCGCGCTTTGAAACGCCGAGCGTTCGACCGACTGAAGTTTTTCGGCCTGCGCGCCCTGTTCCTCGATCTGTCGCAGGAACGGCTTCAGCTCGGTGTAACTAAAATATTTGCGGTCGCTCTGCTGCCAGCCAAACAGGCCGAGCACTTCATCGTTCTGGATCACGAAGGCCGGATGTTGGTCCGCAGCCGACGCGACGAAGAGTGTGTCGGTAAGCCAACGCATCGCGTCGATCCGGCTGCCATTCGGGAGCCGCAGTGTTTGTTTGCTGTGAATGATGAGAAGCGAATTACGCGCGACCGTATCGAGGGGCTTGACCCGTCCTCCCACCAGCACCGGGATTTTTCCGAACTTTACCAAATCGAAATCACCGCTGGAATTGCGCGGCGGTCTCCAGCTCGAAGCAAGCCAGAGCAGAGCCAATCCCAGGACAAGCGCCGGAAAAAATCGTTTCATGCGACCGCCGCCTTTCGCCGGCGGGAGAAACCGAAAAGGTGGTAGCCGAATTGAAGGAGCAGCCCGGCGGCGACAATGACACAGGCAATATAGGGCGCGATGATGCCTGGATTGTGGACCACCTGCAGGATGGTGGCCTGTTCGTCCTTTTGGAAACCGGATTGATAGAACGTGTCGCCGCGATAGCGCAGGGGATGATTCATATAAATAAGCACGTCGCGATTCACGGCGCGCTCTGGATCGATCAGAGTGACATGGCTGGAGAAGTTTTTCGGGATATCAGTGCCCGCGTAACGGTCGTGGGTGAATTTCTGCAACGTGACGCTGTAAGGTTTGTAATAACGCGCCGGGCGTATCGCGATTTGCCAGGTGCGGCCTGCATAGCTGAATCCCTGCTCGGCCCCGAGCGCATCCGAGACCAGCCAGGTCCCGAGTGCCGGCTGCGGCGCGCCGCTTGCCGGATCGATCGGGACGATCTCTGCGACGGCGCTGACTACATTGCGCTCGTCGATTCCCGTGGCGCGCGGAAGCGCCTCCACGATTACCTGTGCGCCCGGGCCCTGGTTGGCGAGCGGCCGCGCGCCCGTTCTCGTTTGTCCCTGCATTTGCAAGCGCGAGTTCTGGAAGAAGTTTTTCACCACGATGCGGAACGGCAAAGACTTATGGGCGATCTCGCGCTTGCCTCGCAACGAGGCTTCGGGAATCGCAGTGACCTGATCGAATTCAGGATTGGTTGTATCGATTACGGCCAGCTCCATCAGCCGCGCATGTTCGGAGTAGTTCTTCGTGTCACCGTGCGCGAGGCGCAGGTAACTCTCGACCGAAAACAGGTCGGTCAGGAGTCCGCCGGCCAGCATGATGATGAGGCCGGCGTGAATGAGATGAATGCCGAGCTTGCCCCAGCCCCAGCGAAAACGCCTGGCGTGCGCGGCGATGAGATTGACCAGCAACACGGCGCCAATCAGATGACCGCCAGGAAAAACCGGGAGCCTGAACCTGCTCCCCTCCGGTGGCCACCAGACGAAGAAGCTCTGGAAATAGCGCTGCTGCACTTCGTGAATGCCGAGATGCACCTGAGCAAGGGTGCCGGCGAAGATCAGGACCATCGCTCCTGCCAGGCAAGCGATGGTCAGCTTCAGCGAGGTTATGACATCGAAGGCTTTCCGGATCATTTTCGGAACCCGCTCACCCATTTCAGGAAGTTCTCTTTCTCGGCGCCGGCCAGGGCCGCGTTGCCGCGCAATTTGAAAAAACCCGTGCCGCTCTCCGCAGGCGCGATTGCGGCAATGATCCGGCCGTCCTTGTTTGGATCGCCTTGTTCGGGTGTGCCTTCGATGTCCACGAGCGCCACGTGACCGAGCTCGCTCGGCAGATGTTGCACGACTCGCGGTAAGTCGTCGGCGGTGATCGCGGGCTGCCCGAGCTGGCCACGCCAACGATTCACATTGGCGAGCACATCGCCGCTCGAAGCTCCGAGCGTGACCAGCGAGATGTCAACCATCGTGCCATTCTCGCCCCGCACGAGAAAACTCGCCTGCCGCATTTGGGCCAGGGGTTGGGGCTCCCAATGCGGCGGCAGGGGAACATTGCTCGAGGGGCCGGTTGCGACTGCTGGAGCCGCGGCCGGACTCGTTCCTCCGCCTACCGGAGGATGATTCGGCGGCATCGAGGGGGCCGGCGTCTGGAGCGAAGCCGGATTTTGCAGCGGCGCCTTGGCCACTCGATAAACCTTGATCTGCTCGTCTTCCCTTTCGCAGCCTGTCAGCAGAAGGATGCAGGCCCCGAAGGCAACTACCGAGGTGCTGCCGCAAATTCCTGATCTCACCCTCACTCCCATCGGTGCAATGAAGCTCGACGCTAGTATCGGTATTGCAACGAGGTGGCAAAGAGATGCGCGTCGTAATTGTGACGGCCGCCGTACGCATCGCTGCGGTTGTTGAAGAAGCCGTAGCGCAGCGTGCCGCGAATGTTCTTCGTGAACTCGTGGCTCAGCGTGGCCGTGATCGCGTGTTCTTCTGCGTCGGAGCCATAAGGCACGCTCGAGGCGGAGTTATCCTCGAAGTTGTCCGCCCGGTAGTAAAAATAGTTTACCTGGAGGTCGGTCTTGTCGCCGAGCGCGTAGCCGGCAGTGACAGTTCCATTCCAATAATTGTTCTTCATGTCCTGCACGATCGCGCCCACCTGCTGATCCGCGGGCGTGTCAGTTTGATTGCGCACGTAGTGGAGAGCCCCTTGCACGAACAGTCTTGGCAGGGGATTCCAGGTAATGGATTCGCTGAGGATATGGGCGGTGATGTCGGCGCTTTCCACGGTGCTGAGGAAATCGCCGCGCGTGTCGATCGTCGCCATTTGGAAATCGTAGCGCGTCACGAAGGTGATATTGCCCTTCTTGGGGCGCCAGGTCACACGGACGTTGAAATCATCCACATTGAAGTCGTGGTCGCGCAGGAAAGCTGGATAACGGTCGCCCACGCCGATGTTCGGAGTCGTATCGAAGGGATGATCGTAATGGTTTTCGTGGATCTTTTTGTAGTACTGCGTGGCCACGTTTACTCCTGGCTGCGGATACCAGTTGGCGCCCACCACGTACTTTTGCGTGTTGATATCGCCCTCCGTGTCGCGCCCGATCAGGAGGGATGCTGTTTCTTCTTCAAGTTCGAAGTCGCGCTCGAGCTGGTCTAGTTGTTCCTGCATCCACTCACCCTTCGCGTAGAAGTTCCAATTCTTAAGGCCCGTGTATCGGACCTCCAGGCTTTCCGTGATCGCGTCGAAGGAGCGTTCGCTCAGGGCTTCAAGCGGCTCGAAGGTGACGACCAGTGGGCCAGTCGGCGGCACAACCGTCTCGATGGAGTCGCTGAAGGAATCAAGCTCGTTGTGCTCGTAGCGGAACGACGGAATCACGACCCAATCCTTCGACGGTCTCCAGGCGAAATTCAGGGTCGCGACATGCTGGTCGAGCTGCGATCCGCCCAGAATATTAAGGAACCCTTCATCGCGCCGCTGCCTGCGCGCATAGACCGGGTCGAAGACCGGCTCGTAGCTAATTCCGTAGATGCGGTCGCCGCCGATCTCGCTCTCCAGGGTGGTGAACATGTATGCGGTCGAAAACTGCAATTCGGGCCCAAGACGAGTCGTCTGGTAGAAGTGCACGCTGAAGAGGTCCGCGCTGATCCTGTCGTTTTGGGTGAAGTAGCGATCCTGCGAAGGTTCGCCGGGCCGGCGGTGGACATTGCGCGAATTGTCGTTCTCCTGCTTCTCGAAGCGAAGGCCAAGACCGACCTCTGTCTTGGTGATCGTGTGCTTGAGATCGATCGTGAAGATGTCGCGCGTTTCGTCGATATCCAGGAAAGTGGGAACGATGTTTCTCAAATTGTTAGAGCCGGGGACGCCGGTCAGCCCCGTGTCTCCCCAGCTCGTGGAATCTTTCTGCCCGTCACGCCATTGGCGCTCATAACGAAATGTGATCTCCGGCCATTTCGGCAGGCGCAAACCGAGCTCGAACCAGATGCTTCCCCGGTCGATCGCGAACTCGTTGTCGTAGAGCTCGAAGAACAGATCGTTAGGCGGGAAGTACCCGCCATGTCCGTCATACCAGCTTCGGAACTTTCGATATCCGGCCTTGATGTATCCGACGTTTCGGTAGGCCAGTTCAATGCTCGCGAGATAATCCTCCGCCCCGGCCATCGCGCGTCCATCGAGCTTCAGGGTTACGTCCTTATTGATGCTCGGCTCCCAATGCAGTTCCTCGATCCCCCAGAAGGAGTCTTCGTTCATGCGGTGGCGATGCTGGAATTGCGGCGCATCCCCCTCCACGGAGACGCCGCCGATCCCGAGCGTGATCCAATTGGTGTACTCCTCCGGCGTATCCTCCTCCGTCGTCTCGCTGGTCTTGGTCCCGTTCGAATCGACGCCGGCGCTAACGGGCAGTTGAAGGACGATCAAGCTTGCGGCGATCGCGAGAAGCTGTTTCATGCGTGGTCCATTCTAAAAACGCAGCGATGAACTAATCTGTGAACCGTGCACCGCTTCGTGGCATCCGGCCGACCAGCACGTGCCGCGAGTGAGCGATCCGGTGTGGTCGCGTCCGCCGATCACGATGGCGCCCGACGCGGTTTGCTGCTGGAAATGGCACTTCAGACAGAGGGTGGCGTTCCGCTCGGTGAGCATCCGCTGATTGACCGAGCCATGTGGCTGATGGCAGGTGTTGCAGCCCTGACGCAGAGCTTCGTGTTCGAAGACAAATGGCCCGCGCTGCACAGAGTGGCATTGGAAACAGGTCTCGTTGGTCCCGGCCACTTCGGTGCCGCCGCCCTTCATGGCCGAGCCCTTGTGCGGATCATGGCAATCAGTGCAGCTCATTTTCCCTTCCAGGACCGGATGGTGATGCGGCAACGTGAATTGCGCGCGCACATCCAGATGGCATTGGAAACAGGTCTCCGGCGATTTTCTCGGATTGACGATCGTGCGCGCGCCGCCACCGCTGCTCACATGCAGACTGCCCGGGCCGTGACACGATTCGCAGCCGATCTCCTTTTCGCTATCTCCCTGCGCTTTCAAACGGGCATGGGTTGCCGTGTGGAAATCGCGCGTGATTGCCTCATGGCACGTTTCGCAACTCTCCGATCCGGCAAACTCAGCCCCGGCAATGCTCGGCGGCGCGACCAGCGTGCGAGTAGACGTGGACGTGCAGGAAATCAGAATCACGGTGAGCGCCGCACCCGCCCCTGCTGCCCACCCGAGTTTTTCGCGCCTGCCGTGAAACCATCGAGTTAGCCTCGAATGCCACACGCGACGGATTTTGACAGGAACCGCGCTCCGCTGGCTACGCATTTTTACCGGTAAAATCCGTATCGGCTGATGGACATCAAGTGCGGGTCAGCGCCGCTTTTGTTTCCCGCGCGCGGCCGCGCGATACTCGGTGGGAGATTTTCCGGAGAATTTCTTAAACACACGATTGAACTGCGAGAGCGACTGGAAGCCGGCGGCGAACGCGATCTCGCTCACCCGCAGGTCCGCATCGCGCAAAAGCCCGGCCGCTTTCTCGTAGCGCGCTCGCGCCACGTATTTCACAAAATTGATGCCGACAGCTTCCTTGAATTTTTCACTCAGATAGTTGGCGCTGGTCTCGGCCGCCTTCGCCACTTGGGTCAGCGAAAGCTCCTCGGCGACATGTTCGTCAATAAAATTGCGGGCCTTCCAAATTCGGACGGGTTCAGCGCCGTTCCTTCCGTGACTGGAACGATAGTGAGTTTGTTTCGGCATTTTTCCCTCTGGAGAAATACATCCCAGCGGCGAAGACAACGCTCTCCCTTCCTTGGCAATCGCTAGCGCGATCTTGTTCCGCGTAACAAAATCCGGGCCATGATTACAAAGCCATGGCGAGCCGGAGGATCCCGCCATGCTCCATCGTTTATCAAAAAACAGGTGCGGATGTGAACAGACCATCGTCGGCCAACAACGGAAGCAGCAACGGAACTTTTCCCTGTCGGCTGCTGCCGCAAATCCATTATTTAGAGACGCGGCGAAGCTCGTCGACTACTTCGGATGCCCTCCAGCCGTTTCCTCTCCAGATCTTGACGACCCCTCCCTCGGGGCCAATAAGAGCGGTCGCAAGGCCATGAGAAATTGTTCCGCCTTCCGGCTGCACGTGGACGGCGAAGCGTTGTGTCAGCTTGTCGATCTCTGCAGGCGCGCCAGTGGCGAATCCCCAGACTTGCTCATCAGCTTTCTGCTGGTGCGCATAACTTTTCAGAATCTCGGGCGTATCGAAATTCGGATCGAGCGTGATGCTGAGCAGGCGCACTTTCCCGGCCAGGGCCTGATCGGACTTAATGGCCTCCTGGAGCTCAAAAAAATTCTGGGAGATGCGCGGGCAAAAAGTCGGGACGGGGCAACGCGTGAAGATAAAGGTGAGCACAAATGGCCGGCCGCGAAATGTGTCGAGCGTGACCTGTTCATCATTCTGATTGGTGAGCGTGAAGGAGGGAGCGAGGTCGCCTTCCCGCAAACGCCCGGAGGTCGGGGAGGAACTGCTGGCGGCAGGAGTCGGCTCGGCCACGCGGACTTCGCTTGCCGGGATTTTCTTAACTTGATCGAGAAACAAATCTTTTAGGGTCGCGGTCAGCCGAAATGAAATGCCGTCGCCGATCTTTATGTCCGCGATCTCTTTTTGATCCTTAACCGAGAAAGGCATCGTCATCGACGGCATGAACCCTGGAATATCTTCATGCTCGATACTCACCGTGCTTCGGTCCGGGGCGAAGCCGCGGACAATTCCACGGACCTGATAGGAACGCGCCGAGTTGTCCGTGGTTGCCGATCGATCGCAGGCGGCGATCGCGAGAGCCAGGCAAAGCAGTGTCGTAAGACGGCCAAAAACTGCGTTCGGCATTCCGCAATTGAAGTAGCCAATAGGCTGCGTCCAGAAAAATCGGAGCGAGCTTGATCTTAATCAACGCACCAAGCTGCATTCCGGTGTAGCGTGCAGATCAAGCCTCTTAACGCCAAGAACTGCGCAGTTCTTCGCAAGATCCGCGGAGCAGTCAACCTGCACGGATGCGTTACTGGCTATGAAAGCCATACAACACATGAAATCTATCAACACGTTCCTTTACGCGGCGCTCGGATGCGGCGCCATTCTCTCTTCCCTCGCCGGTTGCTCTCGCGCGCCGGAAGCTCCGCCGAAAACCGTCGTGGTCGAGGCCGACGATAAAATGCGCTTCGATGTGACCGCGTTCGAGGTGAAGCCCGGCCAGAAAGTTTCGATCACGCTCAAGAACGTCGGGACCACGCCGAAATTCTCGATGGGACACAACCTGGTAATGCTCGATAAGAGTGTGAACACCGGCAATGTAAATAAATGGCTCGACGAGGCCTCCATGGCCGCGGCTACCGACTATGTCCCGAAGGGCTCCAAGGAAGTGCTCGCGGCCACCAAGCTCCTCGGTCCAAACGAAACGGACACGATCACTTTCACCGCTCCTCGTGTCCCCGGAGAGTATCTCTACCTCTGCTCGTTTCCGGGCCACTACTCGCAAGGCACCAAGGGCTTCATGACGGTAAAACCCTAAGCAGTCGACTGAGAATTTTTCCATTATGAAAACATCACTTAAGCAACTCTTTGCGGTCGCCATGGCGTTCGCCATCGTAACCACGTTCACCGGCTGCGGAAAACAAAGCGGCACGACCAAGGCCGAGCGGACCGAGAACGCGCTGGCCAATTATGTCGCGCCCGGGGAGAAGGACGAATACTACCTCTTCTACTCCGGCGGGCATTCCGGCCAGGTCTTCGTCGCCGGAATTCCCTCGATGCGCCACATCATCACCATCCCTGTCTTCGCTCCCTACCCGGCCACCGGTTACGGCTTCGACGAGGAATCGAAAAAGATGATGGCCGATTTCACCTGGGGCGATGTGCATCATCCGGGCTTGTCCCAGACAAAATCCAAATACGATGGCCGCTGGCTCTTTGTGAATGACAACGCTAACAACCGAATTGCCCGGATCGATCTGCGCGATTTCAAAACGCGCCAGATTCTGGGGCCGATCCCGAATTCCATCGGCAACCACGGCTCCTCCTTCATTACGGAAAACAGCGAATATATTTTGTGCGCGACCCGTTTCTCGACGCCGCTGCCGAAAGGCCGCGTGGCCGATCCGAAGGATTACGAGAAGGAGTTCAGCGGCATGGTCAGCGGCATCAAAGTCGATCCGCAGACCGGCGAGATGAGCGTGGGCTGGCAGATTCTGACGCCGCCGTTCGATTGGGACCTGGGCTCGACCGGCAAAGGACCAAGCAGCGGCTGGGCCTTCTGGACCAGCTACAACACGGAGATGGCGCACGAGACCCTCGAAGTGAATTCGAGCCAGAAAGATCGGGACCTCGCGGCGGTCGTGAATTGGCGCGCAGCCGAGAAAGCCGTCGCCGATGGCCAGGCCACGCTGATGGATGGCGTGCCGATCATCGATCCGGCGAAAGTGCCGGGCGTTTTGTATTTCCTGGCGATCGGAAAATCGCCACACGGGATGGATGTCGACCCGACGGGCAAATGGATTGCGGCGGGTGGAAAACTCCAGCCGAGCACGACCGTGATTAATTTCGAAAAGCTCCAGGCGGCCATCAATGCCAAGACTTTCGAAGGCGACATGCGCGGAGTGCCGATCATCAAATATGACGCCGTTGTCGAAGGCGAAGTGCCGGTCGGCCTCGGCCCACTCCACACTCAATATGACGGAAAAGGCTTCGCCTACACCTCGATGTTCATCGATTCGAACATTACGAAATGGAAAATGCCGCCCTGGAGCGATGAGGAGAAGAAAGATCTGAACAAGGTGGTGCTCGACAAGATGCCGACGCATTTCAGCACTGGTCATCTCGTGGTCGCGGGCAGTGACACGGCCGAACCGTATGGAAAATGGTGCGTGGCGATGAACAAGCTCTCGGCCGGACGCCACATCAATGTGGGCCCGTCTCAACCGGAATCGAGCCAGCTCATCGACATCAGCGGCGACAAAATGAAAATGGTCGCGGATGCTTTTACCGAGCCGGAACCGCATTTCGCGCAGATCCTGAAGGTGAGTGAAATTGAGCCGCAGGAAGTCCTGGCGAAGGCGGACAACAAAGACCCGAACGCGGTCTGGGAGAAAGACCAGACGGGGGTGACCCGCGAAGGGACAAACGTCACCGCGAAACTGATTGCCATCCGAAGCCGGTTTGTGCCGGACCGAATCGAGGCTCAGGTGGGCGATGAATTGACGGTCCATGTTACGAACGTCGAGCAGACGCGCGATATGATTCATGGCTTTGGGGTTATCGAACAAAACGTCAACCTGGTGATGGACCCAGGCGAGACCAAGACATTCAAGCTCAAGCTGACCAAGGCAGGAGTGTTTCCGTTCTACTGCACAAACTTCTGCTCGGCGCTGCATCAGGAAATGCAGGGATATCTCATCGTCCGCAACGCCGGCGAAGCCCCGCCCCCGCCTGCCACTGCCCAGAATTGAGTGATCGAGGCGCGGGGGGGGACCTCTTCCGCCCGCGCTTCGGAAATCCCCATGGCTCAAAGATTCGCAGGGCTACTTCGCCGGGAGTACCGCTTCCTCCATAAACCGCTCAATCTCGTTTCACGTTTGTTGCTCCTCGGTGCCGCCGTGGCGATCGCCGCTTCGTTCTTTTTTCCGCTCTGGAAAATGCACCTGGTGGCGCCGCAGTATTCCGACGGGCTCGATCTCTATATCTATAGCTACAAGATCGAAGGAGGCGGACTGAACGGGCAGCATCTCTTCGAGATCAACAATCTCAATCACTACATTGGGATGAAGCCGATCCAGCAGGCCGATTTTCTTGAGATGCTTTGGATGCCCTTCGTGTTCGGTCTCATTATCCTCCTCATTTTGCGCGCGATCGTCTTCGGCGAGATGAGCAATGTGGTCGATCTCTTCGCGCTCTATTCCTATTTCGGCATCTTTTCGATCGGGTCGTTCTGGTACCGGCTGTATCAATACGGGCATAATCTCGATCCGACGGCGCCGATGCGGATCAAGCCTTTCACGCCCCTGCTCATAGGCGTGAAGCAGATCGCAAACTTTCGCGAATACAGTTTTCCTCAGGCGGGGGCCTATCTGCTTTTGCTGTCGGTGCTGCTCATTTTCCTGGCCGGCTGGTGGTCGCGAAAGGAGAAGGCGGCATGAGTGGAGATTCTTTTCCGGGGAGCGCACGCGCCTCGCGTGCTGGTTTCGGCGCCATCGCCGAAACAATCTTTTTAACGGGTTCCAGAAAAGTTCGCGATGGCGAGGGCGCCATCGCCAGCACGCGAGGCGCGTGTGCTCCCCAGATTTTCCTGATCGCGCTTTGCCTAACGACTTCCTTGGGAGCAGCAACGTTCCAGGAGCGGATTGATGCCGCTGCCCCCGGCGATACGATTCATCTCCAGGCCGGAGTTCATCCCGGACCGATTGCCATCCACAAGCCGCTCCACCTCGTTGGTGAAAAAGGCGCTGAAATCAGGGGCAACGGCTCAGGCAATGTCGTCGCCATAAAAGGCAATGACGTGACGATAACCGGATTGCGCATCACCGGTTCCGGTCTGCAGTTGTCAGATGATGACGCCGCAATTTTCGTCACGGGCAACCGCGCCCGGATCGAGAACAACGTCATCGCCAACTCGCTCCACGGCATTTATCTCAAGAAAGTTTCAGGCGCGCGGATCCTTCGCAACCGGATCGAAGGAAAAACGGCGATTTCACCGTCGAGCGAACCTGTTGAAAAAGGCCTTGGGCAAAGCTCGGAGAACTGCGATACGACGCTCGTCTCGAATCGCCGCGGCAACGGCATCCACCAGTGGAATTCCGACGGCACCACGATTATCGGGAACGAAATCAGCGAGGCGCGCGACGGCATTTACTTCTCGTTCACGAACAACGCGCGGGTCGAGGACAACCTCATTCACCACGTCCGCTACGGCCTCCACTACATGTATTCGGACAACAATGTTTTTCTCAACAACACCTTTACCGAAAATGCGGCCGGCGCGGCCATCATGTTCTCGAAGGAATTGGTCGTGCGCGGGAATCGTTTCATCAATAACCGCGGCCACCGCGCCTACGGCTTGATCTTTCAGTCGTCCGACCGCAGCAAGCTGGAACAAAACGAGATTACCTCGAACGCGGTCGGGCTGTCGTTCAATCAATGCAACGACAACGAGATTACCGGCAATCGCGTCACGCAAAATTATATCGGCCTCCGTTTCGGCTCGAACTCCGGCGGGAACCGTTTCACCGAGAATGTTTTCACCCGCAATTTGCATCCGATCGAGACCGGCGCCTCGGATGTTTCTGGCAACAAATGGGCCGTAAAGGGTGTCGGTAACTTTTGGGACAACGACCTGGAGGTCGATCTCGATCGCGATGGGATCAACGACCTGCCGCATCGCGAGCTCGATTCCTTTGGGATTTTGCGGCGTGACTTCCCGGCGGTGGCATTCCTCTCCGGGAGCCCGGCCTTGAAACTGTTGCGCTTCGCCAATGAGCGCGCCGTCATTCCCGGCATGAGCGCGATCGAAGATCCGTCGCCGCTCACGTCGCGTTTTTGGAAGATTCAGGCGCAACAGTCAGCGCGGGCGATCAACTCTTCGACGAAATGATAACGGCATTTTCTTACACGCGAGATTGCGACTTCTCCGGGGAGCGCACGCGCCCTCGCGTGCTGGTTTCGGCGCCCCCGCCGAAACTATCTTGCCGCCAAAGACCAAGTTCGCGAGGGCGAGGCGCCCTCGCCAGCACGCGAGGCGCGGGCGCTCCCCAAGCAAAATGATCCTGGCCGACAACCTGACGAAGAATTACGGACGCAAGCCAGTGTTGCGCGGCGTTTCGCTTCAGGCCGGGGCCGGCGAAGTCACGCTCATGGTGGGACCGAACGGCGCGGGCAAGAGCACGACAATAAAAATACTGGCTGGACTGGTTCGGCCGAATGCCGGGAGCGCACAGATTAACGGCTTCGATATCGTGCACGAAACCGTCGCCGCACAACGCGCCTCGGCTTACTTGCCCCAACGGCCAAGCTTTCATCCAAGGCTCACATGCCTGGAGGTCCTCCGCTTTTACGCCCGCCTTCGGGCCGTCTCATTAGACCGTTGCAACGCGATGCTCGAGTTGACGGGTATGAGCGACGTTGCGCATATGCGCACGCAGGAACTTTCCGGTGGAATGCGACAGCGACTCGGTATCGCGTTGCTGTTGTTGCCTGATGCCCCGGTGCTTCTGCTCGATGAACCCGGATTAAGTCTCGACCCCGGCTGGCGGAAACGTTTGCAGGAAACACTGCACTTCGAATCGCGCCGCGGCAAAGCGGTCCTCGTCACCACCCATCTGATCGCCGAGTGGAATGACGTCGCGGACCGTTGCCTCCTCTGCCGCGAAGGCGTTATCGAACAGGAGCTCGATCCTTCCGATCTGCGGCACAACTTCCCAGACATTCCAGCAACCGACGAAAATGAAATTCGCCTCGTTCAGGCTCTTTGACCGCAACGCCTTAACGGCGTTGTTCACTCGCGAATTTCGTCTCGCGCTCATCAATCGCTACTTTCATGTCTTCTCCGCGCTCGCCTTGCTCGGCGGAATTGCGGCCGCCATTTTCAGCGAGGACGCCAGCGCCACCGGCTTTTTCCATCTTCAAATCGCGCTTTATTTTGTCTCCCTCTTCGCCCTTCTGGCGGGCGTGGGCAGTGCCCAGGCGGAACGGGAAGAATGGCAGCTGCTTTTCACTCAACCTTTGCCCCGCCAGAGCTACGTTATCGGAAAATTCTTTGCGCTTGGGTTAATCCTGGCCGCCGTGCTTCTGCTTCTTTTCTTGCCGCCGCTCTTCGCCGGCGCCGATGTGCGGACGATGGCGAAACTTTACCTGCAAACACTCTTGCTGGCTGCCACCTTTCTTACCCTGGGGTTGGCCGCGGGTTATTTTGCGAACGATCGTGCGCAGGCGCTCATCGTCGCTGTGAGCGCCTGGTTGCTCCTCCTTTTCAGTGTCGATCTCCTGGCTCTCTTCGCTGCACGCTGGAGCGGCATCCAGCAATTCCCCGATCTCTGGGTCGCGCTCCTCATGCTGAATCCGCTCGATGCCTTTCGGATCGACGCCCTTTTTGCCTTGCAACAAATCCCCGCCGAAGCCGCCAACAAAACCCCGCTTGCCGGCTGGTGGACCGCCCACGCCGGCGCCTGGTTCGTGGTCATCGCCGTCGTCTGGTCCGCAACCATGATGACGCTGGCGAGCCTGCGTATGACGCGCTGGGAAGAATAACGATGCGTTGCACCCATTCGGGAATTTGGTAGGGGTCGCCCCTCGGCCCGGGCAGGCCGGGAGAATTCGCCGCCAGCCGAGCCAGGCTTCCGAGCCCCACTGGACTCAGTAAATCAAACGGATTCGAGTGCTGCTGTTGCCCTTTTCTCGGACCAGAACGAGTGAGGACAGGGCGATCCCCATAAAGCGCATTCGCACGTGATGGTTGGGCGACTTTCCACTGTGCTGCTCAATAACTTCACGGCAATCTTGTGCCAAGGCTGTTCGTCTGTGTGTTGCGCTGCCGCGTCGGTGTCATTTTCTGTTTTCATCATGCCTCCTGTTTATGGAAGCATGAGAATTCCCGGTGTGAGACACTCACCGTTTCTTGCGATTTTGTTTGCGAGATTTGTCGTCCCTACGCGTTCCTTGAAGCAGGAGTGGAATGAAGCTCGCGCGCAGCGGCGAGCGCCTGGTCGATGTCGGCGCAAAAACGATCGAGGCCGATTCGTTCGGCCAGACCGGCTTCGAACATGACCTTCATTGGCTGGGGGCGGACGGCGGTGAGGAAAATTTCGATGCCGTCGCGGCGCAGCTTTTCGATCGCGCCTTCGAAGGCGTGCAGACCGCTCGCATCCATGGCCGGGACGCTCCGCATTCGGAAGATGACCACGCGCGGTTTGCCG